>JBDONA010000132.1:0-25661 GCA_039831575.1 Fuerstiella sp. | reverse complement strand
CACGGCAGGCCTCCTTGCTTGCATTGGTGAATGTTTCAATCCGATCCGATTTGCAACGAGGAGGTCGTTTTCCGCAACCCCAGTCTCACTTCTTCAACCTTTCCGCCTTAAGTCCACGCCATTCGGGGCAAGCCCGGAGGCGGGAGTCGCTGATGGCGTCTGCTGGCTCCTGAAGGATTCCCGACGATCGGAAACGTGTCCCGTGAATCACCACCCCCGCCGCTCATTCGCGAGAGACCCGTCCGTCTGCGGCACGGCAGCCATCAATCCTTGAGAATTGGGCGTGGGATGTCACAATCCCGCTCCCCAATTACATTTTGATTCAGACGTGATCTGGAAGGTACAACAGATGGGACGGTTAAGTCTGGCATGGCGTGTCCTGACAAACGGTGAACTGGCGCGGCAACTGGCCGAACTCGTTTCTGGTGCGGCCGCAGAAAAAATCACCGAGCAACCAGTCGCTGAACCAGAGCCCGCGCCTGCTGTTCGTAATGATGCGGTCACGCTGCTGGCCGCGCTGCAGCGCGAGGCACGGTTGGTGGACTTTCTGATGGAACCGATCGACGATTATGCCGACGCTCAGATTGGAGCCGCCGTGCGTGATATTCATCGCGACAGTCGAACTGTCCTTGATCGAGTGTTCGCGATCGCCGCTGTTATTGATCAGCCCGAAGGCAGCGCGGTTGATCTGAGCGACGGTGCGGCCAATGGTCGGCTGCGACTGATCGGCGAAACCGGTCCCGAACAGACGTCGGGAACGTTGACGCATCACGGATGGCAGGCGACTCGCAGTGAGTTGCCCACGTGGAGCGGTAGTTTCCAGTCCATTGACGTGATTGCCCCGGCCGAAGTTGAGGTCGGTTGAAGTCGCGGAATCGTCAGAGGGTCGGGAGTCTTTCTCGGCCCGGGACGAAACCTGATCAAGTGCTGTTCATCCGAAAAAGACTCCCGACCCCTGTTTTGCTCGCCCACACATAATGTCCGCCAAATACGCCATCGGAATTGACCTTGGCACGACCAACAGTGTGCTGGCCTTTGCCTCGCTGGAATCGGACACTCCGCAGGTGGAGTTGTTGCCGATCCCTCAGCTCGTGGCCCCACAAACCATCGAACGTCGTAATTCGCTGCCGTCGTTTTTGTACCTGGCACGCAGTGGCGAAGTGGAATCGCACGAGTTTGATTTGCCGTGGTCAGAGAATTGTCATTTCGCGGTCGGTGAAGTCGCGCGATCACAGTCGTCGGAGAATCCCGATCGCACTGTTGGCACGGCTAAGTCGTGGCTGTGTCACAGTCGCGTCGACCGTCATCAGCCAATCCTGCCCTGGAAAGCGCCGGACAATGTGGCAAAGATTTCGCCGGTGCTGGCCTCTCAGCGATATCTGGAACACCTGGTCGCAGCATGGGCTCAAGCATTCCCGGACGCGCCGATTGCACAGCAGCAGATCGTGCTGACGGTGCCGGCCTCGTTTGATGCCAGTGCACGCGAACTGACTCGTGAGACGGCGTTGGCGGCCGGGCTTCCTGAATCGCTGGTGCTGCTGGAAGAACCTCAGGCTGCCACCTACGCGTGGCTTTCCGCGTCGGGAGACGACTGGCGAACATCTCTGGCGGCAGGAGACCGTTTGCTGGTTTGTGATGTCGGCGGCGGCACGACCGACCTGACACTCGTTGCTGCAACTGAAGAAGAAGGTGAACTGCAATTGCGGCGGCAGGCCGTTGGGAATCACCTGCTGGTCGGTGGTGACAACATGGACCTCGCTCTGGCGTACCACGTGTCAGAACTGTTCCGCGAAAAGGGAACTGATCTGGACCCGTGGCAGTCGGTGTCGCTGTGGCACTCCTGTCGTGCGGCCAAAGAAACGCTGTTGGCAGCCGACGGCCCTGAGACGCAGACGATTTCTGTGGCGGGGCGAGGCAGCCGACTGATCGGCGGCAGTGTTTCTGTCGAAGTGAACCGAGAAGACGTGGCACGCATGCTGGTCGACGGATTCTTTGCGAAGTGCGGCATCACCGATCAACCGTCACGGCAGCGGGCGTCCGGCTTTCAGGAAATTGGTCTGCCGTACGAAGCGGACACGGCGATCACTCGTCACCTTGCCGCTTTCCTGCAACGACAGACAGACGAAGGTGCCGCAGAAGCGCCTGCACCGACTCATCTGCTGTTCAACGGCGGTGTCTTTAAGTCAGACCGGCTGCAGCAGGCGTTGCTGGATCAACTTGCCGATTGGTACGGCGAAGCTGCGCCGCAGATCCTTGCCGGTGCGCATGATCTTGACTACGCCGTCGGTCGCGGAGCCGCGTATTATGCATGGACCAGCCAGCGTGGCGGCATCCGAATTCGTGGCGGCACTCCTCGGTCTTATTACGTGGGCATCGAAACCGCCGGCCTGGCGATCCCGGGTGCACCGCGACCGATGTCGGCATTGTGCGTCGTGTCTCATGGCATGGAAGAAGGAACGGCAGCTGACGTGCCATCGGAAGAAATTGGCCTGGTGGTGGGCGCAGCGGCAAGGTTTCGCATCTTCAGTTCCTCCAGTCGCACACACGACGCACCGGGTGACAGGTTGGCTCGCTGGTCCGCGGATGAACTTGTGGAAACGGATTCGATGGAGGCAACACTGCAGACTGACTCGGACGCAGGCGACGAGTATGTGCCTGTTCGCTTTCAGTCGCGGATCACAGAGTTGGGCATCTTTGAGCTGTGTTGCGTTCATACGGCAACGGGTGAACGGTGGAAACTGGAATTCAGCGTCCGTGATGACGCGGAGGTGTGAAGACTGTGACTGCCGCAGCAAACTCAAATTCGAAAGAAGCAAACGACCGCAGTCGTTACGTCGTCGGTATCGATCTGGGCACCACAAATTCGGCCGTCGGCTTCGTCGACACGTGGCAGGACGACTGGCAGATTCAGACTTTTGCGATTCCTCAACTGGTCGCTCCGGGAGCAGTGGAACGCCGTCAGACGTTGCCATCGTTTCATTATCAGCCACCCGAAACCGACGGTACGGCGTCTGCCTTGAAGTTACCATGGAGTAATAAGGAACCGGATTTCGGCGTCGGCGTGTTTGCTCGGGAATTCGGTCGGGCGAATCCCGGACGCATGATTGAATCGGCCAAGTCGTGGCTGTGTCATTCCGGCGTCGATCGTCGAGCCACCTTGTTGCCATGGCACGGAGCGGCGGATGCGGAGAGCCTGTCGCCGGTGGAAGTCAGTTCCTGCTATCTGCGGCATATCCGGTCCGCGTGGGATCATCTTCATGCTGACGAACCACTCGCCCAACAGGACGTCGTGATTACGATTCCGGCGTCGTTTGACGAAGTCGCCCGTGAACTGACTGTGGCGGCCGCCCGCAGCGCCGGACTTCCTCGTATCGTGCTGATCGAAGAACCGCAGGCGGCGTTCTATTCATGGGTGAATGCCCATCGCGATGACTGGGAGCAGCACGTCGTTCCAGGACAGAAGATCCTGGTCTGTGATATCGGCGGTGGAACGTCCGACTTTACGTTGATCCACGTCCGCCCGGGCGACGACGGCAAGATTCGCTTCCACCGCATCGCCGTTGGCAATCATTTGATGCTGGGGGGAGACAATCTGGATCTGGCCCTCGCCTGCCACGTCGAAAAGCTGTTGATGGGAGATGGCAAGCTGCAGCCTCGCCAGTGGAGTGTGCTGGTTCCCACCTGCCGCCACGTCAAGGAAACCCTGCTGCAGGAAGACGCGCCAGAGGAATTCACGATTGCCCTTCCCGGCAGCGGATCAAAACTGATCGGTGGCGGCGTGCAGGTGACCGTCCGTCGCGATGAAGTCGTGCAACTGCTGGTCGATGGTTTTCTACCTGCTGCAGAATTCGACGAAAAACCGCAGAGCCGTCAGTCAGGGTTTCAGGAATTCGGTCTGCCCTATGCCGCGGATGCGGCGATCACGAAGTATCTTGCTGCGTTCCTGAAGTCGCACGCCGACGACATCGTATCGACGGACGGTGTCGCGGGCTCTGCGCGGCCAGACGTGGTTCTGTTCAACGGGGGCTTCTTTGCATCATCGATTCTACAGGCTCGGCTGATTGCTGCGCTGATGTCATGGTTCAGTCATTCGAACGAAGGCTGGACACCTCAGATTCTGCGGAACGAACGACTGGACCTTGCGGTTGCTCACGGTGCTGCGTCGTTTGGCATGGTACGTCGCGGCATTGGCGTCAAAATTGTTGCGGGTCTGGCACGGACGTATTACGTGGGCATTGAAGACAATCGCGGACAGACGTCGGCCCTGTGTCTGGTGCCAGCCGGCATTGAACCAGGCAGCGAACCTGTTGAAATCGAACGGGACTTCCAGATACGCACATCGGAACCGGTGCAGTTTCCCATTTTCGTTTCCGGCACACGTCTGACCGACAGGGCCGGCGAACTGTATGAGGTCAACGAAGAACAGTTGCACGCTCTGCCGCCGATTCGTACCGTTCTGCAGACGCGAAAAAAGGACCACACTGACATTGTGACCGCACGACTGTCGGCGCGGCTTACGGAAATCGGCACGCTCGAGATGTGGTGCAAACAGGTTAACGGCGACCGTCGCTGGCAACTTCAGTTTGACGTCCGATCGTCCACCGAAACCGATCGCGAAGTGCACACCGGCGCCGCAGAACAGGCGGGTATCGTGGATCAGGCAACGCTGGACAGTGTCGACGGGATTCTTTCGTCGGTCTACTCGACCGCCGGCACGGAAAAGCCGGACGGACTGCCACGGCGGATTGGCCGTGATATTTCGATGAGTCGCGCGGACTGGCCACCATCGTTGCTGCGAAGTATCTGGGGTAATCTGATCGAATCTGCCGCCGGCCGAAAACGCAGTTCTGCCCACGAAGCGCGGTGGCTGAATCTTCTGGGGTTTGGATTGCGGCCGGGCTTTGGCATGGCCGCAGATGACTGGCGGGTCGAGCAGACACTGAAAGTCACTCAGGGAAAACTGGTTCACGCCAGCGCGAACACGCGTACGGAATGGAGAATTTTGTGCCGCAGAATTGCGGGCGGCATCAGTCGCGGGACACAGAATGAATTAACGTCATCGGTGATCGCATTGATTCGGCAAAAGCACCGACAGGTTAAATCGGGACGGGGTAAGGGAGCCGACTACGCTTCCGGCAGTCATGAAGAATCAGAGATCTGGCGGATGCTCGCATCGATGGAATTGCTGGATCGGTCGACTCGAATGGAACTGGGCCGTATTGCTCTGAACTTTCTGCCCCGACCGACGTTCGAACCCATTCGCTCGGGGCTCATCTGGTCGGTGGGAAGAATCGGAGCCCGAGTGCCCGTGTACGGACCGTTGAACACGGTGCTGCCGACGACCGAGGCGGAAAACTGGATCGAATCGTTGATTGATTTAGCCGACGTGCAGGATTCCGTCACGCAGCTCGCTCTGATGCAATTGTCTCGTCGCACCGACGACCGCTTTCGAGACATCTCGGACGATGTGCGGGCCGCGGTTGTCAAAGAAATGGAGTCCGCCGGAGCCCCTGACCATTTCGTGACTCTTGTTCGCCACGGCGGAGAACTCAAGAGCGACGAAGCAGGTCTGGTATTTGGCGAGTCGCTGCCGACCGGCCTGCGGATTCAGTGACGTCGAGACATCGACGTCCATACGGCAAGGTGACGTCCTGGCAGCGAAGGGGCCAGAAGATTCGTGGACAGGATTGCTCTAGCCGTTGTCGTTTTTGACCAGTGCGTACACATCAACTCCGACCGGATCTTCGAATACCAGACGCAGTGCATATGATTTTCCGGTGTCATCGGAGGACTGCGGCATCGCGTAGCCTCGCTGCACCACCAGAAAATGAACTTCTATTTGCGCCAACTGCGCCAGGGTTTCGTCGGTCAGGCCGTTGTCCGTGACCTGAGTTCGCAGATTCATATAGGCCTTCGGGAAAAAGCCCGAATATCCATTCACCAGCGGCACGCCGTGCAACGTTCCCATGTACATCCACCGCGACGTGACGCTGAATTCAGCAGCTCGTTTTCCGGACGAAAACGGCAGGCAGGCGATGGACTTTCCGTGCGGCGTATTTTCCTTTACGAAACCTGTCCAGCCGGCGTGACGATTCAGATCCGGAACGCCGGTGACGTGTGGCTGCGGAGCGGGAACTTCTGCAATGGCCAGAACCCCAAGGACCGCAACGACAGATGAGGCCAGCATCGACCGTCTGGTGCGAACTTTCAATCGCAGCCACAATTCCCAAAGTCCGATGACAGACAGCAGAATGATGGCCATCTGTGCCAGATAAGTAAAACGGAACACGCTGCGCACCTGACGCACTCCGGGACACCATTCTGCAATTGTCCACCAGGGCTGAAGTTCCCCGATTTTCAGATTGGGGCCCAGCGCCAGTAAACCGGAGACCAACACCGTCGCTGCAAGGTAAAAGACCCAGCGGCGGCGTTTTCGACGACGCACGCCCCAGGCGATGCCGCAACCGGCAAGGATCATCTTCAGCCACCCCGGCGACAGGCCAAAGCGTTTGCTGTTGCCCCCTCGCAAAGGCGCGTCTTTGGGCAACAGAATAAGATCAGTCGCTCGTGCCGACAGACGAGTGACCGTTCTTTCAGACCTTTGGAAATTGTTGTCCGTCAGCGTCTGACGCAGTGGTACCAACACGACAGCCACTGGAATTGCCGCGCTGGCAATGGCAACCAGTGACATCGACCAAAAGCGGGTCGATCTGATGGCGGCCAGAAGTATCCAGACCGTTGCGATCAGGACAATGGAAAGCAGCAGCGTCTGGTGTACGCACGTGTAGAAGCTAAATGAAAATGCAATTGCGAATTCAAAGCCCGTCCGCCACGACGGAGCGCGACCGTGTCGCGCTAACACATCCCAGACCCACAGCAGTGGCCAGACGGGGATCAACTGCAACACATCCAACTGCCGCAGACTGATCGGCAGCCAGACCATCATCACACCGCCAATCGTGGCCAGGCCGCGATTGACTCCGTGCCGCCGCAGGATCACAAAGGACACGATGCCATTCAGAAAGAGCGACAGCAACAGGTAGGCGTTGTACGCGGACGCCGGCGATCCGGTCAGCCACATGATCGGGGCGACAATGAGCGTTGCCGGCTGCGGTTCCGAGAAGGCGAAGGCATTGTCCGCCGGAAAAAAAATGGGGGCATCCCAGTAGCCGGAGAACCCATGCAGAAACCGATCTGCGTTCCACCAGATTGTCCATGCATTGAAGACAGGCACCGTGGTCAGCAGATTGCCGCGAATCGGTAGACTGGTGTCCGCGAATTTTAGTACGGGCAGTACCGTCCAGACGGCGACCACCGCGATCGCGATGATCGGCAACGGCCTTCGACAGCGGTGCAGCAGGCGAATCATGAACGTCTTTCAAGCCTGATCCCGATGGAGTTGGTAATACTCAGTGGTTGACGCCAAAAACAGTTGCTTTCACATAGTGGCATGCGATGGACGGGCTGTTCCGCAACATTTTGTCAACGGAAGCCTGAGAAAAACCGTTTGGCGTGAAATTTTTTGAAATATTGGCACTTAATCGCTATGAGCAAGTATTCGCGTGGCGATATGCTGTCAGCTTGGCAGTGTCGAATTCGGCCCGGTGCGACCACTGAGTTCGTAATTGAATGCAGTGCGCCTGCGGGGTGACGTTTGTTTCAACACGTGAGTCCACCATTCGTTTTCTTGTCTCTGGAGTACGTCGTCATGAAGAACTGCATTCGTCGCCGAAAGGCATTTACCCTGATCGAGTTGCTGGTGGTTATCGCAATCATTGCAATTTTAATTGCGTTGCTGCTACCCGCCGTGCAGCAGGCACGCGAAGCGGCTCGCCGCACGCAGTGTAAGAACAATTTCAAACAGCTTGGACTGGCAATCCATAATTACCACGACGTGTACGGCGCTGTTCCGTTCGGCAGCACAATTCGTAACCGAACATGGGGTAGCAGATATCGAAACAGGTATCGTCGCTTTAACGGGCATCTGGGGATGTTGCCGTTTATTGATCAGGCCCCTTTGTTCACTCAGACAGTGCAATATCTCGAAGGCAGCCGAGGCGAGGCTCCGTGGAATACTGGT
Source organism: Fuerstiella sp. (assembly GCA_039831575.1). GTDB lineage: Bacteria > Planctomycetota > Planctomycetia > Planctomycetales > Planctomycetaceae > Fuerstiella. The sequence goes on along the minus strand of JBDONA010000132.1, from coordinate 17,581 downwards.
GTCCCCTGTGTAACCGTCAAACTGCCACATCTCTTGTGTCCGTCGGACAGCGATTCCAACATTCAACAACCCAGAGTGAATACGAACTATATGTTCAGTCATGGCGACAGTGGTTGGGATCACAATCCGGAGTGGGCCGGCAATGGGGGCCGAGGAGCCCGTGGTTTCTTTAAGAGCATCAAGTTCAACGGCCAGAACGGACATCGTCGGTTTCGAGATGTCACCGACGGACTTTCCAACACCGTTGCCATGGGCGAGCGGATCGTGGCGAAGAGCGGCGCGATGACTATCGCACAAGGTGCAACGGGCACAAAAAGCGGCATTCAGGGTGGTCGACGAAATCCGTCAGCCTGTGTCGCTTCGGTTGGGGCGGACGGAAGATATGAAACCGTCCATGGCAGTGGTGGACGACTGGCTGGCACGCGTGCCTACGATGGCTCGCCATATTTCACCACGGTGAATACTGTTCTGCCTCCGAATTCTGCTTCCTGTAAGCACAATAACAACAACAACCACAACCAGGACGGGATCATGTCGATGACCAGTCGCCACACCGGTGGTGCACAGGTGCTGTTGGGTGACGGATCCGTTCGATTCATCAGTGACAGCATTGACAGTGGCGACCTGACGGCGGCCCCGGTCACCAGCGGCAAAAGCCCTTATGGCGTCTGGGGAGCATTGGGAAGTGTCGACGGTAGTGAAGTCATCGGTGAGTTCTAAGCTCTGCCGCTGATCGATTGCTGATTTGTGTGCCGCTGGCTTTGCCAGTGCAGTCTTACCGGACGTGGCCCTGGCTTTGCCAGGGCCACGCATCAATCGGCCATTCGAAGTGTTTGTCAGCGATGCCTTCAGCAGTCAATGGACAGCCGTCAATGGACAGCAGCAATCATGTCCTGCTGCTGAAGTCAGGGCTGCAGACCTGGAGACCCAGTTGGTCATGTCGTTCTTTTTTTCTGGTCAGCGGACTGCGTTCGTCGCCCGGTTTTTCTTGTCTTCACTCCTCAATATTCCTGGATGACCAATGAATCAACTACTCAGTTTTGCTTTGTTAATGACTACTCAATTACTGGTTGGGTGCGGTGGAGGTGGGGCAACCGGAGGACAGCCCGTGTTTCCGGCATCCGGGACCGTGACCATGTTCGGCAAGCCCTTAGCGCAGGCCACGGTGGCATTTGCGCCCCAGGGAAACCAACCGACCGCAATCGGCACGACGGATGCCGAGGGCAATTTCAAGCTGACAACCTATGACTTTGGTGATGGTGCCGCGGAAGGAAGCTACAAAGTTGTGGTCTCCAAGGCTGCTGGTGCTGCTGCCGCAGCTGCTGGTGACGACGGCGAAGAAGGTGCGGACCACGATGCCGACGATGACGCGGCTGGCGACCACGATGGCCCTGAAGAAGGGGCGACCACCGAACTCGTTCCGCAACAATACACAACTGCGGCGGACACCCCGTTCTCTGCCGACGTGAAATCCAGCGGTGAAAACAGTTTTACCTTCGAGATCAAATAGCGTTGCATGCCCGTTCTGCAGGAACAGCCCATGCCACCTTTTCTGAAGGTGGCTTTTTTCGTTGGCTCGGCCATCATCGCTGTAGTGACGATCACTGGCTGCTCCAGGTCAGTTCCGCCGGCTGACCTGATTGTCGCTGCACAGGAGGCGTTACGGGCATCAGATGCTGAACGAGTTGAAGAACTGATCGGCCAGATTCCTCGTGGTGCTGACGAATGGCAGGCGGGTCAACTGCTGGCCGGCGAGGCGGCCTTCAAGGACGATCGTCCTGAAGTCGCTCTCAAGTACTATCTGGACGCCGCCAGGCAGGATGAATTGAGCTCCGATGGCCAACTGGCAGTGTTTTCGGCAGCGGAAATTTACCTGGAACTTGGGCAGCTAAGTGCCGCCGAACCCGTTTACAGGAGCATTCTGAAGCGGCAGCCCGATAACGGGCTGACCAACGAACGGATGGCGTTCCTGCTTTCGATGACGGGCCGTCGCTGGGAAGCACTGAATCACTACTTCGTCCTGATCAAAGCCGGCGACGCGGATTATCGCGAGCTGGGACTCGCGGCGGATGTCGGTCGAGCGATTGAGCAGTCGGAGTTTCTTGAAAAATGTTTACAACTCAGTCCCGACGATAAACTCGTGCGTCTGGCAGTGGCGACCCACGTGTTTGATGAGGGCGAGCCGGAAGCCAGAGAATTGCTGGAGCCCCTGGTCGTCTCGTCACCGGAATTGATATCAGCCCAGTCGATGTTGGGTGAACTGCTGGTGGATGGAACGCAGGACCGTTTCATCGAATGGCACAAATCGCTTCCGCCCGACGCCGACCAGTCGCCGGACATCTGGTTTGTGCGAGGCCTCTGGGCACGAAAACAATCCGACCTGAACACGGCCGCCGACTGTTTCTGGCAGACCGTCATTCGCACTCCGTTCCATCGTCGAGCGTTCTACATGCTGGGACAGGTTTTGATTGCCCTGGACGACCCGCAGGCGGAAGAAATTGTCAGCTATTCAGAACACCTGATCGACCTGTCGCAATCCGTCGACCAGGTGTTGATTTCCGAAGGGAATGACCAGCACGCCGTTTGGCAGACTGCGGTAACGCTGGAAGCACTCGGTCGCACGTGGGAAGCATGCGCCTGGGGTGTGGTTGGTCGCCGACGATTTCCGGGGGCTGACTGGCCAGCACAGATCTTCAGTCGGCACAGCCACAAACTCAACGACCAACTTGCGCGAATCGAACCACACAGGAACCCCGTTGCCAGCAGAGCCGCGGATGCCGTGCCGGGATTTGCAATGTTGCTTGAGAAGGTGGAAAAAAGCCAACTCTCTCACCAGGACCGTTCCGCAGATTCGTTCTCGCAGGCAGCACAGATTCAATTTGCCGATGCTCAGGTGATACCGTTTCAGTACTTCAACGGCGCTGATCCGGAAACGAAAGGCGTTCGTACGTTTGAGCAAACCGGCGGGGGAGTTGCGATCCTGGATTTCGACCTGGACGGCACTCCCGACGTATTTCTGCCGCAGGGCTCGGAGTGGAGAACGGGCGATACTGTGCCAACGCCATCGACGGCGCGTGCGGATAAGTTGTTTCGCAATATTGCAGGTCGTGAATTTCGTGATGCGTCCGAAAACCTGGCAGGGCCGGATTCGGGTTTTGGTCAGGGCTGCTCTGTCGGTGATTTCAACAACGACGGTTTTCCGGATGTTTATGTTGCCAACGTCGGCAGAAACGGTTTGTACGAGAACATGGGAGACGGCACGTTTTGCAACGTCACACAGGCTGCCGGACTGACCGATACGTCATGGACCGCCAGCACATTGATGTGCGACCTGAATGCGGACGATCTGCCGGACATCTTTGATGTTAATTATCTGTCGGGCGATGATGTTTTCGAAAAAATCTGCCAGGGGCGAGCCTGTTCGCCTGGTGTTTTTAGCGGCGCACGTGATCGTCTGCTGATCAATCGGGGTGACGGAACATTTGTCGAAGTTGCTGATGTCACCCCGCGTGTCAATTCCAAAGGGTTAGGGATCGTCGCATTCGAAACACAGCTTGACCGTCGGTCAGTATTGTTTATCGCCAACGATCAGGTCGCCAATTATTTTCTCAGGAATCGACCGACCGATGATCTGCACAACATTCAACTGGTGAACGATGCATTATTAATCGGATTGGCGTTCAACGATGACGGACTCCCCATGGCCTGCATGGGTATCGCAATCGACGATATGAACGGGAACAACCTGCCTGATCTGTTCGTGACGAATTTTCACAACGAAGCCAATACTCTGTACCTGCAGGATTCACCGGGATTATTCATTGACGCAACAAAGTCCGCCGGGCTGCAAGCTGCCAGTATACCATTTACCGGATGGGGCACTCAGGCTCTGGACGCCGACCTGAATGGCCAACCGGACCTTGTGGTGGCCAACGGTCACGTCGATGACTATCGTGACGAAGGCGGGGAATACCAGATGCGTCCTCAGTTCTTTCGTAATCTGGGAGGTCGCTTTCAGGAAATGTCGGCTGACGATCTGGGTCCGTGGTTTGCTGAGAAGTATCTGGGGCGGGGCCTTGCCAGAGTTGACTGGAATCAGGACGGCCTGCCCGAATTTATTGTCTCGAACATGAACTCTCCGTTGTCGGTCCTGGAGAACACATCCACGAACACGGGTCATTTTCTGAGAGTCAGGCTGCGTGCAACTCAATCTGCCCGTGATGCGATTGGGGCTCGGGTGACGATAGACACGTCGGACCGCCAGGTCACACGGCAGCTGATGGCGGGTGACGGTTATATGGCCAGCAACGAACGCGTGGTCGAATTTGGCCTGGGCGGTTCGGACAGCGTCGACGAGATCACGATTCGCTGGCCATCCGGAGCATCATCGATCCTGAAATTACCACCGGTGGATGCAACATACTTTGTTGTCGAAGGTTTGAATCTGGCAACGCGATCGGATTTGTCGCACTTCACATCATTCCCCGTGTCTTCAACGGCAGAACCTGCACCGTGACCTCACGAGCGTCGACACAGCGAATCATCTTCCTCACGCTGCTTGTTTTAGCCGGCGCTGTGGCAGTGCATCAGTTTCGGCAGCAGCAGTCACCACAACCTGAGGCCGACGAACTGCTGCGGCGAGCCAGACTGCTGGGCGTTCGCGGTGAGCCTCAGAAGGCGGAAGAACTCGCCAGGCAGGCCATCGAATTGAACGATCGTCTGATCGCCGCCTATCTGTTTGCTGCCGAATGCGCGATGACTTTAGACAGGCATGAACAGGTGTTGAAAGACCTGTCACACGTCACGGACGTAGAAAGCAGTGAATGGATCATTGCACGACGGCTTGCGGCAGACGTGCTTCACAATCGAGTTTTTCGGTTTCGTGAGGCTGAGCGTGCTTATCAGGACGTTCTGGCCGTCGAGCCCGATGACGTCTTTGCAAACGACGGGTACGCTCGTCTGCTGGGATTGTGCGGACGACGATCGGATGCGATTCCACATGTGCTGCGACTGGTTAAAGCGGGCCAGGACACCGATTTACTGATGCTGCTGGCACGTGAATCGGGGGCACTGAACGATCCTGAAATGCTGGACGCAGCTCGTAAGGCGGATCCCAGCGATCCCAATCCTCTTCTGGGCCAGGCGGCAGCCGCCGCTTCAGCCCAGAACGCAGCACTTGCCTTGCAGATACTCCGGACAGCATCTTCGATGCTGGGGTTACCACGGGACTTCCACGGACGGCTGGGGCGCCAATTACTGGACAATCGCCGCTTTGACGAACTGAGAGTTTGGTCCCGCAGTATCACGGCCGATTCTGCTTCGGCCGAATGCTGGCTTGTTCGGGCTGAGTTGGCCGTACGAGCAAACGATGATCGGGGCGCAATTCGATGTTATTGGGAAGCGGTCAAACTTAGTCCCGAGTCACTTCCGGCGATCAATCAACTTGCCGGCAAATTGACATCGGAAAGACAGGAACAACTGGCAGCCCCTTTCTTTGCACGTGTCCGGCATCTCAACGACTTTCGAGAGCGGCAGCGAGTCGCCATTATGTCCAATCAGCAACCGAGTTACGCAGACGTCTTCCTGATGATTAAGAGCTACTGCTCAGTCGGTCGTTTCTGGGAGGCCTTTGCCTGGGGCAAGCTGACTCTGGAGGTCGAACCGCAGAGTGCCGAATTGCGCCAGTTACTGGCAGATCTGGAAGAGAAGCTCCCTGAACTCTCGCTGCAGCTGACATCGCGTGAGTTCAATCCCGCCCACCAGATTGACTTGTCGCACTACCCGGTCCCATCGCTCGGCCTGGACCCCGGGAAACGCACATCGGGATTGACTTCGGACGACATCTCCTTCAGGCAGCAGCGCCGCGAAATCGGATTTGATTTTCAGTACTTCGACGGCACGAACGACACAACCGGTCAGATGTTTGAGTTTGGCGGAGGCGGCATCGCAGTCATCGATCTGGACAATGATGAGGCTCCGGATTTGTTCTGCGCGCAGGGGCGGACCTGGGACAAACCGGTGTCCGAGCCTGAGGGCCACCATGATCGATTGTTTCGTAATCTGCAGGGTCACAATTTCGTCGATGTCGTCAACCGTTCGGGGATGAACTCGGACACGGGATTCGGGCAGGGCGCTGCGGCCGGCGACATAAACAACGACGGATTTGTTGATCTGTATGTCGCGAACATTGGCCCAAACACGTTATGGCGGAACAATGGCGATGGCACGTTTACCGATATTTCCGACTCGCTGACCGACCGCACCAGTCAATGGACGACAAGTTGTCTGATTGCCGACCTGAATGGTGACTTGTTCCCGGATCTGTACGACGTCAATTATCTGTCTGGCGACGACCTGTTCGACAGAGTGTGCACCGGAGAGGACGGCGGCACAATTCAGTGCTCACCCTATGAGTTTGAACCGGCCATGGACCGAGTCTGGCTCGGCAACGGAGAAGGCGACTTCGTCGAAGCCCCAGGTTTCCTGACCCCCCCGCCCAATGGAAAAGGACTGGGAGTTGTCGCGTTCGATGTCGGCAATCATCGCCTGTCGCTTTTTGTTTCCAACGATACGACGGCCAACTTCTTCTACACCGCCTTGTCGTCAGATGCACGTTCACTGACTGAGTCCGCCACCACCGCTGGACTGGCATTTAATGGCGAAGGAAAAGCGGAGGCCTGCATGGGAATCGCTGTCGGTGATTGCACGCAGGATGGTCGACTCGACATTCTCGTCACCAACTTTCTCTATGAATCCAACACGCTGTACAGCCCGCTCGACGATTTGGTTTTCGAAGACAAAACGCGAGTGTTGGGACTGCATGACTCGACACTACCTGTGTTGGGCTGGGGAACGCAGTTTCTGGATGCGAATCTGGACCGCCGACTGGAACTGTTCGTAGTCAACGGCTATCCGCAGGACCTCACCAAATACGGGACCCCTTACAGAATGCGGCCGCAGGTCTTTGAATGGGTGGGTCAGGAATTTCAGCAACTGCCAACGACACAGCTGGGGGCATGGAGTCACACCGAAGCCGTTGGCCGGGCCGTCGCCAGACTGGATTGGAACCTCGATGGCAAGCCCGACCTGGCCGTCGGCCTGACGGATGCTCCCAGTTACATGCTCACCAACACGTGCGGGACACCAGGCCATTTTCTGTCATTGCGACTGGTTGCCACGGCATCAGCTCGCGATGCCATCGGAACCACAATCAAGGCGACAATCGGCACTGCTACGCGAGTCCATCAACTGACGGCCGGAGACGGTTACCAGTCCAGTAACGAACGGCGTCTTTACATCGGCTGCGGCCCATCGGCGTACATTGATCGGCTTTCGGTCGTCTGGCCTTCCGGTGCGAAGCAGGAATTCCGTGAAGTTCCGACAGATCGATCCGTGATTCTGGTTGAAGGTCGAGCGTTGATTGACACCAGGTAGCGTGCGTCTGCTTTCCTGCGCCACGTATTCAGCAGGCCCCGTTGTTATTTGGGGCTCTGGAGTTAATCTGAAGCCTGAAAAGTCTGTAGCGTGGTGTTGCCGATGCCGTAGCCGAATCGAAAAGAACGTGGCGGTGCCCATTAATGCAAGAATCAAAAACACTGCTTGTGGTTCGCCACGCGAAGTCCAGCTGGAAACACCCCGATCTGGACGACATCGATCGCCCTCTGAACAATCGGGGCATCAGAGATGCCCCGATCATGGGACAGCGACTGTTGGCGCGTTCGTTGATGCCGGACTTGATCGTCAGCAGTCCGGCCGTGCGGGCTCTGGCAACGGCTCGCGCGATTGCTCACGAAGTCGGCTACTCATCAGAAGCGATCGTCGTTGACGACGAATTGTACGCAGCTCATCCCCAGGACGTGCTGGACGTTATTTCAGTTTTCGACGACTGCGTACAACTTGCACTGGTGATCACTCACAACCCAGCCGTTACAGAAATCGCCAACCGGTTTTCCGACGCACCGATTGAAAACGTTCCGACCTGTGGGATGCTGACTATCGAGGCATCGGCCTGGAGTTGCATCGATGTCGCGAAGCTGGTGGACTTTGATTATCCAAAGAAAATTTAGTTTCGGTTTCCGGGTTAACGAGAGGGCAGTCAACAAGGAAGCTGGTTCAGTCCGCTGCCAGCAGGTCGGAATCGGTCAGCAGCTTCACATCGTCGTTGTTGACGGGTAACTCCGGATCGCTTTCCGTGATGATGGGAATCATTTGAGTGACTCCTTCGGTAATGCCCCGGCCGGCAGAGAGCTGCGGATCCGGACCGAGGTGAACGGCGTAGGCGGCTCCGGAGAAGCTGATGGTGTCGCCAGGCAGCAATGCGCCTCGCAACACGCGCTGCCCGTTAACGCGAGTCCCATTGGTGCTGCCCAGGTCCCGCATATAGATCAAGCCGTCCGTTTTTACCAGGATGCAGTGCAGTTTTGAGACACTTCCGTGGTCGACGGCCAGGTCACACAGTCGCGAACTACGCCCGACGACCGTAATCGGTTTCGTCAGGGTGATCGGGGCACCGTCTTTGACTGGAATCAGTTGTGCAAGCATCAGAGTCATCGCAAGATGGGATGATCGCCATTCAGAATAGAATTGGCGGTACTAACAGTCTCGGGACGGACCCCTTGAAAAGTCAAGGTCGAGTCTTGACGGAACAGGGTTTGCTAAGGAATCAGTCTCTGCAGAAGGGGAAAAAGATGCATTGGCCGCGTAACTGGCTCAATCGGACGTACACAGACGGGGGACGATTACGACGATGCCGGCTCCGGTCTTTCGGGCTGACGATCAGTTTTAAGCACCCTTGTCCGATGGTCGACATTTCTGCGACGGCCATTGCCCGTGTATCCCCTAAGGTTGAAAATGTGCGAATGCTGGCCGATTACAGCACATAGCATGGAGGTGGATTTCGCGGCATAGTGTTTCTCAACAGACCACAACGATCGCGAAGGCGACCGCGGTTCCGATTGTTTCTGGGTGCCGCGTCTGTCAAAATTGACTCAGAAATTCAATACGTTCTTGCTCAGGTACGATTTATGACCGCTCGGCAAATAGGCCCATTTATTCTCGACAAACAAATCGGTGTCGGTGGTATGGGAATCGTCTATTCCGCCATGTACCCCAGGAACAACAAGAAGGTGGCCATCAAGGTTCTTGCACCGGGACTGATATCGGACCCCAAGCTGTTAAAACGGTTCGAACGTGAAATCGAAATTCTTAAGCGGCTGGACCATCCGAATATCGTGAAATATTTTGGTGGAGGCACGCATGGCGACCAGCGCTGGTATGCGATGGAATACATCGACGGCGGTTCACTGCTGGAGGTTCTGAAGAAACGCAAACGGCTTTCGTGGGAACAGACCGTACACGTCGGGCGGCAGCTTTCCGGTGCTCTCGAACATGCACACAACGCCGGTATTATTCACCGAGACCTGAAGCCGGCGAACCTGTTTCTATCAAAGAAGGGGCGGCTTAAGCTGGGTGACTTTGGCATCGCGCGGGATACAGAAGCAACAGCGCTGACAGCCGCCGGAAAGACAGTTGGAACGTACGCCTACATGGCTCCGGAACAGATCCAGGCCGGCTATCCGATTACCGGCAAGACCGACCTGTATGCGCTGGGCTGTTTGCTGTACGAAGTCGTCGTCGGTGAAACTCCGTTTCAGTCGGACAATCCGATGGACATGCTGATGCAGCACCTGAACGACGATCCGTACAACGTGTGCGAAAAAGTTCCGGACTGCCCGATCTGGCTGGACCAGCTAATCGAACGCCTGCTGGCGAAGAGTCCGGACGACCGTCCGCATGATGCATTGGCCGTTCACACGGAACTGGGCGAAATCCGCGACAAAGTGACTGCTGGCATCGGAGCGGCAATGGCCGATACTGTTGTCAGCAGACCAGTGTCAAAGAAGGCCGACAAAAAAGAGGATTTGCCGAAGAAAAAGAAGAAAAAAAAGAAAAAGAAAAAGAAGGACGTTCCGTTTCACGAGCAAACATGGTTTCTGGCGACCTGCCTGGCCGCGTTGATCGGGGCCACAATCTGGCTGCTGCAACCGCCGAGTGAAGATTCGTATCGCGATTCGTGGAAGGCGCTCATGAGTGTTAGCGACTCAGAACAGCAGGAGGATGTGGAGTATGCCCGTCGGGACGCTGCTGAAAAGGCAAATGAGTATCTGGTGACTTTTCCGGAGGGTAAGTACGTTGATGATGCTCAAGTCGTTTTGGACAGCATTCAACCGCTCATTCTTGAAACTCCACTCAAAAAACTGGCGCAACGCGATGCCGAAATCGATTCCCCCTTCAAGGCAGAATGTGCCCAGGCAGTGAAACGGGAAGACGAGGAAGGTCTGAAGTACGTCGTCAACTGGAGCAATACTGCTGAACCCGCTTCCGATGGTTCTCTGGCGGTCAATCCTCTGCCGGCGTTGCAACGCTGGAAGACGTTGATTGCCACGGGCCGAGCAATGGAATCGCCGGATGATGAGACGCGATGGCTGACAATCCTGTGCGAAAACCATCACGCCCACTTTCGGCAAATGCTGATCGAAAGTTCAGACGCCTATAAATTTCTGCGTGAACGCATGGAAACGGCCGAGGAGCTGTTTGCCGAAGACGAAACAGCCGAAGCGATGGCAATCTGGAACTACACGGCGAACGAGTTCAAGGAAGTTCAAACAAATCTGTTCACATGGTTTTACCACTACGCCCGCAATCGATCCAACAGCAGTCGATTCCCAATTCCCACCAAAGAGCAGGTCGAACAGAAACCGACATCACGTGCCCCGGCTTCATCGCCGACGTCTTTGCCGTGAACATCTGTCATCGTAGAGCCAGGTTTAGCAACCAGCGCGGGAACTCTATCCCGAGTTGTCGCTTCTGTGGTCCCTGGCACAGACTCACGGACGAACTACTGCCTGGTGCCGACAATCGCGAAACAGTGAATCAACGTGGGCACCGGCGCGGTCGTTGCCAGTCCGGCATTCTGCATCCATGACGAGTACTCAGCCGCGCTGTACGCCCGGCCTTCTGTCAGCGTGAACAACGCTGCCGAATACAATGCGATTGGCAACGGGCCGTCGAGCGCATCGTTCAGCAACACGTCGTGAATGATCAGTCGTCCACCGGGGTTCAATGCCTCTGTGCAACGTCGCACAAGGCCTTTACATTCCGCAACGTCCCAGTCGTGAAGAATGTTCGACAGCAGAACGACGTCGGCATTGGGAAGTTTCTCGGAGAACATGTCACCTGCCAACAGTTTGATCTGGCTGACAACGTCGTACTCCTGAGCGAATGTTTCGGCAGTCTTCAGGACTTCCGGACGGTCGAGCACGGTCGCTGTCAGTTGCGGATTCTTCCGCACGAAGCCGATGCTGTAGATGCCCGTACCGCCGCCCACGTCCAGCAGAGTTTCGGCGTCGTGCAGCGGCACAGCATCCGCCAACGCCGGAGCCACATTCTTGGCGCGACCCGCCAGAGCGAGCGTGAAGTGCTCGGCCAATTGTGATCTTTCCATAGCCGACTTCATGCCGTCACGATATATGAAGGCCGCACCGTCACCATCGTCACCGAGTCCAGCTGGCTGGTTCGACGTCAGTCGATCGACCATTTCCAGCACCCCCGACGAATTCGCCGCAAGACTGACATAATTGCCGACGTCAAATGCGCCACCAGGAACCAGATGTTCGGCAGCCACCGCGGTGAGTTCCAGTTTTTGAGTGGCAGTCATCTGCAGCAGCCCCATGGCACGCAATGCCGTCGTCAGAACAAGCGCGGGGCGTTCGGCCACTCCCAGATCCTGCTGCAGTTCGGTGATGGATCGCGGTTGTTGCGCCAGTCTGCCGAACACATCAAAATGGGCAATTGCAGCGGTCAGCAATTCCGAGCCATAACTGCCTCGGAAAATTTCAAAAATGGCCGTGGGGTCAATCGCCGGAGCTGTCAGTGGAGTCATAGGAATGGCTTCTGCGTTTTCGCATGTCGAAGGCGTTGAGAATCCGGCAACGCCAGAGTTTTCAGCCGTGTTGTATTTCGGACGGTGGGCTGCGCGGTGGGCTGCGAAAACGAAATGGTAACGTAGACATTTGCTCACGGTCGGGGCATCGAAGATTGATTTTCGGCAATGTTGACTTCCCATTGCCCGCATCTGCAGGATCTGCCACACTTCCCGCGTTCAGAAGAGCTTGCGGGAGTTAGCTGGACCCACCAGAAACGCTGTTCACGGCAAAGGAGTGCCGACGTATGTACAAGATGCTACTGTGTTTGCGCTATTTGCGTACGCGTTATATCGCTTTGGCCAGCATCGTCAGTGTGATGCTTGGCGTGGCCACAATGATTGTGGTCAACAGCGTAATGGCTGGCTTTACCAACGAAATGCGGGACCGTATTCACGGCTTTCTGGCGGACGTTGTGGTTGAATCACGCAGCATGAGCGGAATCGTCGATTCCAAACGGCAGATGGCCATCGTGCAGAATGCCGCCGGCGAATTCATTGCCGCAATGACGCCCACCGTGGAAGTCCCCGCGATGATCACCTATACCGACCCGGTTACTGGTGAGAGGTTTACTCAGTCGATTCAGCTGGTCGGCATTGACCCCGCCGGGAAAGCTCAGGTCGGCCCACTCAAGACTTATCTGGACAGCTATAACTCAATCACCGAAGACGGCGAGGTTTTACGACCGCCGCTGCGACCCTTCGACACGCTTCCGGGGTGGGAACTGACCGAGCACGCGAAGAACTATCGCAAAATGATGAAGCAGCAGCAGATGCTGTTTCTTCAGGAAGAAGTGCCGTCGTTTGCTCAAGCTATTCCCACGCCGCAGTTTGACGATGCGCCAACGTTCGCTACAGATCCGGAAGGCAGTGTCACACTGCCTGTCTTCAGTGATCCCCCCGAAAACGCACTGGTGACGGATGAGGCTTCGTCGGCTCCCGATTTCCACACGCCGTTTCAGGGTTCCTCAAAGCCGCGCGAAGCGGTCGATCCGGTGGCCCCGCTGAGTGCCCGGGTCTTTGTGGGAGAGCAGATTACCAGCTTTCAGACGCGAGATCCGGAGACGGGTAAGCTGCATAGAATCAATATGGTGAACCCCGGCGACGATATTCTGATCACAACAATCGGGTCCGACACGCCGCCCGAACCGATTAGTTTTTCGGCGACGGTCGTTGACATGTTTCGCAGCGGCATGAGCGAATACGATGGTCAACTGGTGCTGATGAACCTGGAAGAGCTGCAGCAGAACCGGGGCATGATCCTGAACGGCGAAGATGCCATTACCTCAATTCAAATTAAGCTGCACGATTACAATGATTCCGAAGAAGTCGTCAAACGCCTGCGAGCCGCCTTTCCACCAGGAGCCGTGAGCGTCAGCACCTGGGAAGCCAAGCAGGGTCTGCTGCTGTCGGCTGTGGAAGTGGAAACGGCCATTCTGAACGTGCTGCTGTTTATGATTATTGCGGTGGCTGGCTTTGGTATTCTGGCGATCTTTTTCATGATCGTTGTCGAAAAGACTCGCGATATCGGCATTCTCAAGTCGCTGGGTGCCAGTTCAAAAGGTGTGATGAGCATTTTTCTTTCGTACGGACTGGGGCTGGGTGTCGTGGGCAGTGCTGCTGGTGTGGCCATGGGTCTGCTGTTCGTCCGCTATATCAACGAAATTGAAGACGGTCTCAGTTGGATGACGGGCCGAAAGGTCTTTGATGAGAAGATCTACTACTTCTTTGAGATCCCAACTCAGGTGAATCCGCTAATGGTGATGTGGGTGGCTGTGGGGGCCATCGCCATCGCCGTGCTGGCCAGCGTCCTGCCGGCTCGGCGCGCCTCGCGGCTGCATCCGGTGCGTGCATTGCGATATGAATGACGCGCCGCGGCAAAGTATTTCACTACTGAAGCCGCGACCTTCAGGGGACCGTTCACATGCGATTTTCTGCCGAGTACCAGGTTCATGAGCAATACCAGCCCACATCAGTTGCCAATTGAAACATTGAAAATGACCACGCCACTGATTTCTGCACTCGCCATCGAAAAATCCTACGTCAAGGGGCAGAATAAGGTTCCTGTGCTGCATGGGGCCGGCCTGACGGCTCAACGCGGCGAGTTCATCGCCGTCGTGGGTCAAAGTGGTTCCGGCAAGAGTACTTTGTTGCACGTGATGGGGCTGTTGGATTCGCCCGATGTTGGTGAGGTGCTGTTGGAGGGAAAACGTATCGATAATCTGCCCGAGTCAGCGCGGGATCAGTTGAGGAACCACGTGTTTGGCTTCATCTTTCAGTTTTATCACCTGCTGCCGGAACTGACTCTGCTGGAAAACGTGATGATGCCGCTGATGATTCGACATTCCTTCTTCAGCTACCTGGGCAAGCGAAAAGAAATTCGTCGGGAGGCGTTGGACATTCTGCAGCAGGTGGGGCTCGAACATCGCGTCAAGCATCTTCCGTCGGAACTATCGGGCGGGGAAATGCAGCGCGGCGCCATTGCACGTGCCTTGATCGCTCGTCCGGAGATCCTGCTGGCTGATGAGCCGACGGGCAATCTTGATTCGGCCACCGGTGGCGAGATCATGGACACACTGACCAGGCTGAACGAAGAGAATCAGTTGACGATCGTGATGGTCACGCACGACGAAGCTGTTGCTCAGAAGGCCCACCGCATCGTTCGGCTGGCCGAAGGCCGGATTACCAACGTGGCACACGAAGAAGCCGCGTAGAAGGCTGTTGGGTTACCTGAAACAGTGAGCCGCAAGGCGGTAGCCGCGGGTAAAAACACGTCCAATGACCGGCGGCTAGCGCTGTGCTGCTCACAAGAACAGACGTATGCGGACAGCCTGCCAGCGGCATCGAATCCAGGTTACGTTGCCAGCGAGAGGACACGGTGTCATTATTCAATCACCGTGATTTCGTTTTTCCCGATAGGAGACGGCGCACGATCCTCCTGGAACTGGCCGTGTTTGAGAAAACAACGAGTGGCGGTGATTGCCTTCTGATCTGACATCAGAAACGTATGAATCACGGGTATGCAGATGAAATCACGAGCACCGGGAAGTCGAGTGCTGGCGACGGTCACTGTACTGTCGTTGTCACCGGGCAGCAGTGGGTTGTAACCCTTGGCTGCTCCCCGCCCGCCGGCCAGAACTCCGAATTCAAAATCCGGTGCAGGCAGGTTGGCGATCAGACCGTCTGATTCCGTCACCAGTTGCTGGCCTGCAGGGCCCAGAATCATTTTAAACACAGGATTGTCTTTCAGAAAGTCTGCCACCTGAGCTCCGTTGTTGGGAACTCCCAGCATGACTGCGCGGTGCAGGCGAGTGTCGTTGTGTTTTTGCAGATACGATCGCAGAACCAAACCGCCCATGGAATGGACGACGATGTCGATGGACTCGATGCCGTTGAGTGACTCAAGCACTCGATGAAGGTACTCCGCCGATTCCTGAATGGGCAACCGTGTGCTGGGGTAGTCAAAACTGACAACCGTGTAGCCGTCCTGCTGCAGTGCCTTGGCCATGGCATCGAATGACTTGGACGACCGCCCGATGCCGTGGATCAACACAGCCGCTCTGCCTGACATGGCCGGAAACTTCTTGTCTTCCGTGATTTTCAGAAGCCGGGCCTCACACTCTGCAACTGTGCCGCTGCAATGGCGATGATCCTGTGGATCCAGCAGTCGGCAATGACCTGTCAGGACATTCTGTTGAATCCGCCATCCCTGAAAAAACTTCAGGTCTCCCCAGAACTGCAGGCCACCCAGCGTCTTGAATCCGTTTGCCCCTTCATCGGACTCCGTCCTGGATGGTTCTGAAACGTGATCATCATCAGTCACGGCGACGGCTCCACTGCTCAGCACGGCGATGAAGAAAATTGCGGAAGGTGTTCGAATCATGGGACCATATTTCGTGGGGTGGTCTCTTTGGGGGAACTGTATCAAATCGCCACGAGTGTAAAACCTCGAGTTTTCCGACCATCCCTGCCGCACCGATTGGTTTGTGGGGTTCGCCGCCGTGCGGCCTGGCTGACCCGGCGATTCCGACCAGCCACAGCCCATTGGTGTTTACACAAGTCTGTTCATCGTCCACGCGGGCAATGGTATCTACACAAATCTGAAGACTACAATCGAGGCGTCTGCGTGCAGATCGGTTCACGTATTTACTCTCCCGCTTGCGGGTGAGTCGGGCTATCAGGCCCGGAAAGGGGCTTACTAACCGCAACCATAGATTCACTGCGACGTTCAATGACCCTCCCGTAAAGACGGGACGGTATAGATGTGTGAAACGGAAATGTGACAATGCGGACTGAGAGCGGTATAACATGACGGACCAGGTGAACTGAACACTGTATCAATACATTCACAAAGGAGCCAGAAAATGCAGCCGGATTCCACTTCTGATCGCAGCTCGTCACTTGGCCGACGGCAGATGATGGCGTACGCAGCGTTTGGTTCGGGTACGCTGGCCGCTGCAGGATCTTCGTCAGCCGCGCGGCCTGCCGCCCAGACAACGGAGCCGATACCAAAAAAACATTACCAAATGAAGAAGTCGATCAACCTGTGGGCGTTTCCCTATCCGGATCGCATGTCACTGAAGCAGTGTCTGCAACTGGCCAGCGACGCCGGGTTCGACGGCATCGAATTGAATTACGATCTCGAAAGCGACCTTTCGCCCAAATCCGGGACGAGGGAGTTTCAGGCTATTCGTCGGATGGCAGAAGATATTGGCATCGCTATCAGTGGGGTCTGTTCTTTTTTGTTCTGGCCGTACCCGCTGACCAGCAACGATCCCGTTGAACGGGCACGGGGTATGGAATTGGCTGGTCTCATGACTCAGGCCGCCCATGATCTGGGCACAGAAAATCTTCTGGTCGTACCTGGTGCGGTGCACATGCCATGGCGAGAAGATCACGACCCCACACCAAACGACGTTTGCGACAAGCGTGCTAAAGCGGCGATTGCGACGTTGCTGCCGCAGGCGGAAAGGCTGAATGTTCACCTGAACATCGAAAATATTTTCTTTAACGGCTATCTGCTGTCTCCGTTTGAGATGATCGACTTTGTCGACAACTTCAGCAGCGAATTTGTAAAGGTCCACTTTGACACCGGGAACATCATGGAATACCAATTTCCGGAACACTGGATTTCAATGCTGGGCGACCGCATTAAGAACGTTCATCTGAAGGAATTCACCAAGAAGGGGACGGATCATTCGCTGGAAGCATTTCGTCCGCTGCTGGACGGCACGACGAACTGGCCGGCAGTGCTGGAGGCCTTTGCAACAACTGGCTACGACGCCTGGCTGACGTTCGAATACTTCCACCCGTATCTGCACTTTCCTGAAGCGTTGATTTACCAGACCAGCGACTCGCTGGACCGTATGCTCGGCAGGAAGTAGTTCAGGTCGACGGCGTGGATGTCACCGCAGGTACCATCCCTGGAATGTTTCGTGTGCCTCTGCCAGGCAAGGATTCGGGACGGGAGCGAGGGCTTAACGATCGAACTCTCATCGCTCGCCACGCGTTCCACCCACATCTATTCGAAGGAATGGTTAGACTGGCCTGCCTGCTACAGCGTTTCACGCTGACTTGTGGCCGCGAAGAACGCTTTTCGAT
>JBDONA010000575.1:0-5887 GCA_039831575.1 Fuerstiella sp. | reverse complement strand
AGGCAGCCAAAGAGTACTGCGGTGTTGCAGTTATTGTTTGATCAGCTTTTTACGTGGCCAACTGATCAACCACGACACGCCACCCTGATCGACGATGACCCAGTCAAATCCGATCGCCCCCGATAATTGGTGTAACGGAATCCACTGAAAACAGCGATGCCGTCACCCTGATTATACATCGACAGTCCGGCGAAGGCGAGGTTCGGATTGATGTTTTTATCACCGTGACAATCACGACAGCCGACGTTCAGGGCTGTTTGGACAGAATATCCTGCCCAATCGCCCGCAGTTCGTGCAACAGGGCGACCAGATCCTGCTCCGTCGTCAGGGGATTCATCACCGTGATGCGGAGTGCAACCTGGCCGTCCAGGTTTGTCTGAACGATGTAGAAGTCTCCCGCTTTCACCAGTCTGGAACGCAATTCCTGCTGCAGCGGGTTCAACACCGACAACGACTCGCCACTTAACGATGTCGGCACGTGGCGGAAGACAACGATGTTACATTCCGGCGAGTGCAGTAATTCAAAATCCTCCGCGGCCAACAAACGCTCGCAAAAGTAGTGCGCCAGCGCGAACGTTAGATCGACCATTTGTTCGAAAATCTCTTCACCGTACAACGCCCAGATGCCCCACAGGGCAAAGCCGGTAGATCGTTTGGTGCATTCCACCGTTCGTGTCCCATTGTCAAACTCCGCCATCCCGGGATTGGACGGATCGAACAGGTACGGTGCATCCTGTTGAAACGTCTGAAATCGATGTGCGCGGTCCTGGTACAGCACGGCAGCACACGTAGCGGGGACGAACAACATCTTGTGAGCGTCCCACACAACGCTGTCCGCCGAATCAATTCCTTCCAGCAGATGTCGGTGCGTCCGGCTCATCAGGGCCGCGCCACCGTGGGCTGCGTCGACGTGCAACCACACATCGTGGTCGCGACACACGGCCGCCACGTCCAGTAACGGATCGAAGGCTCCGATCGGCGTCGCACAGGCGCACGCACAGACGGCCAATACTTTTCGGCCGGCGGCTTTCTGTTCTGCCAGTAACCGATTCAGATCATCAGGATCCATGCGGCGACGTTGGTCCAGCTTCGCTTTAACCACCTGTCGGGTGCCGAGCCCCAGAATGCCCGCAGACCGAGTGATGCAATAGTGCGAGTCGGCGTGCGCGACCAGGACTGCGTTCTGCGGCAGGCCCTGTTCCCAACTGTCGGGAAAGACGACGTTGCGAGCGGTCAGCAATGCGGTGAGGTTAGCCAGGGATCCTCCGTGAGTGAGCACACCGAACGATGTCGCCGGATCCCAGCCCACTTTGCGACACAGACTTCTGGTGACGGCATGTTCGACGGCAGTTGCCCAGGGGCCCATCTCATAGATGGCCGACGGTTGGTTCGTGAGCGAACCGACCGCGTCGAACAATCCTGCGACAGGAATGCTGGCGGGCACCTGGTGTCCGATATAGCGAGGGTGATGCAGGTTTTGCCCCGACGCCAGCATCTTCTGCAGCAACGATTCAAACTTACGGGCTCGTTCCTGCTCAGAAAGTGGTCTGACTCCGCCGGAGTGCAGAAAAGCCTCGGCTTTGGCGATAGCCTCGCCTGGTTCCTGCCAGTTCAGGACGGACGTTTCGCCGGCCATGACACCGCGCAAATGCTCAGCCAGACACTTCTGCCAGACTTTGGACAGATCGTCAAAAACGGTCGCCCCGTAACTCGATGCGACAAGGGCAGGCATCTCCGTTGGTGAAGTTTCGTGACTCAATTCTTCGTTCTCTTTGATTCTGTAGGTGGATCTGCCGAAATGATCTGCCCGCCATGGTGTCCGGCACCCGGTCCCATTTCAATGACGTGGTCAGCGCACCGAATCACCTGCGGGTCATGTTCGATGACGATGATGCTGTGACCGATTTCCACCAGATGATTGAGACATTTCATCAAAGCGGCGATGTCTTTCGCGTGCAACCCCGTGGATGGCTCATCCAGTATGAACAACGTTTGTCCGGACCCCGATTTCCGTGCGTCAGCGCGACGGCTGAAGACGGGGTCGCTGTCGTCCTGCGGTACTCCGGCCAGTAACGCGGCAATTCGCAATCGCTGACATTCTCCACCGGACAACGTGGACACCGGCTGGCCCAGTCGAATATATCCCAGCCCGGCCTGTCGCAGGGCATTCAGACGCTGCTGGATTTTGCGGTGACCGTTGAAGAACACAAAGGCTTCGTCGCCCGTCATCTCCAGAATGTCGTGAATGCTGCGGTCCCGATAGCGCACGTCCAGCACATCAGGGCGAAACCGTCTTCCGGAACACTGCTCGCAGGTTGTCTGAATATCCGCCAGAAACTGCATTTCGACGGTAACAACGCCATGACCTTCGCAGTTTTCGCAGCGTCCTCCCTGAGCGGAATTGAAACTGAACATGCCGGGTTTGTAGTTGCGTTTCCTGGCTTCGTGAGTCAACGCAATCACTTTGCGGATCTCACCAAAGCAGCCGATGGTCGTGGCTGGAATGCTGCGCCGTGAACGTGGAAGAGGACTTTGATCCAGCAGGGCGACTTCGGACAGATTCTGCCAACCGTTAAGGTCCTCCACCGTTGCATCAAAGGAATCGTCACACGATTGTCCCAAACGCTGGCACAGGGCAGGATACACGGCGTCCACGATCAGTGAGCTCTTGCCGCTGCCGCTGACTCCAGTGACTGCACAAATCACACCCAGCGGCATCGTCCCCGAGAGCGATTGAATGTTATGACAGGTGACACCGGAAAACGTCAGCCATGACTGTGGCTGCCGCGTCTCGACGTTTGCCGGTGTCGCATTCAATTCTGCCAGTGCTTCACCCGTTGCTGTCGAACGTGATGCAAGCAGTTCACCCGGTGTTCCCTGAAACACAACCATGCCACCCGCGTTGCCGGCTTCCGGCCCGATTTCGACCAGTTCGTCGGCGGCTCTGATGAAGTCAGAATCGTGTTCCACAACAACGACCGTGTTGCCGAGTTGCTGCAGTCGGCGAGCCGCGTCGATTACCCTTTGTGTGTCAGTGGAGTGCAGTCCGCTGGTTGGTTCGTCCAGCACATAAAGCGTGTTGATCAACCCGGAACCCAGCGCCGCCGTCAGCACGACACGCTGTGCCTCGCCGCCGGACAAAGTTTTCATGGTACGATCGAGGGACACGTAGGACAGGCCGCAGTCGTTCAGAAACTGAAGCCGATCGGTCAGTTGCCGCAGCGACGTAGCCAGCGCGGCGACAACGTCTTCGGTCAGGCTGTCAGTGACAACAGAGAGCCAATCGTTGAGTTGACCCAGTTCTTTCTGACAGACTTCTGTGATGGTGGCTCCGCCCAGTTGCAGGCATCGACCGGATTCGGACAGTCGAGCCCCGTTGCAGGCAGTGCAAGGCAGCCATGAGCGCCAGCGGTTCAGAAGCACCGAAACGCCGCGTTTGTAGCGATTTCTGACAAGCCACCGATGAAATCCGTTCAGCCCGCCAAAATCGCGATCCGGCACACCACCCTGAATCAGCTGCCGCGCTGCCGGACCGACTTCAGCAAATGCGACATCAATCGGAATCTCATAGTCGGGGGCAAGAGTCAGCAGCTCATCCAGTTCGTGACGATACGCCGGTGTCGTCCACGGTTGAATCGCGCCGTCACGCAGGGAAATTGAATCGTCAGGCACGACTTTCTGTAAGGTCATGCCGGAGACCTGACCAAAGCCTTCACATTCGCTGCAGGCCCCCAGCGCCGAGTGAAAGTTCAACGATTCCGCTGACGGTTCGCCGAATTCTCTGCCACAGGATGTACACATCAGACCATGTGACAGGGCCACCGCCTGCCACGGCTTGCCGTCCACGACTTCCGCAGTTTCGAGAACACCTGAGTCCGGATTCTCTGATGCATCAACAAGGGCGATGCACCGACCGCCGGAGTGTGCAAACGCCTGTTCGATACTTTCAGACAGGCGAGTCTTTGCCGCATCAGCCACACGGACACGGTCTGCCACCACACGAATTGAAGCGACGTCGATGCCCCGATTGTCCAGTTCCTCAAGTGACGTGGTCGTGCCGTCAACGATGCACCGCGTGAACCCGTCCTGCAGCACATCGGCAGCAGTTGTTGCTTCGACGTCAAAGACCAGCATGCAGCGCCGCCCATCGGCGACGTCCACCAGGTGATCGCAGGCAGAATCGGCCGACATCGCGACCGCAGCAATGTGGCACGCCGGGCAAACAACCTGCCCGGCCTTTGCAAACAGAACTCTCAGGTAATCCAGAATCTCGGTGCGCGTGCCGACGGTGCTGCGGGCACTTTGCGTGCGAACGTTCTGCCGGATGGCGATCGCAGGCGGTATCCCGTCGATTCG
Organism: Fuerstiella sp.; assembly: GCA_039831575.1. GTDB lineage: Bacteria > Planctomycetota > Planctomycetia > Planctomycetales > Planctomycetaceae > Fuerstiella. Next base: position 1,531 of record JBDONA010000575.1, on the reverse strand, counting down.
GTCCACGTCCGGGCGTTCGACGCGGTCGAGAAACTGACGTGCGTAGGGTGAAAACGTTTCCACATACCGTCGCTGCCCTTCCGCAAACAGCGTGTCAAAAGCCAGACTGCTTTTCCCGGAACCGCTGACTCCGCAGATCACCGTCAGCGTATTGCGACGAATCTTTAAGTCGAAGTTGCGCAGATTATGGACGCGGACACCTTCGAGCTCGATACTGCGATGCAGTCCGCCGCTCGCTGACGCAGGGGAATCTCCGTCCGTCGGGCCGCAGGAATCATCCGTGCTTGACGTCCCGTGCTGGTTGTCAGAAGACAGGCTCACTGATGGACCTTCAATCCGCGACCGGCGTGTAACGGACTTCGGGCAGTCGCACAACATGCGTCGAAAAGCCATCAGGGCCCACTTCGATCACTCGGTAGCCCGGTGCATCGCCCGCAAAGTTGGCAACGGCACCGGCCGGATTGAACTGAATTCCGGTCGCCGGCGTTGTGTACACTTTTGCCGCCCCGATCTGAGCCTCAAATTCGTGGTGAACATGGCCACAGCAAACCAGACGGATTCGGCCGTCCTCTGAAATCAGCTGCTGCAGACCATCTCGCCCGCCAAGTCCGATCGCGTCCATCCACTCACTGTTAACGTCAACTGGTGGGTGATGCAGAAACAGTGCCACCTGTGAGACAGATGCTTCCGAAATCACGCTCCGCAACCAATCCAGTTGTTCCTGTTCAATCCAGCCGGCAACTTCGCCCGGCAGGTGAGTGTCCAGTCCGACGCACAGCCAGCCTTCGTCGATAAATGAAAACCGGACCTGATCCGCGCCCTGACCTTTGATTCGCTCGGCAAAAACCGACCGCAGAATCTCGCGGTCGTCATGATTGCCCGGCACCTGCCAGATACGGTCAGCCCACGGCGTCAGAATCTGCTGCACGGCCTGATAGCTTTGGGGCTGTTCATCGTGCGTGTGATCTCCAGTCACGATCAGGTGGTCGAATGGTGCTTCATTCTGAAGAATCCAGGCAACAACGTCCTGCAGGCACTCACGCGTGGGGATGCCCTTCAGACGCAGTTCTGGTTCGCAAAAAACGTGAAGGTCGGTGAGTTGCAGAATGCGGATCATACGGGAGTGGCAACGGGGCACATCGAGAAAATCGGTGCGTGGTGAGGGTTAAGACTGGTGATTGTCAGAGGTAGTGCTGGGCAGTATATGCTAACCTGATGAGCGAAGTGCAAAGGGTCGGGAGTCTTTTTCGGCCGTAGGCGGATTCTGCTTAAATGCCGCTCATCCAAAAAGACTTCCGCCCCTCTGCTCGATGGCTTCGTCAGGCCAGGACAGGTCCTGGCCTGACGAAGCCATAATTGTCAGGACCGGTCCTGACCTACGGAAACTCTCAACTCGATTTTCCCCGCGGCAATGTTGTCTTTCTTTTTTTTCAGCGAGCTATTGATGAAGTCTGCGACCCTCCTGATCGCGATCCTGTTGTTTCATGCACCCATTTGTCCAGCAGCGGACAGTGAGAAGCCAAACGTCGTT
>JBDONA010000588.1:0-25797 GCA_039831575.1 Fuerstiella sp. | reverse complement strand
ATCAAAAGCCCTCCGATCACAAGGCCAATGCCGTTGACGGTATCCGAAACGGCCACCGCCTTCAGGCCTCCGAAGACAGCATAACACCCGCCGACAATGGCCAGCAGACTGCACACCACAGCACGGTTAATGGTCATGTTCGTGGTGCCAATGATGGACGGGACGTCAAACACCGAGATCATGAACTCTGCACCCGTCAGCAGAACGAATGGAAGAACATTCAGCACGATCGATGCCAGAAAGATGATGGACGTAAACGTTCTTGTTTGCGGGCCGTAACGCAAATGAAGGAACTGCGGAATGGTCGTAATGCCGCTTTTCAGGTAGCGGGGCAGAAACACGATCGCCATCAGAATGATCGAAAGGGCCGACCAGACTTCCCAGGCCATGACGATCATGCCATTGCGATAAGCACCACCGTTTAGTCCAACCAATTGTTCAGTCGACAAATTTGTAAGTAGCAGGGAACCCCCGACGACGAACCATGACAGACTGCGACCGGCCAGAAAATAGCCGCTCGACGTTTCCTGGTCGTCGTTGTGCGTCCTTAACCAAGCTACGACCGCGACCAGACCTGTGAAAAATAAGAAGGAAATTGCCGTAGTCATAAATCAAATGTTCCGGGCAGGGACTAAACTTAGCTTTGCTAACTAACAGGGGTGTCCGCGGCACATTCTGGAGCGCAGATGTGATCAAAGCCAGCAAGTGCCATCATCTCTGCCGGTATTTTGGGTCAGTTCAGCGATATCGTCCTTGAACTGGTCTGTTGTGGCGAATCCCCCTGTTTTGGCTAACGAAACCCGATTGGCCAGCGTAAAATACGTGAACCTGTGGACACGGAATGGTGTGTTATTGATTGTGGTTGGTTTGCCATAATTAGTTTGCTTTAAAGTACTTACGTCTTGTCGGTCTGGTCGGACGCCAAACATGTCAGAAACATCTCTGAGTCCTGCGATGAACAGTGTTAGTGGGACAGTGCCTGAATCTACGAATTCTTCCTGGGCAAATGAGTCCGTTCGTGACGAATTTGACTATATCCCTGTGTCACCATGGGGTCCGGTGGCGTTGGTGTTGGGCATTGGCAGTCTGACAGGGTTCTTTGGTATCTTCGGTTTGTTTCTGTCCGTCGTCGGAGTGTTTATTGGCTTCCTGGCCATCGTCAAAATTCGTGCTGGCAGGGGAGCGGTGAAAGGAACAGGTTTCGCGATTACCGGACTGGTGCTGTCGGTCCTGTGTCTGGTTTTTGGGTCCATGAAGATGGCTCACGCATTCCAGACTGAATGTCCGCCAGGATATCAACGCGTGAACTTTCCCGACGACATTTCAGACTGGCAGTTTGCCTATTACGGTGGAGTTCGCAGACTGCATCCGATGGTTGCTCCGTTGATTGGCCAAAAAGTATTTCTGAAGGGCTTCATGTGGGAGACTCAGATGTCGGAAGGTCTGGAGAACTTTGTCTTCCTGAAGGACAATGGAGAGTGCTGTTTTGGTGGGTCACCCAAACCATTTGACATGATGGTTGTCAACATGGCGGACGGAAAGACAACCAGGGCATTTAGTGGACTGGTCGCGGTCGCAGGTGTCCTGAATGCCAATGTGAACGCCGGAGAAGGCGAACCCGTGTACACAGTTGATGCAATACTGGTTGAAGAAGCACAGACTCGGTTTTAGAGTGCCGTGCAGTTTGTCACTGCTGCACATTCGCAACATCGAAGTTCCCCGGACTGCAGGAGACGCTGAGAATGGAATTCGGCAAACGAACGACTGCACTGTTGCTCGCCCTGACAATGTCGCCCATAGGCGTCGTTTTCATCGGCTGTTCAGGCACGGATGGTGCCGGCTATGTGGAATACGGTCAGATCCAGGCCGCTCCATCGTTCAAGTCCTCCGATCCTGTGCCTGCAGTTGATAAGTCGGCAAGTGCCGATGACTGTGAATTGAATGTGTCTCCGGTGTCTGAGGGAGGCACTGCGCAGGATGTGGTTGTCGTGGTGCAGGAAGACGGGCTGCCCGATCAAACAGTACAGCCAGTGGTCACGACAGTGTCGAATACCGTGGACGAGCCCAATGTCGAACCCGCGACGGCTTCTGACGACAGACCTCTGGAACAGACCGATCCACCCCCAGCGACGGTGGCCAAACCCGGGCCGGACGTCCCCGATGTCGGTATCGCGACCATCGGCCCGGAAGGAGCTGGCGTCGAGGAGCCGTCACCAGCCGGGCCTCGTGAAATAGAGCTGCTGATCCCGGAAAAACGGCTCCGCCCTGAGGGGGAATCCAATGCGTTGCGGCTCACCTATGACGACATTGACCTGCTGAAAATTCTGAATATGGAGCCCGTCCCGACGGACGCAGACAAACACTTTCCCAAATGGCTGAACGAACTGAGCGGACAGCGTATTCGCATTCGTGGGTTCATGTATCCCACGTTCGAAGCGACCGGGCTGACAGCATTTACGATGGCTCGGGACAACGGAATTTGCTGCTTCGTTCGCCAGCCGAAAATCTACGACATCATCGGAATCAGCCTCGCCGACGGCGAGACGACGGATTACATCGAGGGCAAACCGTTTGATGTCGAAGGCATTTTTCGAATAGCGCCGGAAGCCGATGACACTGAGCTGTACCAGCTGTACCGTATTGCAGACGCAAAAGTGCTGAAGTAGGGGCCCCGGGCACCCTGGCAAAAATGTAAACGAATCGTCTGTCGTGTATTCGATGGCCTGGAATCCGGCTACAATGGGTGTGCCGCGTTCCATCGTTGGCAGGTTCGATCCGTTGCAGTCGCTTTGGCGGTTCGCTTTCAGTTACTGCTCGATGCCTGAAACCCAGCTATTCCTAAGTCGACGCGTTATGTTGGTTGGAGGTCGTGATGAAAACTATTGCCGCTTTGTCCATCTGTCTGTCTGTGGTTTTGCCAATCGGTCAGGCCGCTGAGTGCGCCCTGTGTCCGTTCTGCGACGCACCTTCGCTGACACTTGCGGAGCAGGTCGATCAGGCCGGCCATCTGGTTCTGGGCAAGTGGATCGGCGGTGAAAAGCCGACCAATGAAACGGCGGGCACAGCAAAATTCCGAATTGTTGATATTGCCAAGGCCAAAGGCGACGCTTTCAAAAAGGGTGACGACATCGAGTTGCCTCAGTACATCGCCGGCAATGCGGATGCTGTGTATATTCTGATGGGACCGGACATGAAGTTCATCGACTGGCATGTCCCCAGTGAAGCAACTCATGGTTCATGGGCCTATGTGTCCAATATTCCGATGCCGGTCACCGATCAAAAAGAACAGGTGAATCGTCTGGCCTATTTTCTGGACTACCTGCAGCACGACGAACTTTCTGTGTCTAACGATGCCTATGCCGAGTTTGCCGCAGCGCCGTACGAAGTGATCGTTCCCCTGAAGGATCGTATGCCTCGCAAGAAGCTGCGAGAGTGGGTTACTGATCCGGACACACCGGTGACCCGCATCGGCCTCTATGGCCTGTTGCTGGGTCTGTGTGGCACTGAAGAAGATGCCGCAGCGATGAAGCAGAAAATACTGACGCCGGATACCGACTTTCGGCTGGGCATCGAAGGGGTCATGTCCGGCTATCTGATTACTGCTGGCGAAGAGGGTCTGAAGACGCTGGAAGACAGCAAGATGAAGGCGAAGACGTACGTCAACAAAGACGGCGAAGAAGTGAAGCTGCCGTTCAGTGAAACCTACGCCGTGATGCAGACTCTTCGCTTCATGTGGACCTACGAGCCGGATCGCATTCCCAAAGAACGGCTGAAAGAATCCATGCGGATTCTGCTGGACCGACCGGAGCTGGCGGATCTTGTGATCGCGGATCTCGCACGCTGGAAGGACTGGGGCGTGCAGGACGAACTGATGGAAATGTACGACGATGAAGAATTCGACATTCCGTCAATCAAGCGGGCCATCGTGCGTTACTTCTTCTACTGCAGCAAGGACAGAAATGAAGACGTCGAGGATCCTCCGGAGTACGCCGTCACAGCGGCAGAGCACCTGAAGCTGCTGGAGGAAAAAGACCCCAAGACCGTTCGCAACGCCAAGCGGTTCCTGATTCGCTGAACGACGCAACGACGATGCCTGTGATGACATGACCGCCGGTTGCCGGAATTCGCGACACGGATGATCTTGTCTACGATGGCTGCGGCAGCTGTTAATTGCTGCAACGGTCCGCGGAAGATTGGCTGAGTTCTTACACTGCAGCGTCAACCCTGTATTCATGTGTGCCACTGGCTCCGCCAGTGCCTTGAGGCTCACGGAAACACTGGCAAAGCCAGTGGCACACAACCCCTTCATTTAATTACTGACAAAGTACAACCATGCCCGTCGATAAGTCCGGTAGTCGTATTCGCCAGATGTTTGGCGAAATTGCCGGCCGCTATGACTTCATGAACCACTTTCTGTCCGGGGGCACGGATGTCTACTGGCGCTGGCGGACTGTGCGTCTGGCCTCTCCCAACGGCAATGCGCCGATTCTTGATGTGTGTACGGGCACAGGTGATCTGGCCTTTGCCTGGCGCAAGGCGGCCGGACAGAATACGTCCGTTATGGCAACCGACTTTACTCACGGGATGCTGAAGCTGGCAGAGCAGAAACGCACCGATCGAGATGTCGTCTTTATGGAAGCGGACACTCAGGAACTTCCCTTTGAAGACGATCTTTTTCAGCTGGTGTCCGTGGCATTCGGACTAAGAAATATTTCCAGTACCATTGGTGGTCTGCAGGAAATGACTCGAGTGTGCCGCCATGGTGGTCGCGTTGTGGTCCTGGAATTCTCATTGCCTGATAACCGTCTGCTGAGTAGTGCTTATCGGTGGTACTTTCGAAATATCCTGCCGCGGATCGGTCAGTTGCTGGTTCGAAATCGGCAGGCCGCCTACGAGTACCTGCCGCAGTCTGTGTCGGAATTTCCCTGCGGGGATCAGCTGACTCAGATCATGGAAGAGGCCGGACTGGAACGCACGTCGTTCCATAAGCTGACCGGTGGAATCGCGACGGTGTATATTGGCCACAAGCCCGAACATCCGGACGGATAAGTGGCGTCAGACTCCTCGAAATGAAAACATTCAATTTGACATTTCCATAATTGACACAGGGTCTCCCTGATCGTCATCCTCCAATTCTCTTCTCAATGCTTTCATTTATGCCCCTCACGGGCTCTGGCTTTGAGCAAAAAAGGAGGAACTGATGTCACTACGTTTTCGCATCTGTCTGGCTGCCTGGATAGCGGTCGTTGCTGTCACTGCCTGTGGTCAATGGGCGTCCGCCGAATCGTTTGTGGTCACACCGGACTGGACGATGGAAATTACTCCGTCACGAACAGTAGTGCCGCCCGTGGCAACGCCTGAAGTCGAAGCCCAGGCTTATGACGTACCTGTTGCAGCAGCGACCGCAGACTCTAACGGCTGTGGAACTCTTCAGGTCAACGTTGCTGACTATGTTCGGATTTATGGATCGATTCCGTTTAACCGAGCAGAGTACAATGCCAACCCAACCTATCGTCACGATTCAACGATGGAGATTCTGACGGGTAATGCTCGGCATCAGACGATCGTGCGACACGAGGCACCAAAGCAATCACAAACGTCGGCCACATCTTATATTGGGGCGGACGTACCGGGCTACTTTCCTGGCACGTTTATTCGTCCAGGAGTCCGTCTGAACTACTATCGCCATTTTCCGTCGCTCAACCCCTATTGGAGTGTCGGGAATCCTAACGGTGTGTTTTGATTGTCGCTCAGGCAATGCAGATCACTGCTGATTGCGGCGACCTCTGATTAGCCCTGAAAAGACAAGCACGCTGACCTGGCTGCAATATTTAAAAGCCCGTCGTCCTAACCCCTGGGGCGGCGGGCTTCCGGTTTTTGCATTGTGCGGTGCGTCGAACTCTTCTTACCCGATTGACGACGTTCGTTTGATTCAGTGTCCAGTCTGGTTCAGCGTTTAGTCGTGTCCGGAAGTCGGCAATACGTCGGTGCGAGCCGAAGAATGTGGCCTTACAGCAGCAACATCTCAAAGTTCACATGGATTGCCATGCCGAGATCACTATGCCCGGCTCAGAACTGCTGAGACAGGCTTCTGGATTCGATCCTCACCATGTTGAGCTTGCGACGAGTTCCACTGCCGCTCAGCCCTGTATTGATGTGTGCCACTGGCTTTGCCAGTGCCCTGGAGCTTACGCAAACATTGTCAGAGCCAGTGGCACACAACCCCTCGGTTCACAGCAGACACGGTTCTATGCGTATTCGCGATTCTTGATCAGACCTGGATACGGGATTGGGTATTTGCCGTCGGCCTTGGCCGTCAGAGGTGATTCTGATTCCAGCGTCAGGTTTTCGATCCCCGGTGAAAAGTCGTGCGGGCAATTCATCATCTGGTCCAGCGTTATGACCTGCCCGGTGTGAGCGGCCATGCGTCCCATTGATGTGACGATGCTGGCCATGCATCCACGCTGCACTTCGTTGTACGTCTGATCTTCTCGGATGGCCGTGACCAGGTGCTCCCATTCTGCCTGATAGGGATTGTGCTTTTCAGGCTGAGGATATTCCCAAGTCAGATTGTTCTTGTCCATTTTGTGCCCTTTGTAAATGCGAGCACGCGATGGCCAGTGTGAGCGCGAGGAGATTACTCCGAGTCCCTTGGACCCGTGTGCGTAGCTGGCAAATTCCGAATGACAGCCAGGCATCGTGCGGCCACCGACAAACAACTTGGTGCCATCTTCGAACGTGTATTCGATGGAATACGTGTCAAAGTTCTGGTCGACCATTTCTCCGCGATAATGACGTCCACCGAGGGCCTTGGCTTCCACTGGCCAGGCGTTCTTCATCCAGCATGATTCGTCAATGTTGTGAATCAGGAAGTCACTGACAGCGCCGCCGCTAAGCCACAGGAAGCCATGAAAGTGCTTGATCTGATACATCAATTCGCTCATGCCTTCGGGTTTCGGCGGAGCGGCTGCTGATCCGGTGGGACCGGCCGTGCGGTAGGCTCGCATCATGTTCACGTCACCGATTTCACCGCTTTGAATGCGGTCGAACAATTCGCGGCGAGCATCACAGTGGCGGCACATCAGACCGACGGCGACCTTCAGATTCTTTTCCAGTGCCTTTTCGTTCAAGGCCAGCATCTTCCGAGTCGCCGGACCATCAGCAGTGACTGGTTTCTCCATGAAGACGTTCAGACCGCGTTCAATGGCGTAGGTGTAGTGAACCCACCGAAACGCGCACGGCGTTGTCAGAATCACGATGTCACCGGGATTAAGGCAATCCATCGCTTTTTTATAACCATCGAAGCCGATGAATTTTCGCTCATCCGGAACGTCCAGTGTTCCTTTCTCGCCAAAGCTCTTGTTCAGGTTACCGAAACTGTTGGCCATGTTGCTTTCGAAAACGTCGGCCATCGCCACCAGTTTGATGGGGCCGTTGTCAACTGAAAGTGCGTTGGTGGCTGCACCTGTTCCGCGACCACCACAGCCCACCAAAGCAAGTTGCAGCGTGTTTTCTTCGGCGGCATAAGCACGCGGGGCCAGTGTCGACAACACCGTTGATGCAGCAGCGACACTGCCGGATGTCTTGAGAAAGCTTCGTCGAGAAGAGCTTGAAGATTGGGGACTCATTGTGCGCATGCTCCTGTACTTGAGGCGGGATGTGGAGATTCTAGTCTCGCGGAGGTCGTTGATCCTAGCGACTCTGTGTGCGGCAAGCCATCAAGCTGTCCGGCCGATCCCCTATTCAACAACGGGATCCAGTTGCACGGGGGCCGTTTTCTCCCACTTCGCCGACTTCTCTTCGTCCGATGGTTCCACCAGAGGCCGGACAATTCGGAAGCCGACACCGATGGCGTCCGTGTGATACCAGATACTGCGAGGAATCTGGGGGTCCTGGTCCTTCCATTCGTCGCTGGATCCTTCCCGCACGGCCGTTCTCAGCAGCGTCGTGTCGTCGTCCCAGCCTCCACCGCGGACGATTCGTGGATAGAGTTTCGACGGGATGGCCAATGGGTTTTTTACACCGTCAGACTGATTGCTGTAGGCCTCGGGAAGATACTGATCCAGGACCCATTCGGCCGCGTTGCCGTGCATGTCGTACAGGCCCCACGGATTTGGTTTTTTTCCGCCGACGTCCTCGTAGTTGTCGTCTGTGTTCTCGTCATACCACGCATATTCGTCCAGCTTCGCGACATCATCCCCGAACGAATAGGTGGTCGTCGTTCCTGCTCGACAGGCATACTCCCATTCCGCTTCGGTCGGCAGTCGATAGTAGCGTCTGGTCTTGGCACTCAGCCATTTGCAATAGGTTCGGGCAGCATGTTGCGTCATGCAGATGGCCGGTTTCTGTAGTTTCCCCATCCCGAAACTCATGTCGGTGTACGGTGGAGTTGGGCGGGTCACCGCATCGGCAACGCCATCGCGCGGAGTGACGGGTGTGCCGAAGATTTTTCGCCGACCGATATCGATGTTTTCACCCCAGATTTCATATTGGTTCCATGTGATTTCATACTTGCCCATCCAGAACGCAGCAACTTCCACTTCATGTTGTGGGCCTTCATCCTCGTTACGATCCTGTTCGTTTTCCGGGCTTCCCATCACGAATTTTCCGCCCCGAATCGGCAGCATGTCGATGACCACATCGGTGTGATCAATCACCTCTGCGTACGGCTTCATCTGCGACTCGGTTGCCGCAGCGGCGTCGGGTACGTCTGCAGCGTCGGGTACGTCTGCAGCGTCGGGTACGTCTGCAGCGTCGTCGCTGACGGCAGTCAGTTCGTGCGGGAGCAGAAGGCAAAGGCCGACCGCAAGACTTAGGAACACAGACGGTCGGGACACCAACAACATTTCGGAACCTTTTGGCAATTCAATTTTCGAATAGAGCTGTCCGCAACCATATCTCGCGAACGTCATCGTGCGTCCTATCGTACTGTGGAGACTGCACGAAGTCGCGACCGACGTCTGAAAATCAGCCTCGGGCCGTCACTGAAACCGCGTTTCTGCCTGTGCACCGCGCGCAAAAAAGGCGGGAAGGAACAAGTCCTTCCCGCCTTTCCGCCGATTACTGCAAAAGCAGACTCACGACAGGAGCTTCCCGCTCGGGCTACGCGCCCTCGTGAGCGGGAACAGGCGAGACGCTTGATGAAACAAATGCGGACGGTAATCCGGCAGCTGGACTTGTTCCGCCACCGGCAAGAATTCCCGTTGGATAAGCCGGCATGCCGTGCTCAACCATGTCCAGACCTTCGATTTCTTCTTCCGCTGACACTCGCAGCAGGCCGACTGCCTTCAGTGCGTGGAACAACGCGAACATTGTGCCAAATGCCCACAGACTGATGATCAGTGTGCCCTGAACCTGAATGCTGATGTAGCCCATCCGAGTGACAGTCTCACCGCCGATTTCCGGAAGTGCCGTCCCGAAGATTCCGGTCGCGATTCCGCCCCATACACCGCAGATGCCGTGAACAGGAAAGGCTCCTACCGGGTCATCGATCTTCAGTTTGTCCAGCATCAGGATCCCGGCGACAACCAGTCCGCCGGCGATACCACCGATGATGGCTGCGCTGCCGAGGCTAACCTGGTCACAGTTCGCGGTAATACCAACCAGTCCAGCCAGTGCACCGTTCAGACACATGGTCAGATCCGGTTTCTTGAACATGCCCCATGACAGCAGCATGGCCACGAAGGCTCCGACCGCAGCGGACAGCGTTGTCGTAACAGCGATATACGATGTGACTTCAGCGTTGGCTGCACCGGAGTACGTGAGCTGACTACCAGGATTGAATCCGTACCAACCGACCCACAGAATGAAGACACCCAGAGCGGCCAGCGGCATGTTGTGCCCGAGCATCGGCTTAGACTTGCCATCTTTTGAATACCGTCCGATACGTGCTCCGAGAACCATCGCTCCAGCCAGTCCTGCGAATCCGCCAACAGCGTGTACCACGACCGACCCGGCAAAGTCAGCAAACCCCCAGGATGCCAATGCTCCGCCGCCCCATTTCCACATGCCGCTGATTGGGTACACAAGCCCTGTCAGAACGGCGCTGTAGCAGAGGTACGCGGGGAATTTCATTCGTCCGGCGACGGCACCGGACACGATCGTTGCAGCGGTTGCGGCGAATGCCACCTGGAATAAAAAGTCTGCGGCCGCACTGTAATCGCCAAGTCCACCGACAGTGTCCACGGCGTCGCGTTCTCCCCAGACTCCCCCAAATGCAAACCAGCCACCTTCCCCAGCGTCACCAGGGTACATCAGGCCATAGCCGATCAGCATGAACAGCATGACGCCGATCGACAGGTCCATGATGTTCTTGAAAATGATGTTGACAGCGTTTTTCGACGCGTTGAAACCAACTTCCACCATGGCAAAGCCTGCCTGCATGAACAGGACAAGCACTGCACAACCGAACATGACCAAAGTGTTGACTACGTAGTCGATCTCGGCCTTCTCGTAGAATTCGGGTGCCGCCACTTCTTCAACAGCTGCAGTCACCTCCTCCTGAGCAAACGCATGTCCACTGCCGAGTGCCATCAGGACAAGTGCCAGCGGCAGCAGCCAGCGAAGTCCCTTCTTCGTTGTTGTATTCATTTCGCCTGTCCTTTGGGTCGCTTTTTCAGCGATGTCGCTTCACGTTGCGAACGCTCAAACACACCTGAACGTCATCTCACCTGCTCCTAAAGCAAGCATCGCGCCAAATTCATCGAACAATCGGTGTGGATCGGTCGCCCATCGTCCTTGGGTTGGTAAATCACTGCGAAAATATCTTTGTAAAAACGACAAAAAACTATGTGCGCAATTATCGCGGATCACCATTGCCTGAGTGCGCCTCGATGGTGCTCGGAAAATGGGCGATCAGCTCAATGCCATAATCGGCGACCAGGATGGCGTTCGCGCAATTGAGTTGCCTGACGAGCGGGGGTGTCACTGCCCTTGATTAAGGGTGTCGAATCCGGCTGCCGACACTGTCGTCCGGTACTCTGTTGCCACACTGGCGGCGCAAGTCAGGTAGTCAGGTAGGGTGTGTGCTTGCACGCACCGTTGCGGTTTGATGGGCACGTACATTCGACGTTGTTGTGCCTGTGCGCGAATTGGAGGCGACAGCAATACGGATATTTTTCCTCAGCCATACGTGATGGTGCCCAGGCTCAATGCGCGAGAGATGGGGGCCGCCTAACGCTCACACCGGATGGCAATTCGCGTTGGAAGTGATGCGTGCAAGCACGCATCCTACGTTTCTTCACCCCTCGGAAGGAGGGTTAAACCTGTCGTCGCACGTTCGGCCCGTCTGATTCTGGGGCGGTTCGTTTATCGCGCTTTCAGGAACTCAAGCAGATCGGCCATTTGCTGCACCGACACATCCTTCTCGACGCCTTCGGGCATCAGGGATTTGTTCGTTGCCTGCATTTCCTCGATGTCGTCACGAGCAATGGTCTGCTCTTTGCCTTCCGGCTGTCGCAGCACGATTTGTGCTCCCGCATCGCTGACGAGTAATCCGTTGAATGTTCGTCCGTCGGTCGTGACAACCACGTAGTCGGTGAACTGCGGGTCGACGCGACGATTCGGGTCCAGGATGTCGTACAGCAATGCGTCGCGGGAACGCCGTCGGGTATCACTGATGTCCGGACCGACGTTGTGCCCTTTGCCATCGATCTTATGACACTTGATGCACGTTTTTGCAAAAACAGCGGCACCGCGTTCGGCCGACGCGTCCATTGTCAGTGCTGGCTGGTATTCATCGGCGACCGCCTTTCGATCGGCGGAAACCACGCCGCCGAAAATCTGCACGGCCAGCTTGCGGATGTTTTCGTCACGATGCTGCAGCAATCGCATGCGTTGATCGATATCAATGGCCGCAGAGGGCACGCTGCCGTTGATCATGCTGTTCAGTAGTTCCAACGTCGTGTTTGGTCTGGCCATCAGCAACGCCAGAGCCGTTGACCGCACGGATGGTGCCAGCGTATTCCACCGCTGCAGAATTGTAGACGATGTCTCCTGTGCTCCGGTCTGGCGGACGACTTCCAGTGCACTTTGCTGCAGCTCGCCGGACGTGCCCGGGACCAGCAGCTTTTCAATCACTTTCGCAACTTCTGACCGAGATTGAAGTGTCAGCATTTCGATGGCGGCTTTGCGGTCTGACGTTCTGGCAGAACTATCGACCGCCACATCTGTCAGTCGCTGCAACAGCTCTGAAATCTTTGCACAGTTGTCCGCTGCCCGTTCCGGTGGATCCTTCAGAAACGCCGCCAGTGATCCGCGTGCTTCCTTGTTCTTATTCGACCGCATACCCGTGGCCAGGCCCTTCAGGATTGCTGCGGTCATCCAGTCTGCGGGGCCGCTGGCCCAGGCTGCGTTGAAAATGGCGCCGCTGATCTCAACTTCGCCGCCGGATTTTCCAACCAGCTGTGCAATGCGAAACAGAAATGTGGCATCATCCTGGTTGTAATCCGGTGCTGATCGACTCTTTCCGGGATTGTGTGGGCTGACTCGGGACATCACGTTGAACAGATCCCGCGGGCGGTCGCCGGAATGGACCAGCAGCGCATCCTGAAACCACGAATTGCGACCGTCTTTCCTTCGCAGCGGGGACAGCACATTCGTCCAATGCCCTTGCGACAGTTCACGGGTTTTATGGGTGCACGACAGAATTGCCTTGAAACGCACAGACGCATTCGTGCTGTTGGCGGCGACCTGCATGGCGAACTGTTTTGGTCGGCCCTCACACATTTCCATTTGTAGTTTTAGTAATTGATCTCTCTGTGTGTCGTCAGTGAAGTCAAACGATCGAGTAATGTCACGACACTCCACTTCTGTTCGTCCGTGCAGGCACCAGATCGCCTGCACGCGAGCATAAAGTGGTGTCTCGGATGATTTTAATAGTTCTCGCAGGTGATCCGCGATCTTCGGGTCGGATGATTCAACCAGACCCTGTTGAGCGATCTGACGTCGCCAGCCGTTGCTGTCTTTCAACAGATTCACCAGGTCCTGACTCGATGTGGGTGCAACAAATCTGCTTGATGGTTGATCGTTCTTCTCCGGAACAATCCGCCAGATACGGCCTTTGTCTTCGCCTTCACGCCAATCGATCCGGGCCGCGATTTCCGGCGGCAGAAATTTTGGATGCTCGACCCACATACGGTACATGTCGGCAACGTACAGCGCACCGTTCGGGCCGGTCCGCAGACTGGCCGGACGAAACCACGTATCTGTGGAAGCCAGAAAGTCAGCGTCGGCACGTGCTCGTCTGGCCGTCAGGGCGGGGCTGTGCTGTTGCGGCTCAACAATCGTTCTCGTGACCAGGTGCCCGATGGGTTCACACACAAACACGCTGTGCTGAAATTCCGTGTTCCACAGGTCCCCTCGGTAGGCCGTCACTCCACAGGCGGACGTGTGCGTTCCGGCGTGAGACAGATAATTACTTTTCATATCGACCAGCGGAAACACCAGCGTGTCTCCGCCTGATGGTCCGACATCGGTGTGGCGTTTGCTGATGGTGACATATGGATTTCGTGTGGCAACGTCCTGTGGGATGATCTTCATCATGATGGGGTTGCGGTTTGTGCAGAAGAAGCGGTTGCCGTCGTTGTCGATCGTATTGCCGAACTGGCCCATCCCGCTGATAGCTTCAAACTTCATCGTCTGCGGATCAAATCTCATGTCCTGCCTGGGCATCTTCACCGGCTGTTCGGTTTCAAACCCCGGGCGACGGCAGCGAACGTTGCCAGGGGCGTAGGTCAGGTAGATCCAGTTATCCATGCCCCAGCGAGGACATCCGATCTGCATCTGCGGATGAGCGGGCGTGAAGCCATCAAACCATACTTCGCGGACATCGGCCACGTTGTCGCCGTCCGTGTCCTTCAGAAAAATGATCTCCGTCTGAGCTCCTGCCAGCAGTCCGCCCATCAGCGGCATGAAACTGTGGCAGAACGTCAGCTTGTCGGCGAAGACCGTTCGCTTGTCCATGCGACCATCGCCATTTTCATCTTCCAGCAGAACGATTCTTGACAGCGGTGCGGCGTCTTTGTCCTCTGTCCCGTCGTCCGTAACCGGACCGACCGGGTAATCACTGTACTCGACCACAAACATGCGTCCCGCGTGATCGAAGTCGATCCATACCGGGTCCACGACCAACGGTTCCGCCGCGACCAATTCGATACGGCTGCCCGGTTCGATCTGGAAACACTTCTGCGAATCTTCTGCAGATTTTGGAGGATCCGGCTTCTGATCAATCCAATGCCGACCACCGCGTTCGCTGTTGACCGCGTCCAGAAGATTGTCGGATTGTTGTGGCAGCAGGCAGAAAAAAATCAGAAGGGGAACCATTGACATACCTCGTGGTTTCTTGGGGGGAGGGATTAACAGTGTGTCGAGTTTGCCGCAGACTTGCCAGCGTGACGTCAGTCTTCGATGGACAGAACCTGAGGGCATTTCCTCGGCCGTTTGGTCAGGTCACGGTGGACATCGGCGGCAGCATGTGCCAGTGTTTGATCTGCAACGAAACCTCTCCCATCTCAGCGGCTGATCAAGGAAAGCAACATGCCATTTCGAATGCTCATCGCCGTCGCGATGTTTTGTGCCGCACAGACCAATGGTCTGGCAGAAACGAAACCAAACATCGTGATGTTTCTGGCGGACGATCTCGGCTGGACCGGCCTGAGTTGTTTCGGCAGCGATCTGTACGAAACACCGAATCTGGATGCATTGGCCGATGCCGGAATGATGTTTACCGATGCGTACGCCGCCTGCACCGTATGCTCTCCCACGCGCGCATCGATCATGACGGGCATGTATCCCGCCCGACTTCACTGTACGGACTTCATTGCCGGACAAAACCGGCCGTATGCAAGGCTGCGCATTCCCGACTGGATAAAACGTCTTGAACCCAAATACATCACGATTGCGGAAGCACTGCACGGGGCCGGATATCGCACGGCTCACGTCGGGAAGTGGCACCTTGAAGGAAAAGGCGACAACGGCGAGCGAACGGATGGCGTGAGCCAGGGGTTCGATGTTTCAATCGCAAAGCCGCCCGGGACTCGCGGCTATTTCCTGAAGAAAGGGACAACGTCAAAAGCAGGCACGAACTATGTGACCGACTGGCTGACAGACAAGGCCTGCGACTTTATCGATGATTCGAAGGACGATCCTTTCTTCCTGTACTTCGCGTACCACGTGCCGCATACCCCGATTCAGGGACGAGCCGACCTGGTCGAGCATTTCCAGCAGAAGGTGCAGCCGAACGCGACACATAATAACCCCACGTATGCGGCTATGGTTGCCAGCCTGGATCAGAGTGTCGGTCGGGTTCTGCAACACCTGAAGGCTCACGATCTTGCTGACAACACGGTGATTGTTTTCACGTCGGACAACGGTGGCTTGACTCAGCGCTATGGTAAGCATGATGGTTTCACCGAAAACCTGCCGCTGCGACGAGGCAAGGGATCGGCGTACGAAGGCGGCGTCCGTGTGCCCACGATTATTCGCTGGCCCGGTGTGACGAAGCCCGGGACCACCTGCAGTACTCCGATCATGACGATCGACTACTATCCGACATTCCTTGACGTCGCCGGCGCAACCGGCGACGCCGATCATAATCGCTCGGTCGATGGACGTAGTCTTTCCCCGCTGCTGCGCGATCCGGCGATCGGTTTTGACCGCAGTTTGTACTGGCATTATCCGCACTATCATGCGGGTGGTGATGGCCCTTACACCGCGATTCGTTTGGGCGATTACCGCCTGATCGAATTTCACGAAGACAACAGTCTGCGTCTTTTTGACCTGGCCAGTGACCTCGGTGAACACAACAACCTGGCTACGCAGAAACCCGACAGGGCCAGCGCTCTGTATTCGAATCTGCAGCGTTGGCGCACGTCTGTTGGCGCACAGATGCCGTCGCGAAATTCAGCTTATGATTCTGCTCGCGAATCGGAAGTGGGCCGGCGGAAGTAGTTCACTCCACCCAACGGTCCAAATCCGTAATCCGTGCCACCGCTCGCTTGCAAGCAGTGGAAATGTGGGTGCATAGCACTGCTTCTTCGAAGCAGTGGCACAAAAAACAGGGCTCCCGCTCTGTGGCACGGTTGCCTGTTGGTGACGGTTCTGTGGCGGCAGCAGGGTTTTCCTCGGGTTGCTCAGTCCACGGCACGCAACCGTTCGAAACCGTAATGCGTATCCGTACGCATCGATCGTGGCCTGCCTTGAAGTCTGCTTTGATCCTGCCATGATTTCCGGCTGATGAAACGATTCCATCGTCTGCTTACTCATAAGGTTGATCTGATGCTGCGATATTGTCTGTCCATGCTGTTGCTGCTGTGCTGCACCACCGTCGACGCCAAGTCACCGAACGTCGTGGTTATCTTCTGCGATGATCTTGGTTACGGAGATCTTGGCTGCTTCGGACATCCGTCGATCGCAACGCCGCATCTCGACCGCATGGCTGTTGAGGGGCAACGGTGGACGGAATTCTATGTGGCCGCCTGCGTGTGTACTCCCAGTCGAGCGGCACTGCAGACCGGGCGCTATCCGATTCGAAACGGCATGTGCTCCAGCACTCGACGAGTTCTGTTCCCGGATTCAAAAGGCGGTCTACCCGCCAGTGAGATCACCATCGGACGCATGCTGCATCAGCACGGCTACGCAACTCACGCGATCGGCAAATGGCATCTCGGTCACCTGCCGCAATTCCTGCCTGTCAGCCATGGCTACGACAGTTATTTCGGAATTCCGTATTCGAACGACATGGATTCGGTGAAAGAGTCGCCCAAAGGAAGAACAAAGTTTGATGAGCCCAGGATTGACTACTTCAACGTGCCTTTGATGCGAGGCGCAGAAATTGTGGAACGCCCGGCGAATCAGCACACAATTACGAAACGATTCACTGAGGAAGCCGTGCAGCTGATAACGCAACAGCATGAAAAGCCGTTCTTCATTTACCTGGCTCACAACCTGCCGCATGTGCCTCTGTTTGTTTCCAAAGACTTTACCGACGTCAGTCGACGAGGATTGTACGGCGATGTGATCGAAGAAATCGACTGGTCCGTTGGGCAGGTCCTTTCCGCACTGCAGGAACAAGGCATTGCGGAAAACACACTGGTCGTCTTCACATCGGACAACGGTCCGTGGAATTCTTTCCAGCAACAGGGAGGTTCGGCTGGACTGTTGCGTGATGGAAAGGGGTCCACATGGGAAGGCGGTATGCGCGAACCCACAATCTTCTGGTGGCCCGGCAGGATTAAACCAGGCGTTGTGATGGATCAGGGCAGTACGCTGGATCTGTTACCAACCATCGCCGCCATCACAGGGGCCACACAGCCGGGTGACCGCGTTCTTGATGGATACGACCTTTCACCAGTGTTGTTTGATGGCAAAGCGGGGCCCCGGAACGAGATGTTCTACTATCACGGAGAAGAGTGCTACGCCGTTCGATCCGGCATGTACAAAGCGCACTTCAAAACGAAGACGTCGTACACCGGTCAGCGACAGGCCGAGGTTCATGACCCGCCGCTGCTGTATCACCTGGGCCATGACCCCAGCGAAGAATATGATATTGCGAAGGACCATCCGGAGATCATTGCTGCGATCCGAAACGTTAAAGCACGACATGAGGCATCGATCGAACCGGTCGATAATCAGTTGAATAAACGGTGAACATCCAATTGGTCCCGTTCCCGGTCCGGAGCCTGGGAACAGGACTCAGGGTTTTCGAACCCTGAGGGGGATTGACGGCCGTGTTCCGGCGAACACTGTTCGGGTCGAGAAAGCCTTAGTCATTGGCGACACCTCGAAACCAGTTCAGTAGGGTGCGTGCTTGCACGCACCATCGTTTCAGGAACAGCAAACGTGCTGACAGCTGGCACGGGCGTGCATGTCCCGTAGACTATCCGCATGAGTGATTACCGGCGTTGGCGAGTTTCCGGCGGGACATATTTCTTCACCGTTGTGACGCACAATCGAAATCGATTGTTCGAGAACGACAGGGCGAGGAGATTCCTGCGTGAGTCATTTCATGACGTCAAACGACGACACTCCTTTGAAATTCCGGCCATCGTATTATTGCCGGATCATCTGCACATGCTGATGCGTTTGCCGTCCGGAGATGACGACTACTCCGTACGTATCCGCCAAATTAAGACACAGTTCACACGACAATGGGCGCAGGTAGAGGACACGAAGCAGCAGCGGTCAACGAGTCGGCAGGCTCGTGGTGAACACAACGTGTGGCAACGACGATTCTATGAACATACGGTCCGCGACGAGGAAGATTTCCAGCGTTGTGAGGATTACATTCACGTGAACCCATTGAAGCACGGTTTGATCAAACGAGTGATCGATTGGCCATGGTCCAGCTTTCACCGATGGCTGGCCGACGGCTATTACGAAACCGGTTGGGGCGACGGCGAGTGGTTTGGAGACGAGTTTCAAGAATACGAATAAGTCACCGTGTCCGCCCTTCCCGAATCAAAAGTCGGGTGTGTGCTCGCACGCACCATTGCTTCTCGCAATGTGGTGCGTGCAAGCACGGACCGTACTCGTCTTAGTCGTTAGGGACGCCTCGAAACCAGTTCAGGCTGACGCCAAGAACGACGCAACCAGTCAATACGCCACGAAATGCTCAGGCTTTTCCCTGCACTATTGCGTAGATTGATCCAGCGACAATCAGTCCACCCAATGCCATGCCAATCATGGCGAAGAGTCTTTTCCGATCGACGGTCTGGTGCTCTGCGGCTTGGTTGTCTTCTTCGACCCACCTGTCGCCTTCCGGTGTTTGGGCAGCGACGGTGCCGGAATCGGATCCGGATCATAGTCTCCCCAGTTTTCATCATCCTGCAGCTCAGGATACGGAACACTCATTGTCCCACCACACTGCTTGCAGTCGAGTGTCGTCCCTGCCAGCTTTGCCTTGACGCGATACGTCTTCCGACAATCCGGACATTGAACGTCAATTGCCATGTCACACCTCAGGTTACGTTACCACTCCACACGATGACCACGACTGGATTGGCGTCGGTCGAACATTCAATCTGTTGCAGGCAACGGGACGTGGGCGGACTTCATGATGGCGTCGATGCGGGAGACCATGTCAGGCATCGATTTGGCCAGGTCATTGGTTTCGAAGGGGTCGGCTTCAAGGTTAAACACTTCCAGTGGTTTGCCGCTTTGCCGATACGCCTTCCATTTGCTCTGACGAACGGCTTGAGAAAATATTTTCTGTTCCGTTCCTTTACAGAATTCCCAGTACAGATAGTCGTGTGTCTGCTGATTGCCAGCCTCACCACGCAGGGTCGGCAAGAAGGATATACCGTCATTCTGTTTCGGGACTGGTTGTCCGATGAGTTCTGCCATCGTGGGCAGCACGTCCTGAAACGAACTCAGGTGGTCGCTGGTCTGCCCGGGTTTGATCACGCCAGGCCAGCGAGCAAGCATGGGCGCGCGGATTCCGCCTTCGTGCATGTCGCGTTTGTGCCCGCGCAGACCACCTGTGGAATTCCAGAAGGCCGGGTCGTGCCCGCCTTCTTTATGGGCTCCATTGTCACTGCTGAACATGACCAGCGTGTTGTCGTCGATGTCGAGCGTTTTAAGCAGTGAAAGGATTTCTCCAATTTCGTTATCCAGATTCTCCATCATCGCCGCGAATCCTGCGATCGGATTCTGTACGTCCGGGCAGGGTTCATTCGGCCCGGCCTTGTATTTCCCGATCTTATCGTCGAATTCAGGAAACGCCTGTCGCCACTTCTCATGCAGTTCTTTCGGAGCATGCATCGCGGCGTGCGGGACAGCAGTCGGGATGTAGCAGAAGAATGGCGTTTTCGATTCAGCGTTTTGCCGAATGAAGTCCAGTGCCTCACCGATTACCAGGTCGTGGATGAAGGTGCCAGGCTCAAGTGGAATTTCTTCCCCATTGCTGATGGCACTGGTCGGATAATAAGTGTGAGCAATACCCTGACTCTTCCAGCCATAGAATTCATCGAACCCATGCGTCAACGGACTTTGACTGCCGGCCACATTTGTGTGGCCCAGCCCCCACTTGCCGAAGGCTCCCGTCGCATATCCGGATGCCTTAAAGACTTCAGGAAGGACCGTCATCGCGGGGTCGAGGTCAGCCCCGACTTCGCCGCTGAGATTGCCACGCAGGTAGCAGTGCCCGGAATGTTGGCCGGTCATCAGGACGGCTCGCGATGGACTGCACACGGTGTTTCCGGAGTAATGGCCGGTGAACCGCAATCCTTCGCTGGCAATACGGTCGATGTTGGGCGTCTGTAATTTGGTCTGCCCATAACACGACAAATCGCCGTAACCGAGGTCATCCGCCAGGATGTAGATAACATTGGGCTTGTCCGCAGCGAAACTCGTGCTGCCGACGATACCTATGACTGCGATGGTGGAAAGTACTTGTCTGATCATGAGATTGCCATTTTCTCTTACGAGGTTCACTAAGATCGGCTGGGGCGTCTGATGTCAGGTCGACTGTGCCGACGCGGCGACTATTCTTCTCTGCCGCCGGCGAAACCGCAACCGGCCGAGACAGCTGCTATAGGCCGACGTTCGTTTTTTCTTAACAGAAGACCGCAAAGGCAGCAAAGAAATCATGATGCCTGGACTTTGCTTTCTCTGCTGCTCCAGTCAATGTTTTGGACGTTTATCCTGGCGCTCAAAAGGCCGGCGTATCCTGAATGGTTGTTGCCGGGCGCGAGCGGCCAGATTTGAACAGGAGGACGCAGTGGGCGCAATGGTGGGATTTTGTTTGTTCTTTGCTAACTTCGCGTGCTTCTGTTCAAAACCATCGCTACTACCCCGGATGGTAGTACTCAATAGAGGTTTTCGGTGGCATGGGGCGGTTGATGTCTCTGAAGTTGATTGCGGGTGTAAACGATTTCCGAACACTGTAGTGTGTCCTCGACGCCTGTTGCCGGTACACTGTAAAGCATCCCACCTCCAACTCCATTTTCTTCCCACCGCAAACATGTTTCGTCGTTTCAAATTCACGTTGGTCCTGATGGTGATCTCCAGCTCTGGGGTTGGCGCTCAGGAATCAACGTCTCCCGAGCAGCTTCAGTTTTTTGAAACGAATATCCGTCCGTTGCTGCATTCTCGTTGCGTGAAGTGTCATGGAGAGAACGAGCAAAAGGGTGGCCTGCGGCTGGATTCACGGGAGAGCCTGCTGAAGGGCGGGGAATCCGGTCCGGCAGCGGTCACAGGCAAGCCGGCAGTGAGTCTGCTGCTGGAAGCTGTTCGCTACGAATCCTTCGAAATGCCGCCGGACAAACCGTTGTCTGAAGATGAGATTGCTGATCTTGAAACGTGGATCAGGAACGGTGGCACGTGGCCGCAGCTCGATGGGAAATCCATTCGTCTGCAGGGGGCTGTGTTCACGGAAGAAGAACGCAGCTTCTGGAGTCTGCAGCCTCTGATGCATCCAGACCTGCCGCCGCGGACGGGGCGTTGGGGTCGAAACGAAATCGATCGCTTTATTGCTGCGCCACTGCAGACCGCCGGAATCGAACCGGCTCCCAGAGCGGGCGATGATGTCCTTGTCCGTCGTCTGTACTTTGATCTGCTGGGTGTGCCTCCATCGCCCGAGGATATTTCAGAATTCAATTCCGCAGAATCCAGTGAACGGTGGTCCAAACTGATCGACGGGCTGCTGGATGATTCGCGGTACGGTGAACACTGGGCTCGTTACTGGCTGGACGTAATTCGGTATGCCGAATCGGATGGCTTTCGAGCTGATTTCTATCGTCCTGAAGCGTGGAGATACCGCGACTACGTCGTGAATGCGTTCAATGACGACAAGCCGTACGACCAGTTCATCATCGAACAACTGGCGGGTGACGAAGTCGCTCCTGATAAAGCGGAAGCTTTGGTCGCTACTGGTTACCTGCGTACCTTTCTGTACGAATACAACCAGCGAGATGCACGCACGCAGTGGCAGGATATCCTGAACCAGGTGACGGACATCACGGGCGAAGTGTTTCTGGGTCTGGGCATCGGTTGTGCCCGCTGTCACGACCATAAATTCGATCCGATTCTGCAGGCGGACTACTACCGACTGCAGGCGTGCTTCGGCACGATGATACCTCGCGACGATATTCCGGCAGCGGATCGTGCGGACCGACAGCAATATCGGCAGCAACATGGCGCGTGGTTGTCGAAAGCCGTGGAACATCGTGAAGAATTGAAACGTATTCACGAGCCTTACCTGAAGAAAGCGGCAAAGGCCGCCACCGAAAAGTTTCCGGCCGACATTCAGGCCATCATGGCAAAGCGGCCCTCGGATCGAATACCTCTGGAATTGCAGCTGGCGGATCTGGTGGATCGTCAGATCCTGTTTGACGAATCGAAAGGAAAAATCTCGGACGCTGATACGAAGCGCATCGCAGAACTCGAAAAACTGATTCTTGAAATGGCCGGCAAGGAGCCGGCAAAGCTGCCCGCCGCAATCACTGTCGTTGATCTTGGGCCCAGGCCACAAGTGATTTATTTGGGAGCCGATCCCACGCGCAGAACTGTCGTGGCTGGCGGTATTTCTATCATTGATGCATCTCCCTTTACGTTGCAGCCTTCGGAAAACTCGACTGGTCAAAGGACGGCTTTGGCCACGTGGATTGCCAGTCCGAAAAACCCGTTGACAGCACGTGTTGTTGTCAATCGAATCTGGCAGCACCATTTTGGATCGGGGCTTGTGGAAACGGCCAGCGACTTTGGAACTCTGGGCGGACGTCCAAGTCACCCGGAACTGCTTGACTGGCTGGCGTCGGAATTTATCGCTCATGGCTGGAGCATCAAATGGCTGCATCGTCAGATCCTGAATTCCGCCACGTGGCAGATGTCGGTCTTTCATCAGGATGCCGCTACCGCTCAGGAAAACGATCCCGGTAATCGGCTTCGCTGGCGGTTTGATATTCGTCGACTCAGTGCAGAGCAGATTCGCGATGCGATGCTGACGTCGTCGGGCGAACTGAGATCAGAGCAGGGCGGTCCGTCGGTCGAACATACCAGCCTGCGTCGTTCGCTTTATCTGAAGGCCATTCGCAACGCACCGGAGCCACTGTTGCGCTCACTCGACGGCGTGGACGGTTTGAACAGTATCCCCAAACGCAGCACCACAACTACGCCAACTCAGGCACTGAATCTGATGAATGGAGATTGGGTCCGCAAACGAGCCGCAGCGATGGCACGGCGAGTCCTTGATGAATCAGACGCCGCGGATCCGACCGGCATTGTGGATGCGGCATTTCGCACAGCGTTGGGTCGCGGCGTTGAAGTGCGCGAGGTGCCGGTGGCCATGCAGCTGTTCAACAACGCTTTTCGTGCGGCAGACATCCGTGCTGAGATCGCCCAACGTTTTTCGTCTCTTGCCGAGTTGACAGGTAATGCGGTGTTGGTTGACTCAGATCAACATGCACCGCTGGCGACAAAAGACAGCCAGCTGATCCGTGCGGCTCCGTTCACGTTTATGGGCCTGATGAAACTGAATTCGCTGTACCCGGACGCCACGGTGCGAACGATCATTTCGCAATGGGACAGCAACAATAAGAATCGCGGCTGGAGCATTGGCGTGACCAGCGAAAAATCTGCGTATCAGCCTCGCAATTTTATTCTACAGGTTGTCGGCGATGCCGGCTACGAAGTTGTTGCGTCAAACCTGCGCCCGGAACTCGACAAGCCGTATCTTGTGGCAGTGACGGTTGAGCAGACAGACGACGGAAAAGGCAAGGCCACGTTCTTTCTGAAACCTCTGGACGCAAAGTATGGCAAGCTGGAAACTGCGGAAGTGGTGTTCAAATCTGCCGCTGGTATCAGCGGCGAATATCCGGTTGTGTTGGGCGGGCGACACAAACAGTCGCGTCACAAGTGGGATGGTCAGTTGGATCAGATCGCTCTGTTTTCCACACAGCTGAAGACTGATGCCATCAAATTGCTCTTCGCTGACCAATTGAGATCCGTTGCCGTTAAACAACAGTCACCTGTCGCCGCATGGGACTTCGATACCCACAACAATTCGATTGCCGATTCGTCTGCGCACGGTCATGATTTGAATCTGACGGCTGTCATGCCGGTCAGCCCGCTGGAAAACTCTGTCACAGAACTTTGCCACGTACTTTTGAACTCAAACGAATTCGTCTACATCGATTGACGGGACCACAGGCTCATCACGACCTGCAGATCATTCCAATGAATCCATACCAATCACGGCGCCAAATGTTGACCTCCGCAGGCATGGGCTTTGGTGCTCTACCGCTGGCGGCGATGCTGGCGGACAACACTCAGGCGGACGTCAATCCGAATGTTGCCAGGGTCAGTCATCGTCAGACCAAGGCGAAGAGTGTCATCTTCCTGTTCATGGAAGGTGGCCCCAGTCATATCGATTTGTTCGATCCCAAGCCGCTGTTGAAGAAGCTGGCCGGTCAGTCTTTGCCGGATTCCTTCGAGAAGCCCGTGACGGCCATGGGTGAAGTGAATTCGCCGCTATTGGAAGATAAACGCAAGTGGGCACAACACGGAGACAGTGGGCTGTGGATTTCTGACTGGCTGCCACACACCGCCACCTGTGCCGATGACCTGGCTGTGATTCGTTCCTGCTGGAGCAACGGGATCAACCATGCTGGTGGAGTGTGTTCCATGAACACCGGTTCTCCCATCGCCGGTCGTCCGTCACTGGGGGCGTGGGTCAATTATGGTCTGGGCAGCGAAAACGAAAACCTGCCCGCCTTTGTCGTGATGCAGGACACGAATTCACAAGTTGTGAATGGCGCCCGCAACTGGGGCACTGGTTTTATGCCGGCGATTTATCAGGGTACGCAGTTCAACACGACCGGCAACCCGATCTCAAATCTATCGCGGCCGAAGAACGAAGATGCAGCGGTTCAGGAGCGAAAACTGCGGGTGCTCGATTTCCTGAACCGTCGCCATGCGGCTGCCCGACCTCAGCAGTCGGAACTGGAAGCTCGCATTGCCGGCTACGAGCTGGCGTTTCGCATGCAGACGTCGGCACCGGAAGCCGTGGATCTGTCGCAGGAAACGGCGGACACTCAGGCACTGTATGGTATGGACGAAAAGGTGACGGCCACATTCGGTCGGCAATGTCTGCTCGCTCGCCGACTGGTGGAACGCGGTGTCCGCTTCGTGCAACTGTATCATGGCGCCGGCAGCAAGTGGGATTCACATTCCGCGATCGAAAAGAATCACACGTCGCTGTGTAAACAGACGGACCAGTGCGTGGCCGGTCTGCTGAAGGATCTGAAACAGCGGGGCCTGCTGGATTCGACGCTGGTTGTCTGGGGCGGCGAATTCGGTCGTACACCAATGAGCGAAAAAGGTGACGGGCGTGACCACAACCCCACCGGCTTCACCATGTGGATGGCTGGTGGCGGTGTCAAAGGTGGTCGGACGATCGGTACCACCGATGAACTGGGTCTGCACGCGGTGGAAGATCGGCTGCATGTTCACGATTTACACAGTACCATCCTGTGGCTGATGGGATTGAATCATCGAGAAGTTGTGTACTACGACAAAGGCCGCCCCGAACGCATCGACCAGAACGAAGGGCATCCGTACACAGGCATCGTCGAGTGACGGATTGACCGAGCCGCACCTGAAACGGCCTGGGCGTCTAAAGTGATCGGAGCGCTGAGATTCTGTCTTCGTGGAATCTGACTTCGCTTCGTCGCAATACCAGTAGTTTCAAAACCGCTGGTAACCCGATGCGTAAGTTTTGAAGTTGCGCTTATTGGAGTGTGTTTATGTTGTGGATCGGTACTCGCTTGGTAGAGCGTTCATAAGCAAACGTTTCACTTTTTT
>JBDONA010000919.1:0-5899 GCA_039831575.1 Fuerstiella sp. | reverse complement strand
GGTGACTGCTACCGATCGGTGGTCCAATGATTGACCAGAACAAACGCGGAATGGACGCTCCGTCAGAGACAAACCCGGCTGGCACGACGACGCGAAACTCTACACCCTGCATCAACCAGATGTTTTGGTACAACGGTTCGTCGAGTTGAATTCGACCATCGGGGAGTGGAGTGAACATCACAGTGCCTGGAAAACCGGTTTAGAACTATCGGTTTCGGCACTGCATAAGAATGCAGCTTCAACCCTTGAAGGGGTAGCTGACGTCTGGGCGTTTGCAGAGTAGCAGAGGAAGGTGGACTGTCAACACGAAATGTCGGGCAAGTGCGGCCCGGATCAGGTCTGGAGAATCATCCCCACGGGCGTTCTATCAACCTCGCGCCGCACGGCTTCTTGGTGTTTTGATTCGTTTCACGGGAATTTGAAACTCGATGGTCAGGCAAAACGCGTAGGGACAATCTCTGAACCGAGTTGTGGCGAAAAACGAACGTTGTTCGACGCAGTTCAAATCCAGTTGCTCTGACTTGCCTGACTGATGAGTTGACAGAACGTCGGTTCCGTCATTCGCCTGGCGAAAGTTTAAACGTGTCGTTTTCACCCATATGTTTTCACGAAGAGCGGACAGATTCTCAAATCCCTTTAACCGGTGGGCCTTGGCATTTCTTCGGAAAAGACAACGAAAAATCGATCGGGCATGGCTCAGTGTGATCAGAAAAACGCCAGCGCATTCAACTTGAAGAACGATGTCCTTCAGTTGATGAACTGGCACGGCACTAAGGGATACGGATGATCTCAATGCCGCTGATCAGCGACGCTTGACTCTTGTCAGTTGAGTGAAGAGTGATTTGCATTGTGCCGTCGACAATGACATCGGAAATCTCCTTAACAACTCCGATCATTGGTCCCTTGGCCTCGGCGCGAATGTCGAAATCGCTCAGGACTGGCTTGTCCTGCAGAGAGACCATTTGAACACGATCGTTCGAAGATTCTACATCCAATTCTGCAAAGTGCAGCCGCACGGTGTAGTTGCCTGGCTTCAAGTTGTGCAGAGTCAGCTTTTCAAGCCCCTCAACAGCCGAACCTGCAACCCAGGGCCAGCTATCGCCACCCATGATCCAATTGCTGTGCCGGTAGTGGACGGTAGGGTTTGTCGGCTTTGTCACGACTTTGATTTGTGGTGACGGCCCGCCAACGGATGGATAGTCCAGCCAGAGCGTGCCATCGCGAGTCTTGCGATCGCCTGGCGCTCCGAAGTTCAGACCGATTCGTACAATCGATGCTGGCTCAACTTTTGTATCGCCCCACGCTGACCACTGCTCATGCGTCTCCGGCATCGCCACCATGGAAAGAGCCGTTGGTAGTGGATAGCTGCACGTACAGCCTTCATAGAAGTAGGGCACATTTAACAGGCCGCCCGATGGGATGATACTGTTGGTACAACCGCTGCGAGGGCCACTGATGAAGACCGTCCCGCTCTCCAGGGTCTTGTCGTAGAACGCGGCAGTGCCAGCGCGGAGTGTATAGAACATTCCATAGTCCACTCCGCCATCGCACCCGTATGTCTTGGGAATAACTCGTGGCTCTTTTCGTCTGGTCATCGGATTAACGCGTTCCCCGGCGAGCGCCGGATCAGGTGGATTCGGAAGCAGAGCATCCGTCTGGTGTGGCGCGTGGTAGTAGCTCTTCCGGGGAGTCGTCAAGTCCGGAGCGGGCAATGACTTTCGCAGAGCCCCCTGCTCCGATTCGTCAAAGATTCGCCCAGTGTAAATGTCCGAAAAGACAGGTCGCATGAGTGGGTAGTCAATCGACCAGTCTCCCTTGATTCGCGGCGCGTGCCAGTCCTTTGGCCGGGAGATCATGACGCCGTTTGTGAACACCGGCTGGGGTGATCTTTTGAAGTGAGAAAGCGTGTCGTCGAACCAAAGCACTCCCAAAGGAAATCGAACCAATGTGTCTTCGCAGGAAGCGTAACCGCCCTTGTAATCTGCTGTTCCCGGCAAGGCTCCGATTCGACGTATCAAAGCCCGACCGTTGAACTCTGTTGCGAGGAATCTCCCGGGATCCTGAGCGATTAAACCTTCCTTCGACGCCAGGCCACTTCCAGGCGTGGTCCCCAGCGCTGCGACTCCGCCAAACGGCCTCAGCGTCTGCAGCAGATTGCTCGGGACGTTTTGAAGACCATCTGACAGCTCCGTTGTGATCAGGGTTGCCAGAAACGGAGGTAACGAGACTTTCTCGGGATCGCTTTCGATGACCGCCGCACGGGTTCCATACAGACCAGCGGACTGCACCTCCCTACGCAGCTTTGCAATTCGATCGACATTATCGTCGATCGCGATCACGTGATACGCCGAAGCCTGAAGCAGGGCTTTCACCACAGCTCCGTCTCGCAGCCCCAGGACAATCGCCACACCGTGAGAATCAGACGACTCCCGAACCAAATCTGCCGCCAGCTTCGTTGCCTGTTGTGTTGTAACAACGTCTGTTACCGGCGTTGCCCATTCCGTTGGCGTTTCCCGGTCATCGATCGGCTCAGCAAAACAGAACAGCTTCCCGTCCCGCGTCGTCACGAACAACGCCACGCCAGCGTGCTGAGAATCGTCTGGCGATTCGTCTGAGCCACCGCTCTGTTCAGCCGATTGAGCGTTAGCTCGTAACAATTCGACGGACGTCGGCTTTGCGTCAGCAACGATCATCGAGTGAATCTGTCCCTCGACGCCTTTGATGCCGAGTTCGGCCACTGCCTTGTCGAAGTTGATCGCTCGACCATCAACGTGAAACGTTCGGCTGATTCCGGTTTTCCCCTCGCCCTTGCGAATCCCACCTTCGTGCAGCTGTTGATTCACGACGTCGTCGAAGGTCAGCTTTCCTCGACGAATCGCCTTCGCCGTTTTCGGATCCAACGCTGCAAACCAGCCCCCCGGCAAGTGACCGGGAGCCGGCAGCTTGAAGTCGATCAGCTCGCCGGTCTCTCGGTCTAACCGAGCGGGATATGCCGTCGAGCACGGAACGATGACTTCGTCTTTGTTAACGATCAGGTATCCCTGTGGAGCCAGCCCGCCGATGGCTTGAGTTTCGTGTGGCTGCTGACCGAAAAGATAACCAAGTCGCTCATTCCGCCAGACAACTTCTCCCGTCTCGATGTCCATCGCCAGGACAAACACACCTTCCATCGGCCAGACACCGGCGGCGAAGTAGACCTGCCCCTCTGCAACGACCGGGCCACCGCGAACGGGCCAGACTGAAATCAACCGCCGGTTGCCCAACAGGCGGCGATCATTCGGTGTTGCCTGATGCTTCCAGCGCAGCTTGCCCGTCGATATTTCCACGCAATAGAGAAAACCATCGTCTGAGCCGAAGCAGACGGAGTCGTGCCACACGGCAGGAGCAAACCGAACTGGACCATTCGTGTGATAAATCCACAGTTCCTTCCCGGTGGATGCGTCATACGCCGTTACCGAGTCATTGCGGGACGAAGCAATCAGAAGTCGCCCCTTTGCGACAACGGGTTCATAGCCAGCGTCAAACTGCAGACGCGGGCTGTGGAATGCCGGAGTCGTTGTCGGCAGTTTGCGACTCCATCTCAGTTTCAACTTCGCCGGTAGATTTTCTTCTGTCACGCCAGTCCGTCCAGCATCGTGTCGCCACATTGGCCAGTCATTTGCCGAACAGAATGGTGACATCAAGAACACTGTCAGAGTAAACGTCCGGCACAGCCATCGTTTCCACGAATTCATGATCGAGACCTCTGGATTCATTACAATGCCTACCGAACTTAACTCTGAATCAGGCGGACCACATCGAACAGTCGTCAGGATACATAGACCGGGCTGCCGGGGACACTTCCAGGACCGAATGTGTGATTGTAACAATCGGCGAACAGGGACGATTGACAACCCACTGGTCACCGAGACTAATGATGGCTCAGGTCGTGCGCGTCGCGGCGGTCACTTTGGATGGAGTCCCTCTTATAGGCTGAGACCGTCGACGCGAGATGAGGGCCTGCCATCGCTCATACTTGAGCAATGGACGACACAAAGTCAGCAGCTCAGAATCTGACCTCCGAGGCAAAAAGTTCTAACGGTGTCTGGTTGCCCCGACTTGAGTTCAGAACAGCTTGTCGCGTTGATTTGTGGCAAGCTCTTCCCGGAAACTCATACGACTATGAAGCCGTGTGTCTGTCAAATGGTGATTTCACATTTTTCTGGTCTGTTGTTGAGACGAAAGGGACGGGTCACCGCGGGTTGACGCGTTTTCGAGGCGCACCACGATCGCCGGCACGAGAGAACTCGATTCCCCAATCCCTTTTGTTGAGCCGGACTGAGGTCCGACAATCACATTGTCTTCGATCGGCAAAGAACGCAGAGGCGTCAATCGACTATTCGAGGTGTTCACGCTGTTGTCACTGTGTCCGTTGGGGCACAATGGCGTGATCTCAGTCATCCAAATGCGAGGAAGGCCTATTCGTTTTTACACACTTCGCAACGCTGTGAACACGTCGCGATTGGCGTCGTATGAGTTCCAGGCTCATCCCTCATTGCTCTCTATGTACGCTTGCCAGTGAGTCGTTGCAGCTCGTTAAAGTGATATCTACTGTTCGTTTCGACACGCTCCTGTGGGAATCAGATTTCCGAACGTATTTTCTGATTGCAGTCAGGTGACTGTTGCCAGTTGTTCGTTCCAGTCCGTACCGTCACGCAACATCGCCCAGCAGCGGACGAGCAATCTTCTGGCCACGGCTACGGCGGCCTGCTTCTTCCGAGTCTTCTGACCTCGACTGAGTTTGTGATGCAGCTGTGCTCCCCAGGGGTTGTATCGCAACAGCAGCCAACTGCATTCGACAAGACGTTTACGCAACAACTTCGGGCCGCTTTTGGAGATACGGCCACGACGATCCTGTTCTCCGCTTTGGTACTGACGGGGCACCATGCCGGCATAACTGCTGACTTCACGGCCGTTGTGGAATCTTTTTGCATCGTCAATGTAGGCGCAGACTACTTCAGCCGTGCAGCGGCCTACGCCAGGTATGGTCATCAATCGTTTCACATTGACGTCCTTTGTGGCCAGCGCATCGAGCTTTCGTTCGAGATCGTTCTCCTGAGTCGTCAAATGGTCCAGACTGTCCACAAGGAACTTCAGCTGTCCACGCCAGAATTCGGTCGGGCCGCATTCGGCCAGATCACGACATTCTGCCCGCAGCATTTCGCGACCGGCCTTTGTCCACAGTGTGCCTCCGCGAGCCAGGTTGATGCCCTGGGCCTGAAACAGAGCTCGAATCTCGTTCTGTACAGCGACTCGGTGAGATATCACTCGTTCACGAAACTTCAGCAGTGATCGTTTGGAACGCGTTTCGTAAGAGGGCATGTAGACTGTGGGAAGTTCTTTCAGGTAATACAGCCGAGCCAGCTTCAGTGCGTCGTCACGGTCCGTTTTGCGTTTGATATTCTTCCACCGCCACGCTTCACCATTAGGATTTGCGATGGCGAACTTCAGGCCAAGTTCATCGCAAAGGTCAGCTAACCAACCGGCAGCGGTACACGTTTCAAAGACGACAATGTCTGCAGCGGACTGCACCAGAAGTTGGCGAAATGTCTCACGTGAAGTGTCCACTGTCTGAAAGTCCGCATCCTCCGCGGCGTCAGTATGCAGGCAGGCAACGCTCTTGAATTTCCCAAGGTCTATGGCAAGAATCTTCATCTGTGTAAACTCCGTAAGGCGAAAGAATCGGTCTCTCTCACTTATCGACAGACGGCTTACATGGATTCTTTTGATCGCTCGTTCAAGAATCCACCGTTTTTTAACCCAATTCAATTTCCGCCCATCTCAGACTTTCAACCGAAGCGCCTTCGCTACGCTTCTCAGCGTTGAACTACTGACCACCTCCGGATTACGCCCGGGAGCA
>JBDONA010000290.1:0-5902 GCA_039831575.1 Fuerstiella sp. | reverse complement strand
CGATCACGCCAGCGGTCCCAAACAGTCGGATCAATCGAACGCCCCATGCTCTGGTCTCCCGATCAGTTACGCGGAAAACCAGAAAAATACACACCCCGTCAAGACTGGCACTCATGTACGCTTACAGTGAAGGCGGCTGCACCACTCACCGTTAGTACCAGAGATATCTACACAACTCCGAAGACTACGATCGAAGCGGCGGCAGCAATTCGAGATATACTGCCGCGGCTTAATTTCACGTAAACGTTCCGTGACAATTCACCGTGTGGCACTGGCTTCGCCAGTGTGGCCGTTCGCCGTTCGCTGAACTCTGAACTGTCGTCTCTCGACTCTGTCCGTACGAGATCCCGCTGCCCACTACAGAAATTTACAAATTGACGGAACCAGTTCTGGCTCGTGGGGGGCAGGCGTTCTGCTATTGAAACACGTCAATCGCGGCCACGAGTCAGCGAAATTCGCTGTATTCCCCCACAACCTCTCCCAGCGTCTGCGCAAACGCGGCGACCGACCGACTCTTCGAATACTTCTCTTCCGCCAGAGTCCTTGCTCGTTGCCCCATTTCCTTCAGTCCCACACAGTCATTGCTCGCAGCCAGAACAGCCTGTGCAATCAACTCGGGTGAACCCGCTTCCACTGTGAAGCCCACGTTGTGTGACTTCGTCACTTCATACAATTCTGACGTCTGTGGAGCGTTGGTTAGAAATGGCCGTCCGGCGGCCAGAATGCCGTAGAGCTTGCTGGGCATCAGACAGCGGCTGAGCTCTGCGGTCAGCGGCACCAGATGCAGATCCCCCGCACTCAGGCTGTGTGACAATTCATCAAGCGGTTGGTAGTCACAGAACATCACGTTGGAAAGACCCAGAGCATCGACCTGTTGCTGCAGGTCCTTCCTGCGAGCTCCCTGGCCCACAAATACAAACTGAATCATTGAATCCTCCCGCAGGATGGCCGCTGCTTCGACGAACTCCTCCAGCCGCTGAGTCAGGCCAAGATTGCCCGAGTACATCACGACGAACTTGGCCTCCAGTCCAAATCGTTTGCGAAAATGATTGTCCGACTCGACGGGAATTATCTGCTGTGTGTCGGCCCAGTTGGGAATGATCGCCACACGTTGATCTGGAATACCGCTATCCAGCAGAAGTGCTTTCATGTCACTGCTCAGCACAACCATTCTGTCGCATCGACGGTAGATGTCGAACAGTGATTTCCTCAGCCTGCGAATGGCCCAGTTGTTGCTGACTTTCCCCAAAGCGACGGCAACATCCGGATAAATATCCTGCAGGTAAACGCCACCGCCGCAGACAGTCAGCGTCAGAATGGCTGCTGGTAACCGCCGTCCAGAGGAACGAAACGCGATCGTGGCGGCCACGCTGACGACCAGTGCCAGAATTCCACCTCTTGAGCTGGTGGCTGCGACACCGGTGGCCAGCAGTGCCACGGCAAGTAGTGGTACCATTCGCCACACGTCCAGCTCTGCGAAGAATTGAAGAATTTGCTCCACGTATCGGCGTAGCCAGGGTGTTTCTGTGGACTTAATCCCGGCACTAGCGTCGATGGGCGCAGCCTTCATGTAAAGACCAGCCAGCCAAATGCGATGCCGAAGCAAAGACACAGCCATCCTGCTGCACTATTCGGGTTAACAAACGATGTAAACGCGCGCCAGCCGCTACGTGACCACACCTCGTTCAACGGAAAGATCGTGCCCTGGAGCAGATGACCCAAGCCGACAACCATCAGGCTGACTCCGTTCAACACCAGAAAACAACAGGCCATGGCCATGGGACGCAGGCCGCGAATCTGATCAAAACAGACAAAGGACAGAATGGCCGCGGCGATCAGAGTGCCCACGTGAGATCTGGTATCGGGGGGACTGAACGATGCCGCTGACGGACCGGCGAATGTCAGAACGTCCGCGCTGGCGGTCACAGAATGGTTAATGGATTCCAGTTGACTGAGGACGGGACGCAGCTGCCAGATTCCCAGCGCGGCCAGCGCTGTCAGAGGCACGGCGATCAGTGGAATGGAAGTTGGCCGGCGACGGCGTAGTAGATTCGAGAGTATTGACAGCGATCCGGCGACGACAGCCCCGACCAGCAGAACCGCGCGAGCGACCGGCACCACTCCGCCCAGCATCCACGGCAGTGAGGCGACAGTAACGACGGCGACCGCTGCCGATAGCCCACTGAGCACGTTTCCGATTTTGCGCATGAAGTGAAGTCTGTTAGCTCAGAAGGAAGTCAGAAAACGGATTCATAAGAAGCGGTTCATCAAAAACAGGTGGTGTGACGCTGGTAATTATATAACCGCACAGCGCAAGCAAGTGTATGACACATGCTCGCACCGCAAGCAAGTGAATTCCTCAATCGCACGGCGCCGTCTCGCGTGCTGCTCGTGCCTGTATCGCGGCCTCAGCCGCCGTTTCGCACACCTCCGGTTCTGCCGGTGGTGGTGATTATGGTGAGCGGTTTTGGCGCTAGCCACCGGTAGAGCATGTTCGGTTTTGCTTCGGAAAAACGCGGGGCTGACAATCGACAGCGAACTCTCTGGCAGTGATTAGAGCATTTTACTTTTTGTCGTAGCGGAAGCCGCCAAGGCTTTCGACCTGTCACTGCCGAAATTCGTGGCGAATTCCGCTACAGAACGACCGCGTGATTTTGAAAACTGCTGTAGGTGAGTGTGTGGCACAGGCTTTGCCAGTGTTGTAACCGCAAGCACAGGCTCACTCATTCGGCCGTTGAATCGCACAAAAACAACTCGAAGGACATCAACCACGGAAACACACGGAACATCACGGAAAGCTACAGCGGATCACTTCTTATCTGTGTATATCCGCGCAATCTGTGGACAAAACAAAATACTGAAGTCAGGTAGGTCAGGACCTGTTGTCCTGACGCAGTCATTATCTGCAGCAGGTCCTGTCCTACGAAAACTTCGACTGTCAATCGCCGCTCCCCGCTCGTTCCTCGCGACCCTCCCGTAAAAGAACCGGTGGGTAAAGATAGGAAGACTGGGACGGGGCATGCAGAACGAACAGATCGACTAGCGCTCAGATGTACAGGTGTTGTTCTTCCAAACGCGGCGTTATGCATCAGCGTTCAGCATTTGTCCGTCTTGGGTCGTGCGAATACTGCGAATCGGCGATTTTTGATTTCCTGCTGTTCATGGCAGGGTTTCCCATTCCCGCGACGACCAGTCGCACCGTGTATGAGTGATTTGCACGTTGTTTGTTGGTACTGCGGACGGATTTCTGCGGTTTCGGTAATTTAGTGTATTTGCTGTGGAATCCTTCGGTTGAAGTTGCAGAATTGATGTTTCACGTTGGATAGGCCGACGTGCCAACCTAAATATAGGTGTACGAACCACCCTCGGAGCAATGACGCCGTGGAAAATCAAACTCAGGGAGCCGCCCCTTTGACTTTTAATCCGCCTGAACAGCAGGAGGCGGGCATGGATATTTGGGGTTTCCTGCGTCGACGCAAGGGTTTCGTGATTCTGTTTGCTATTGTTGGCACCGCACTGGGCTACTTTAACTTTCAGCGCAAGATTCCGCGCTATAGCTCGTCGGTCCTGCTGCAGGTGATCCATCACAGTTCTGATCCGCGGTTGGACAGCCTGATGGCAGAGCGAAACCTTTCGGACGCCAAGTACGTTCTGACCAGTAGCAGCCTGCTGGACCTGTCCTATGAGAACCACGGCTTCGGCGAATTGGGAACGTTTCGCGGGCTCTCTCAGCCTGATGCCACCGGACTTCTTCGAGATATGATCTCGGCTAATTCGTCTCAGGCGTCCAATATTATGAATCTGTCGTGTGAAGGCACGAATCCGGTGGACACAGCAAGAATTGCCAACGCCGTTTCGGAAGAGTTCATCAACCATCACACCAACAGCTTTGCAGACGCCGTCAAAAGTTTGGGGGATCTGCTGGCTCAGGCCAAAGGGCAGCTGAATGAAGATTTGAATCAGCTGGAAGAAGATTATCGGGAGTTCGACGAACGATCTCAATTAGGGTCTGACGGTCGGAATCCTCACACAGAGGAACTCAGCGGCCTTCAAGCCACCATTTCCAGTCTTGCCATTTCTCAATCCCAACTGAAATCCGAGTTACTCGAACTGGAGGAAGCGATTCAGCAAGGCAGCGACAGAAGCACGTTGCTGATGGTGATTGGTAAGCACAACGCGCACCAGCCCGGTGGTATGGTGCAGGTGGTCGAAGACGGCGTGACCAGCACAAGGAGCGTGTTTCAGGCCATGTTTCCATTGCTGCTGAGAGAGTCAGCTCTGGCGGCCGAGATTGGTGCGGATCATCCAAAATTGAAGGCGTTGCGCGAAGAAATCGAATTTACCCGGAAGCACTTTGACATTCTCGCCGGTATGGCCCCCCAGCCGGATCAGCAAGGCGTCGAGCAGGCTCCTATGCAGGATTTCCTGACCCTTTACCTGAACTCCCTGCGATTTGAACTGACGGTCATGGAGAGAAAAAGGGCAGATCTGGAAGTGATGGCCTCCAGAAAAGAAATTGCCGCCAAGAGTCTTCGATCGGACGAGCACGATCGATCCGATTATGAACGTAAAATCGCCCGTCTGACCGGGCTGTTTGAGGACGTTCAACAGCAAATTCGGGATACGGAACTGCCGACAAATCAGCTGGGTGGAGTTTCCGCCAACATACTGAATAAGGCCGGACACGGGTCTCTGGTCTATCCGAAGCTCAGCCAGTTTCTGACTTACGGGGCATTGTTGGGAGCATTTCTCGGACTCGCACTGGGTTACGCTGTGGAAGTTGCCGATCACAGTTTCCGCAAGCCGGAAGACATTGTCCGACAGTTTGGGCTGCCCATCATTGCTCATATTCCCTTTATGAATGAGCAGAAACTGAAGAAGATTTCGAAGGACGTCACCATGGATCGCACGGTGATAGCCTGTCATCTGCCAAGATCACAGCCGTCCGAAGCCTACCGAACAGCCAGAACGGCAATCTGTTTTGGTGCACACGGCAGCGATCAACGAGTCATTCAGGTGACCAGCCCGGCGGCGGGGGACGGAAAGTCGACATTGGCCATCAATCTTGCCGTCTGTCTTGCTCAGTCAGGCAAGCGAACATTGCTCATGGAAAGTGACTTTCGTCGCCCGAAGGTGCATAAACTGACGGGTGTCAGTAACAAGGTGGGCGTGGTGGAGTTCCTTCGGGGAGAGGCCGAACTTGTCGACGTCATTCAGGACACCGAAGTGCCGGATCTTTCCGTGCTGCCGTGCGGACATAGACCGCGAGATCCATCAGAACTGCTGACGCGTCCTGAATACGAGCAACTGATTGCTGTGGTGCGGGAAAAATATGACTACGTGATTATCGATTCTCCACCGGTCCTGGTGGTCAATGACCCGTGCAGTGTCGCGGCACGTGTGGATGCAGTTTTGCTGTGCGTTCGATTAAGCCGACATACTCGCGATTTCGGCACCAGAGCACTGGAACAACTGTCCGACGTGGGAGCAAATATTGCGGGGATGGTGATCAACGGTGTCGAAGAGGCAGACGCCTATGGGTATGGCAACTACCGTTACTCAGACTACCGCTACAGCTACAAGGGCTACGGCTACCGAGGTTACGGGTACCGCTACAAAGACCAGAAGTACGGCGAGTACTTCGCAGAGGCCGAAGCGGAGGATTCCAGCGAATCATCCATCACATCAACGGATTCCACCGCGTAACAAAACCACAAGGCTGAACCGCGCAGGGGCGAGGTCTCCCGACCTCGCCCTGTGTTTCGTTTGTTCAGTGTTTTTGGTAACCCGATGCGTAAGCGAGGCGATCGATGCAACTTGTCTCCTTTCCTGCGATTCCGGCTAAAAATAAGAAGCGATTGTAGGCCGAAACAATCAAACGCCACGGTCAACAGAACTGTCT
>JBDONA010000567.1:0-5914 GCA_039831575.1 Fuerstiella sp. | reverse complement strand
CACGGCTTGCCGGGATTTCTTACGCCGCGCGTCTCGGTCGATAGACGACATCCGGGATTCGGATAACTTCGTCGTGATGCGTGGCCTCAAACGGGACAGCGGAAATGCCCGTCTTCAAATTGATCAGCGCTCGGTATTCCTGAATCTTCAGGGCGTAGGCCCCTTCGATTCTGTCCAGCGTGGCGACGATGTCGCTGACGTCTGGCTCCTGACTGCTGTCCTTTTTTGCCATGTGCCACATCCTGAAACGATGACGTCACAGACATCGCTCGCACTTAGTGATCGTGATCATGTCGATGGTCATGATCGTGGTCGTGCGAGTGGGAATCGTGGCTGTGATCGTGATGATGTCCGTCCGGTTCAGAACTGCCGGACGAGCTGGGTGACGGTAGTGTGCCTGAATCCTGCGATTGCAGAAAGCCCGATTCCGCAGCCCGATATACGTCTCGCAGAGATATCCCATGCTGCTCAGCGATTTGGGCGCAGTTTTCAAACTCCGGTGCGAATGTCGCTGCAGATCCCGTTCTCCACGCTCGCTTTCCGGTCACATCACCCCACGGTGTACTGACGGATACTGAGTCCCGGTGCTGGATGCTGCGTTGCAGCACGGATCGGCGAATACCCAGTGTGGCCGTTTCGCTAAACACGATTTCTTCCAGCGCTGCCACGTTTTGCGGCCGACACAAAACGCTCAGAATCACACCAGGACGATCCTTCTTCATCTGAATCGGCGTTGAATACACGTCCAGTGCGCCGTCCGACATCAGGCGACGTTTGACGTGTCCAACGACTTCGCCCGACACATCGTCCAGGTTCGTTTCCAGTAATGTGACGTACTCAGTGTTAGCGGTCACAGATTCGGTGCCGACAAACAGTCGCAGGATGTTGGCTCGATCGGGAAACGTCATCGTGCCCGCACCATAGCCGACCTGTTCGATTGTCATCGCTGGCATGGGACCGAACGAATCTGCCAGTGTCTTGACGATGGCCGCCCCGGTCGGAGTCGTCAATTCCGCCTCAATGGGTACGTCCGCCAGAGGAATGCCCTTCAGGATTTCTGCAGTCCCGGGCGCCGGTACGGCGCAGATACCATGATCGATGTGGACGTATCCGCGTCCCGTCGGCACAAAATTGCAGACGATGTGATCTGCCCCCAGCAGATCGAAACCAACGGCCACACCCACGATGTCGACGATTGAATCGACTGCCCCGACTTCGTGAAAATGAACTTTGTCGATCGTCGATCCGTGAACACGTGCTTCCGATTCGGCGACGGCAAGGAACAACCGACGGGCGAGGTCTCGCTGCCTGTCGGTCAGTGCCGTGGCGGCATCAAGTATCTGACAGATGTCCGTATAGTGGCGGTGAGCGTGCTGCTCCGGATGATCCACCAGGACGTGGGTCGCTCGAAAACCGTTCTTGATGATCGTTTCGATTCGCAGCGTTACGTCCGGCAGATTCAGAGACGCAATCGCAGCCTGAATTGCGTCAACGTCGACACCCGCGTCGATCAATGCGCCCAGTGTCATGTCGCCGCTGATGCCGGTAGCACACTCCAGCCATGCAGTTTTCATTGCAGCCGCCCAGGCGATTTGTTTCGTGCTACCGCTCGACATCCAGGCACCGACGTCATCGGTATTACAACATTAACGTGGCAAGAAGATTTCAGCCCTTGAACGCACCCTGAGCGCGAATGATGTCCAGTGGATCTCCGGTGGGAGCAGTTTTGGCAGCTGCCGGTTTGGGTTCGGGCTTCGTTTCCTCGGCCGGAGCAGTTGTCGGCTCTGCCGCGGGGGCAGCCGTTGCCTCTTCAGCGGGAGCATCCTTGGTGGCACCAGCTGCCTGGGATCGAATCTGATCGAGTGGCGAACCACCTGCGGGTTTCGTCGCGCCCGCAGCGGCACCGCCCGCCTGTGCGCGAATTTTGTCAAGTGGAGATCCACCAGCTGCGGGGGCTGCCTTCGCCGCACCGCCTCCGGCTGCTCGAATCTTGTCCAGAGGACTGCCGCCGGCAGCGGGCTTGGTCGCAGGAGACGCTGCTGCCGTTTGCTTTGCCGCAGGCTTGGCCTTCTCGGCGACCTTCGCCTTCGGCCGTGGCCCGTCAACGACGGTCAGAAATTCCGGATCGATATCGTACCAGCTGATGTCTTCCGGACCATCGAACTCAACAAGAGCTCGACAGTTCATATTGACCGTCTTGACCCTGCCGGTCAGAGCAGAGAACCGCCGTAGTTCCGGCAGACTGGGAGCTACCACAACCCATTTGTCCGTCAGCTCACTCTTCAATTGCTCAGCTCGTTCAATCGACATTAGTTCCGTCGCTCAATGCGT
The DNA here is from genome assembly GCA_039831575.1 of Fuerstiella sp. Lineage (GTDB taxonomy): Bacteria > Planctomycetota > Planctomycetia > Planctomycetales > Planctomycetaceae > Fuerstiella. Next base: position 3,583 of record JBDONA010000567.1, on the reverse strand, counting down.
TTGTAAATCTGATGAAATCGTGCTGCATCCGTGGACTGAGGTCCACAGGCTCGGTCTCCTTGGCAAGACCGGGACACGGTGCACATTCTGTGTCAATCCGAGCGGTGAATCAACCATCCGGCAGTTCCCCGCAGATCGTTCACCGGGCCTTCCAAAGACTGGGAATTGCGAGGCACCACCTCCCGCAATTAGCCTGAATTACCGACTATTTGCTGCCGCAGGTTGTCGGGAATACGTACCGGGCGATTGGCGGCGTAGTCGAAGACAACCATCACGGACGTCCCGGTCGCCGCAATTTTTCCATGTCGTTCGCTGTAGACTGCATGTTCGAGATCAACGCTGCTGCGTCCCAATCGTCCGGCCCTGGATCCGATGTGCACGGTGTCCGGGTGGTGCAGCTGTTGTTTGTAGTCACACTTGATGGACGCCAGAATCGGCCCGATTCCACCGCCGTCCATCGTGACATCAGACGGCCATGATGCCAGCAGATCAATCCGGGCGGATTCGAACCAGCGAATGTAGACCACGTTGTTGACGTGACCGAAGGCATCCATGTCGCCCCATTGAATGGGTAGCGATGTAATCGTGCGATACTCCTCCAGCGCCGTCGTCACTTCGGATGGAAGATCGTCGCGTACCGGCATCGCGTTACTCAGAGGGTTGGGTAACAGCAGCGGCAGCAGGAATCGGGTGTACTTTGACGAAACCCGATATCCCCACAATTACGGCGGCGACCATCAGCATGATGCCAGTCCACTTCTTCGCGTCGTCTCGAAACTTCTGAGTGCCCGGCTTCCCGCCCACCAGGGCCGACGCGATAAAAAACACGAACATCGCCAGTATCATTTTTACGCCCAGAAGGGCGTGATACAGGCCATCGCCTTTATGCTTTGGGATCATGCTGACGTAGTTGTAAATACCACTGACCAGGAAGATCAGGATTCCCAGGTGAACAACCTTTTTCCATCGATCGCGGATGCGGCCCAACAGTTCGCTGGAATCACCTTCCAGTGCCGGCATCACAGCCAGCCGAAAGAACGCCGTCCCGCCGACAAGCACGATCGCCGTGCCCACGTGCGCCCAGCGGGAGATGACGGTCAGAATGAGTTCTGTATCCATGATTTATAGTGCTCGCAGCACGGCGGCAGCGCTCTGGCCCATCGCGGTTCGGTTTACGGTCAGAGCCGTGCGGGTCTTGACTCTCTCCGGTCCGCCATGAACAACATTCAGGCGGCAACGCGGGTCTGGGATTTCGTAGTTAAGCGTAGCTGGAACTTCGCCGTTTTTGAGCGACAGCAATGTGCCGGCAAGCTCAACAGCACCGGCTCCGGCATCAAAGTGGCCGACGAAACTCTTCATCGCTGTCACGGGAACCTTCAGAACGCAGTCCCCGAGTGCTCGGCGGTACGCTCGTGATTCCACGATGTCATCAGGCTGAGTACTCTTGCCCTGAGCATTGATGTGGCCCAGTTCATCCGGACGAATTCCCGCCCGCTTCATCGTGGATTCGATGGCTCGCACAAGCCCCATGCCTCCGGACTCGTTTGCGTGGCCTCTACCGTCGCAGCCGGCACCGATGCCCAGGACTTCGGCGTAGATCTCCGCACCACGTCGTTTTGCATGAGCGTAGCTTTCCACGACGAAAGTCGCCGCACCCTCACCCACAACAGCTCCGTCACGCTCAAAATCGAATGGTCGACAGGCGCGGGTTGGATCGTCGTTTCGCTTGGACAGTCCTTCAAAGCGATGGAACTTGGCGATGTCAACCGGATGAATGTTGGAACTGCAGGCTCCCACAATCATCGCGTCGGCACGGCCCGCTTCAATGACGCGAACCGCTTCGGCCAGTGCCAACAACGCAGATGCGTCACGGCACGTAATTGTGTTATTTGGACCACACGCGTTGTGGTCGATGGATATGTGGCAGGCCGGCATGTTGGGCAGCTGCTTCAACAGCCACAGCGGAGCCACTCGGCCCATGCCACCTTCGCCCCAGCGAGTCATCGAAAATTCATGATTCTCATTGCAACTGGCTTCCGCCGCCGACAGCAATTCAGATGGGTGACTTGTCATGCGGCCCGCGCCGTAGACGACGCCCAGACGAGACGGATCAACGTCTCCTGGATTCAGACCGGTGTCCTTCATGGCCAGCCCGGCGGAAGCGACACCCAGCTGCACGTCGCGAGACATCACTTTGATGAACTTGCGGTCGCGCAACATTGCGACGGGATCGAAGTCCCGAACTTCTGCAGCAAATGGGGACGGCAAATCATCCGTTCCAATCGATTGCAGATAATCGATTCCGGACCGGTTGTTCTTCAAACTGTCCCAGAAGTTGTCGTTGCCAATTCCAACCGGGGATACAACCCCGACGCCGGTGACAACCACCCGACTCCCATCGCACCCAGCCATGGTTCAGCCTCGCACTTAATCAAAAGACGACTCACTCCGTCTTCTGATCAGACCCATCTTGAGAATGTTGCCGAAACTCCCTTTCAGCGAACGCCAACGTCGCATCCCTTTGCGAAACGTCGACCAATATTTCCGTAAGACTTGAACCGAGTTCTTTTGTGCCGCCCTTCTGCTCCCCAGCAGACAGACAGCTAAACACCGTTCACGTAGGCGCCGGGCCATTTGGTGACAAACTCCCGGCAATCCCCGCAGATTACAGGCTGCGCGGTGACATATGTCAAGACGCCGACGGGTTTTCGACAGAATCGAGTGTGGACAAGTGTTTAGTAATTCTCTATTTTCGGCAATTGTTGCCGAAATACGGAACGGAGGCCTTGGTTTCGGGGATATCAACGGGGTGAAATTGCAGACGATTTGTCCAACATACCAGCCAATTCGTTTGTTTCGGAAGCACGAAGGTGTTGCTGGTCCCCCGATCAGACGGCTCGGCCAGTGCAGCACGTTCCCAAATATCCGAACAGACTCTGAGACAAAACGCCGGTAGGGGTGCGTCATCCGGTTGAAGTTCAGAGGATTGTCGTCGACGCCTTCAGCGGCCACAATCAAATCGTTGCCCCGGTATGTTGGCCTCCGTCAACAATTGGTCCGGGCGAAAGCGGCTCTTCGGAGCGGCGACAGCATCGTGTTCTGTCATCAATACAATCGCAAGAACGAAACGGCACAGGAACACGTCTTCCACAGATGAGTTTGGTCTCATGGTGGTTAATGTTCCACACTGCTTAAGAAAACCAAATGCTTCGCAATCCGCAGATTCCGGCGAAATATCTATTTCCATTCTGTCGTTCGATGGGCCGGATGCTGGAAGCCGGTGTCGACGTGCGGAAATCACTGAAGACCTCATCCAGCAACACTCGCGATCAGCGGCTGTCGGACACTGTCGGTGATGTGTTGACTTGTGTCAAAAAAGGCGATGACCTCACGACCTCGTTCCAGCAACATGGCAAGCGGTATCCAGCGCTGTTTCTGGATCTGCTGAATGTCGGTGAGCAGACCGGTTCACTGCCGGAAGTGTTTGCGGCGCTGGCCGATTACTACGAAGCCCACGTCAGACGGATGCGTGAGTTTCGTTCGCAGATCACATGGCCGGTGATTCAGCTTTTCGCCGCGATTC
>JBDONA010000320.1:0-5918 GCA_039831575.1 Fuerstiella sp. | reverse complement strand
AAAGACAACATCACGAGAAAGTAGATTTAACATGACCGAATCCAGCCATGTTGACTGTGGATCGTCTGACCTGGCGCTTCCGGATGATCTTCGTGAGCCGTTGATCAGGCACCTTGCCGAATTGAAAGGTCGATATCTCAATAGAGGCTGGGGAGCTCGCGTTGGGTTTGGAACGCGGCCCGCGTTGGTCGTGATCGACCTGGCTCTGTACTGGACACGACCTGACTGTCAAATTGGGACGAACGCAGATTCAGTCGTGAATGCCACCTGCGAAGTCCTCGCAGCGTCACGAGAAGCCGGCATTCCGATTTTCTTCACCTCGTTTGCCTACGACCCAGCCGATCCGCCGAGCCCGCAGAACAGAAAACTGGTCATGAAGCTGAGCCCTGATGATGCCCACTTATTCGAACTCGATAATCGACTCGAACGACGTCCGACCGAGAAGCTGATTCGCAAAAGGTACGCATCCGCTTTCAAGGGCACAAACCTGCACGAGATGCTCACGTCACTCGGCATTGACACGCTCATCGTGACCGGACTGAGCACCAGCCATTGTGTCTATGCAACCTGCCGGGATGCAACAGACAGCTTCCGAGTTATCGTTCCAAAAGAGGCAGTGGGAGAACGATGTGAAGTCATGCACCGAGTCAACCTGCTGGACATTGACATCGACCTTGGCGACGTCACTCCCGTCAACGAAGTCGTGAATTCGATTCGGAGCGTTGCCGCTCTATAAAATATCGGCCGGTCCTGCGATCGATCCGGAGTATTCGCAGCCCAAGCAGTTAAGGCAATCCATGGGCGGATGAGCGCGGAATCTGCTCCACGTGTCGTCGTAGAGGTGGCAGCAGCCGTGCTGGCAAAATTGCGTCAGTGACATCAATCGCAATGATCAACTCTTCGCGCACCACATTTCTCGAAGCTCCTTTTGTTTTTCCCGAAGGTACGCGACAATCAACGGGCGGCGATGGTCTTGTCGGGAATGCCGACCGTCCGGACGGCCACCTGTCGCAGCCATCAATATTCTATCCGTAGGTGATTCAATGCGGCATCTTGTGACTGTAATCCTTTGTTGTGCTGTACTACTCGGCATTTCGAATCCTGCTTACAGCGCGAACGAGAATGCGAATCGGCCGAATATTTTGCTCGCGCTCGGCGACAATTGGGCTTGGCCGCATGCGTCGGCGCTGGGCGATCCGACCGTCAGGACGCCGGTCTTCGACCGCATCGCTCGAGAAGGCATTCTGTTCAATAACGCCTTCTGTCCGGTGCCATCCTGCTCGCCGACTCGCGCCAGCCTGCTGACCGGCCGCGCCGCTCATCAGCTCGCGGAAGGCGCCAATCTGTGGGGGATTTTCCGTAAGCTGGATGTCTTCACGGAGATCCTGTCCGAGGCTGGATACGAAGTCGGTTTTACAGGCAAAGGATATCGTCCGGCGGAATACCTTAAGCACGGCTGGACTCAGAATCCTGTCGGCACGGAATACAAAACCTTCGATGCCTTCATGCAACAGCGTGACCCGGACAAACCGTTCTTCTTTTGGCATGGCAACACGAACGTCGCTCTCGGCAGATGGAGATACGGGCCGGAAGCCTGGGGGTCGATGGACCCGGAAACCGTCGTGGCGCCGCCCAATCTGCCCAACGTCCGTGCTGTGCGAGAATCGATGCTGGCCTATTACGGCGGCGTGCTGCAGCAGGATGATGCCTTTGGCAAAGCTGTGGCACGATTGGAGAACGACGGCGTGCTGGCCGACACGCTTGTCATTTACACCGGTGACAACGGCTGGCAGATGCCCCGCGGTCTGGCCAACTGTTACGACACAGGGACGCGAATTCCTCTGGCCATGCGCTGGGGCGATCGCTTCAGGGCTGGTCGACGGATCGATGAGTTTGTGAGTCTGACCGACTTTGCGCCGACTTTCCTGGAACTGGCGGGAGCGACGATTCCCAAACAAATGACCGGTGTCAGCTTCGCGGATTTGCTAACGGGCAAAGCGTCCGCGGTTCGCCGTGACCACGTCTTTCTGGAACGCGAACGTCATGCCAATGTCCGCAAAGGAAACCTGGGTTACCCGATACGCGCCCTCCGCACGAAAGCCTTTCTTTATCTGTGGAACATGCGTCCCGACCGCTGGCCGGCGGGCGATCCGAAAGCCTGGATGTCGGTGGGGAACTTCGGTGACGTGGACGGCTCGTGGGCCAAGCAATTCATCCTCGACCATCGCGACGACGCCAAGATCCGGCCGTTCTTCGAATTGAATTTCGGAAAGCGGCCGGAGGAGGAACTCTACGATCTGCGGAGCGACCCCAATCAACTCGTCAATGTTGCCGCCAATTCTGACTATTCGCAAACGCGTGACGAACTTCGCGCGCGAGTCGAAAAGTGGATGCGCGATACCGAGGATCCGCGGGTCAATCCGAGTTACGACGAGTTCGACACGTTTCGCTACTACGGTCGCAGTGTGGTCGATGAGGATGGCAACCTGAAGCCACGGAAGAAACGCTGGGAGCATCGACTTGCACCTGGTCCGGAGGAGAAACGGTGAGTCAATCCGACAGCGAATCCAACAGCGACAACACGTCGAATATACCGCCGAACGCGGGACGGCTGCGATCGATCGATGCCTTGCGCGGGTTCGACATGTTGTGGATCGTGGGGGCCGGAGCCATCGTGAAGGCGCTGGACAAAACGAACGACAGCGCGGTGACGACTTTTCTGTCGACTCAGCTGAGGCACGTGAAATGGGAAGGCTTTCGATTCTATGATCTGATCTTTCCGCTGTTCCTGTTTATCGTCGGCATCTCGATTGTGTTCTCACTGGATAAAGCCTTTGACAGCGGTGGTCGGGCAGCGGTGATGGGTCGAGTGGTTCGCCGTGGACTGCTGCTGTTTGCGCTGGCGATCTTTTATTACGGTGGCCTTTCACAGCCTTGGCCGAACGTGCAGCTTGGCGGAGTGTTACATCGGATCGCCGCCTGTTATGTCCTCGCGGCGCTGATCTACACGTTCGTACGAAAACCCAAAGGTCTCGCCATTGCTGCCGCCGTGCTGCTGGTGGGTTATTGGGCGGTGCTCACGTTCGTGCCGATTCCCGATCTGCTGTTGCAGAAGGAAGTGGTTGAAGCTGCCGCCGAGTCGGTCGGATCTGATTCGCCCTTTGCCATCGCGGCCGCGACTGAGGGACAAGTTTGCGGTCTGTACACGGAAGGTCGCAACCTGACGAATTTCATCGACTTTCTGATTCTGCCCGGCAAAAAAGCAAATTTGTATTACATCAACGAAGGGCTTCTCAGCACACTGCCAGCGACCGCCCTGTCGCTGTTCGGAATTCTGGCCGGGATGTTGCTGAAGAACGCGTCAGTCTCTCCGACAGGTAAGCTTGTCCGGCTGTTGTCATTCGGCGCTGTGGGGATTGTGATCGGCCTGCTGTGGAGTCTGCAGTTTCCACTCATCAAACGTATCTGGACGTCGTCATTCATTCTGGTTGCCGGCGGCCTGAGCGCATGGATGCTGGCTCTGTTCTACTACATCGTTGACGTGCGTAAATGGCATCTCTGGTGCGAACCATTCGTCTGGATCGGCTGCAATGCACTTGTGGTTTACATTGCCGCCCGAATCGTTCCCTTCCAGAAACTGGCGACCTACTTTGTCGGCGGCGACGTTGAGATCTTCATCAACAAACACACGACCGAAGGCTTCGGCGGTGTGGCAATTGCCGGTGTGTCCTTATTGCTGGTGGTGCTGTTCGCCCGCTTTTTGTACCGACGAAAAATCTTCATCCGGGTTTAGTCGGGAATGCTGGAACCTGTAGCTGGCCTCTGTGAGGCCACGGATTCCCGAGGTCGCAGACAACGGCTACAGGTTTCAGGAAGGCGTCGAGTTCGGAATGCCGGTCACCGACTGTGTCCCAACTCGGCTGAACGGCACCCGCGGTGCGTCTACGACGACGGAACTGGTATTCTTAATTGCGGGGGGCGTCCTTTTCGAAATGGATTTGATCCTGTTGTTGATCAACCCGTTCATTGCGAAATACGCCGCTTCTTTCTCACCGCTCGTGAAACCCAACTTTCCACCGTAACCCCGCCCTGCGAGATCGGCATGCTTCGTAACGAATCAACAGCGATTGAGATCAACAATCAGACAATCAAGTTTTCCGGCCGAACAATAATTGTGATCAACCTGAACCAGATCGTCGAATTGGTCAAGGGCCGACTGCACCCGGTCAACAGAGGTTGGTATCTGATGTGCGCCCTGATATCGGCGCTGGCTCTGAGCGGTTTGGGAGTCGTTGTTTCAAATCGCGTCGATGCCGCTGCGATCCGTGATCTCAATGAGACTTTCTTAACGGTAGCTCGCTACGCGGGGGCGGGCATCATTGTGCTGTTCATCATTCGTCTATTGGTCTGGGTATTCCGCAGAAAAACGTATGGACTCATGGTCGGCACGGCAGCCGGTGGGTGGTACACAATTTCATCGAGGAGCGATGAATCGATAACCTTAATTCTGGAATCGATATTCGCGAGAATGGAGTCTCAGCAGCCGGGATCAAGCGTCACTTTCAACGTTGAAAAACTCGACGTGAGCAGCAGGCCGGCGAATAACGTGAATACTCATTTTGTCGACGCCGGCAGGGATGCATCTGTGGGAAGCGCCGCTCAGAAAGCAGAATAGTGTTCGGCACGCAAAGTGCCTCGATCGTTTAACGTCAGGCGCAGCGAATGCGGATGCGCCGGCGACGGTTGCTGATTTCCGTTTCGTCCGCGCGTCGAGGCAGTTGAAGTAAGAGCCTCATGCACGATCAGCTTTAAGCGTCGCCAATGTCGTGTAAATCAGCGATTCAAGTGCGCTGGCGTTACCTTGGCGGTGCATCTTCAGAGCTCGTCGTCGCCGTCTGTATGATTGAGCGTCGCCTACGCGCTGATCTCAATTTGCTTCAACCACGAATCCCTGGTTCCTCTCGCACTACCTGCAAGGTAGCGGAAGGGCGCCCGCGATGCATCGAAACGCCTGATTGCTACAGTAGTCAGCAGTTAGAACTGCGACTGCGAAACAACGTCAGTCAGCGAAGAACACGTCGAAACGCCTCTCCCAAACTGCTCCGGTCGCCTCCACTGAAGCAGATCACGCGGAGTTATTGCACGCTTCGGTCCGACACACCGAGGCAGATTCGACACGATCCAAGCTTAGCAGAGCAAAACGTCGAATCCGTCGTCGGAGTGATAACAACCAAAGCATGACGCGTCCGCGGTGAAGTGCATAAGGAGGGCGTGTCATTGGTCACTTGCCGCCCGTCCGAAAACGCTCAGGACGACAACCGGCGCAGTCCGAAGTTCCACAGAGCGCGCGTCGATCGAAATGACCAACGCTGCCAGACTGACCGTCATCGTCTGTTCGGGCAATTCTTCCGCTTCAGTTCCTGGAAGCTCAAACGTATTGTCGCTCTGTCATCAACCCACCGCATTTTGACAACAGGCCGATTGACCTGCTTCGGTGACATCGAGCTTGTGCATGAAGTGACAAGCGATACACAGCCTGTGCTGTAATCGTCCTGATGACACGAAATGACCTTGCTTTACCCCTGACCGGCGGTGGTCGTTGCGCGCTCATGACGCATCCGTCATGGGTCACCGACCGGCGACGCAAGAAACGTTGAATTCATCGCTCAGCCATTTGGCCAATTTTTGCCCGGTCAGACGTGCTGGGTCAGATTTCGTCCGATTCGCAGAAAACGTACGGACAAGATGACACGGATTTCGTGCGTCACCAAACGTATGGGAATACAGGAAACGTGATGTCGGTCAAAAAACGGTGGTTTTTCCGCGTGTGTCACGGCTCACGGGTTCTTGAGACAATCGGCCTCGCTTCGCCCTGTCAGCGGTGCGCGGCGCTCCGGTGTGACGTGCGGGGAGTTTCT
>JBDONA010000228.1:0-5940 GCA_039831575.1 Fuerstiella sp. | reverse complement strand
GATCGTGAACCCTTCCGGCACCTGAAACGTGTAACCGTTGAGCCGCACATCGGCGGCCCCCGCCGAACCGACGCCGACGACAACAGAAATCAAGGCTGATAATGCCAAGGCGGGTTTCATAGTCGCGAGTCTCCTGGATTTGACTTCATGCGGTTTTCGTCAGTCGGGGCTGATGTTGAACCGTCACGATGTTGTTGGCTTTTCGTCCGCAGACGACGGCACCCCAAAATGATGAAGAACGTTTTTTATCAGCAAGCCGAATTTCGGATCGTAGGCGAACCCACGGCCGGCGCTGACCGAGCCGGCGTTGAAGACCCGGCCGCCGTCTGCTCGCTCCCAGTAAATCATCTCGGCACCCACATCCATTTTCTTGTCGATCAAGGCTTTCCTGGCCGAACGGGAGTAATAGTCACTGGGAGCGGCGACAAGTTTGTTGTTTGACCAGTCCACCACACCTGCGGCCAACAGCGTGATTCCAGCCGGGTCTTGCTCGGGATGGGTAGCGCCAGCAGGAAGGGGCCGAGCGGCGATCCTGGCGAGAGTCGAGATGCGAATGTCGCCTTCGTGGCCGATGATCGAGGGCCTCCCCGGCGGCGCTTGCCCGAGATAATCGCCCTGTTTGAACTCTAACGCATGAGGGTGATTGAAGAGGAAATGATCAGGGCTGCTAACCCGGTAGGGACCAACTCCTTCAGCGACAACGGCGTGCAACGCCATGAATTGTAGTCCCAACAGTCGCCATGCCGGGTATCCACACTCGCTGCACAAACTCCCCCGCCGACCGTCGTGGCTATGCCAACTCTCGCCGAGGAACGGCATGAGAATCTGGCTGCCTCCGCTACCGGCTTTGCGACACTCCATGATCGACCCATCGTCACTGAAACTAACTCGCCAATACATGCTGTTGCCCGACAGGCAAACGACAGTCCCGCCATGCTGGTAGTACCGTCCCAACCCCTCCATGGCCTCAGCCGACCAGTACTCGCTGTGTCCGACGATGAAGACCGTTTTGTAACCTTTCATCCGCTCGGGGTTCTGGTGCAGGTCCAGATCGCTGACAACGTCAAAGTCGTATCCTTCCGCTTCCAGCCAGGCCATGGTCAATCGATCGGCATGACAGAGGTGGCTACACTCCCATTCGATTTCCTGATGAAATGTATAGGGTCCGGCGATCGGCCAGGGAGTCCGCATGCCCATTTGGCACACCCCCTGCCCAGCTTTGTGCCGCCAATAGAGCGAGAATGCCGGAGGATCACCGGGACTGTTGACGTAGCCATGTCCGATCGCCTGTTTCACGTCCGGCCACGACTCGGCGAAAGGAGTCCCGGCATAAGCCTTCCACGTGCTGGTTGAGCAGACGAAGAGAATCGGCGCCTGCGGCTTGTCGTCGGGTTTGCGAACGATGAACAGGGCGTGGTACAGCCGTGGAGTTTTTTGGCGAGTGAAGCGAAAGCGACCCACGTAGATTCCCGGCTTGGCGTCCGTCGGAACACGATATTCAATCGTCGGCTGCCACCTGCAATCATAAAGATCGTCGGACGCCAACCGCAGCCCGTGGCCGCGCCGATCATCGTTGGCAGGATCGTAATCGCCGAATCGCTCAACATTCGCTGGGAAGCTCGGCCCGCCAATCATCCACGTGGCCTGGTTGATGATTCGCGCGTGTCGACCATTGCCGCTGCAGTCGGCGACTCGATCGCCTTTCTCTTCGTCAAGCGGCCAACAGCCAAGCAGACCTGCGTTGGCTGGCGGTTCGAGCCCTCCGCCTTGGTATCGTCGTTCGATGGCCTCCTCCGACAAGGAATGCGCATAGATCGCCGGCATGGCGATATCCGCATCCAAGAACCCGTCCGCTTGCCCGTCCCGGCCCCATGCGCCAATCCGCAGCGGCGCCGTTCCAGGCTTGCAGTTGCCGAGAAACTCTCCCTGGACAACCAGTTTTCCGTCCAGCCACAGTTTTTTGACGCGTCCATCGAACGTCGCGACAATATACTGCCAGGGGGCTCGCTCAATCCGCCGCCCTCCGTTGGCGATGCGATTGATGCCGGCCACCGAAGCAGCCGATGTCTTGGTTCGCGTGATGGCGTCTTGGTCTGTCCAAAGCAGTAACTTTTCTTGATAGGCGCCGCCATCTCCCAGGTAAAAACCAATCCGGCCTTCACGGTTCACCAGCAAGGCGAAGCCGGCCGAGCGTGACCGGTCGAATTGGCCGAGGATCGCTTGCTCGCCAAAAAGATCCCACAATCGGACCCAACACTCGACCGTCAGGGAGACGAGTTGACGGTCGGCTAGTAAGCCCTTCTCGACATTCAAATATGAGCCCGGATGGATCGGCTGCATGCGGGGATCGTCGACTTGCCATGATTTCAACACCTCATCGTTCGCCGGGCTGTCGACGTCCGAACCGAGCCGACAAACCTGGAACTCATAGGCATGGGTGCTGCTTACGTGAAAGCGAATCCGTGCGCCGGCAGCCACGCTCAGTTGATCGGCGTAAGCATGCACGCCTTCGAGCGACCGCGGGCGGTGAGGCGGGATCGACGCCGCAGAGACGGTGGGCGATCGATTCGCCGCCCGGCCTGCCACCGAGCCGAGAATGGCGCCCGCAGCCAACGTGGCGCTGGTCGATCGAAGAAACTCGCGACGGCTTTCTTCAGACACGGTTGTATACTTTCTCAGTCGCCGAGTGGGCGTGTAACTCACTCACCGCGAGGCGCCACGTGATGAGTCTATCGATTGAGAAGTTGGCGCTCAAGGAAAAATCGATTACGACAAGTTCAACACTTCAAGTCGTCCGCAGAGCGGGCGACTGCATTAGGCATCGAGCCGCATCGTTCCGATCCTTGCCCCCGACCAAAGCTGCGCTTCGGTGCCCGCCCATGCCCAGCGGCACTACCCATTCCACTACTCGAAACTACTCGTTTCGGAATGAAAACGGACAACATTGATTGCAAGCTGTTGCAATGTTTGAGACGATAAAAGACTGACGAACCGTGCGTTTCACACTGCATCCCACACCCTTCTGCTTTGCTCTAAGTCATTGTTGGTCGCAACTCAGGAAGTCCACGCATTCCGGGCGACCACCTACGTCGCGGCGATCCCGCAGGAAAAGCACGATGTTCCGGAATTTCCCGAGGGACATCCTTGTTTTCTGCGACCTTCACTGAGTGATGCCGAAGGATTGCGCCGCAAGCTGACGCGGCTGTCACTGGACACATTGCGGCGGTGACGACACAACGCCCGAGCAGGAGTTCTGCGTCTGCTCCACGGTTTCGTCACTTTCCGGACGGCCCGTCTGACTGCACGTACGCCAACAGGTCCCGGATCTGCTGGTCTGACAATTCGTCGAGCAGCTTTTCCGGCATAATTGAGACCGTTGACTCGCGCAGTTCCTCAAGATCCGAACGGTTGAGTACCGTGCGTTTGTTCTTCGCGTCCAGCAGCGTGATTGTTTCCGCGTTTGAGTCCGCCAGAAGTCCCGTCAGCACTCGACCGCTGTTTGTCAGAGCGACGTGGGAAATGTATTGCGGCCGAATCTCTGAGCTGGGGTCGATGATGTTGCGAATCAACTTCAGGCGGTCTTTCCGTTCGGCACCAGTCAGATCAGGACCGACCGGAGTTCCGTTGCCGTGCAGCTTGTGGCAATTTGCACAGGTCTTCTGATAAATTTGAAGTCCGCTGGCGGCATCGCCTTTTGCCCGGTTCAGCAATTGTGTGACCGCGCTGATGCGGCCCTGTTTCTGTAACGGTGTTTCCGGCTGAACGCGTCCCCACGTTCGAGTGACAAGACTGCGAAGTCCCGCTTTGTCATGCTCAAGCAATTGCCGCACCTGATTCAGCGTCACCGACCTGGCGTCAATCTCGTTCTTCTCGATGGCAGCGAGTAATTCCAACGCCCACGCGGGACGACCACACAGCAGATCAATCGCTCGTGCCTTTGACGCGAGTTCAAGAATCGGGTAAGTCGATCGAACTTTAGTGGCGATCCGCTGGTCGTCGAAATACGCCAGTGCTGAGAGTGCGGCCGTCAGAATTGGTTCCGTTTCATCACGACTGATCAGCCGAAGCAACGGTTCAACCGCCGCAGCGACACGTGCTTCGCCCACTGCGCGAATGATGTCCACCCGTTTGTCTTCGGGTTGAAAAGCATCTGCAATCACGCGAACGGCCGGCTCTGTGGAACCTCCCGTTCGCAACGCCAGTTGAATGGCTAGGGAGTCCGAAGGTCTTCGCTTCAGAAGGTCTGCCAACGGCGCCTGCAATGATTTTGGAACGCCTTCCAGACGACGTCCCGAACTCGCCTCAACCATGCCCTGCAGCACAAGATCAATGTCTTTGTCGCTCGGAGAAAGAGTGAGAAGACGCGCGCAGGCCACGTATCCGGCTTCGGTGCCCTCGGACGCAAGGCGGCGCGCGAGTCGGCTGATGATGAACTTTTGCACCATCGGTAGCTGCCAGACATGCAAAGATTCAACCAGGCGCAGAACGGCGGAGGTGTCGGAAATCGCTTTGTCTTCGATTGCCCACCAAAGCAGCAACGGCACGTGGGCATCGTCCACGTCCTCATTGTGCTGAAGCAGCTCGGCAACAATTGGCATTGCGGCACTGGCCGGCAGTCGTTTCGCCGTGCAGGCCAACTGGCTGCGTACGACCACGCTCGACTCAACACGTGCCCGTTCCACAAGTTGTGGCTGCAGACGTATGGAAACGGTTTTCGGATCACCCAGCAGACGTACGGTCCATGCACGAACGTACTCGTGCGGGCTATTCAGCATTTTCTCAGCAAGTGAGTCGTCGAAACCACCGCTGACGTAGATCGACCACAGAGACTGCAGCGCCAGGCGTTGATCGCTGCTGCCGAGTGTTTTCTTCAGAGCAGGGACAATCGCCGAGTCGCGTCGTTCGGCGAACAGTCGGCGAGCCTGCCGTGCGTACCAATCGTTTGGATGTGAAAGCAGGTCGATCAAGTCTGCAGCGGACCGCTCGCCCAGATCGAACTGGTCGGCAGCAATCGGTTTCAGGCCATCAGGCGCCACTCGCCACACCCGGCCATCGGCCCGGCTCGGCTGATACCACTGGCTGCGATTTTTCGGCGACGAGTGCGAGATGTTGTAGTCGTACCAGTCCGCAACGTAGAGCGCACCGTCGGGGCCGACTGTGGAATCGACCGGACGAAACCAGATATCACTGGTCGTAATGAAATCTCCCGCCGCGCGCGTGGCAAAAGTCGAACCGAGCAGTTCGAGCGTGCTCCAGCGACTGGCGCTGTGACGGGTATTCGGCGCAATGCAGACTCCGTTGAAGCGCTCCGGAAACGCACCACCCTGGTACAGCACAAATCCGCCAGTGAGACTGTCGCCGGTATAGCCATGATGTGTGACGGGATGGAAGTAGCCGTATGTATGGGGATTGTGCAAAGGACCGTGCTTGCCGAATCCTTTGACGTAGTACGCGCCCTGAACGTGATGAACAAGCGGCTCCACCGTGTTGCCGCCGGCAAACAGGTTTCCGACTTCATCAAAATCGATGCCCCATGTGTTGCCGCCGCCTTCGGCAAACAACTCGAACTCTCTGGTGCGGGGATGATATCGCCACACGCCCTGCTGAAAGCCTATGCCTCGTATCTCTGCTGTCGCAGTGCTGCCTTGCGCGCCATAAAGCCAGCCGTCCGGGCCCCACGTTAACGAATTGGCAAACGCATGTGCGTCCTCCATGCCGAAGCCTGTCAGCAGAACTTCCGGATCACCGTCCGGATGATCGTCGTGGTTTTGATCAGCGTAGAACAGAAGGTAGGGCGATTGAACGACAAAAACGCCGTCATAACCGAGTGCCATCCCTGATGCCAGATTCAGATCTGAAAGAAAGTCCTTCACCGTGTCGGCTCGACCGTTGCCGTCTGTGTCTTCGTAGATTGAAATTCGATCGTTTCCTTTGGGCCCT
>JBDONA010000314.1:0-5942 GCA_039831575.1 Fuerstiella sp. | reverse complement strand
TGCAAAGCGTTGCTGCTTCACGACTTCCGGAATCGGGTCGCGCGCGAGTCGTTACGAAGAGCGTTTGGAAAGGGGAGGCTTCGATCGCTACAACGTGGGGATCGTCTATTCGGACATGGATCGGTTCGGGCGTGAGAATGTGACGTCCGATATGCCCGTCGATGTGTCGCTCGGCGAAATGACCAAACGTAATGTGATTCACTGCGCGTCTCTGGTGCGACGCGAAGCTATCGATCTGTCACAGGCGTTCTCCATCCCAGCCGATCCGAAGACCGAGCATGAAGACTGGTTGCTCTGGCTGGCCGTGCTGCGTCAGGGCTGGAAAGCGAAGAAGCAGCCGGCCGTCTATCACTACCGTCGCCATGAAGAAGGTCGATCACTGGCCAAGGCATGGGCCGGCAACACGTACTTCGAACGCCGTGGCCTGCGGCACGAGACGATTACCCTATTTATTCCGCTGTCAGGACGCACGGCGGTGTGGCCTCGATTCCGGCAATTCCTCGAACAGCAGACGTGGCCCCACGACCAGGTGCGGCTCGTCATGATGGATACCGGTCAGGATGCGCGATTCGGACGACGCATCCGCCGTTGGATAGCGGAGTGCGATTATCGGGATGTGCGGTACTTAACCGAGTCTGTGGCGGAGGCTGGACTGGCCGATCAGGACCGACGCGCCGACGGAGTGGGTGACAAGGTCCGGTTGGCGGCCGCTCGCATTTACAACCGGCTGGCCCGCGAAGCGACAGGCGAGTTCGTGTGGGTCATTGAGGACGATGTGATCCCACCAAATAACGCGGCGGAGTTGCTGATGCGCGGGTTCGACGAGCACAGGGAACGTGGCAAGGCGAACAACATCGTCTGGCGCGGTCCGCCATCGCTGGAGAATATGACGCCGTTTCGCGACGATAACCCCGCCTGCCCGGCCGATCAGAAATACAAGGCCGTCGGTGGAGTGCAATGGATCACCGGAGGACTGTGGGCGTTCGTCTCGCCGGATGGAATCCATTGGCGCAAGCTCGGCGAGAAGCCACTGCCGCTGGCCGGGAACTTCGATTCCCAAAACGTGGCGTTCTGGGATGCCGTGCGCGGCGAGTATCGCGCCTACTGGCGCGACCACCGCCGCGGTGATCCAGACGTTCCCGACGGGCGGGACGTTCGGACGGCCGTGTCGAAGGATTTCATTACGTGGAGCAAGCGGCAGTGGCTCAAGTACGATCCCAGCCGAAGCGGTGCCACCGCACGTGACCAGACGGATGATCCGAGCGGAGATCATCACCAGTTTTACACGAACGGCGTGCAGTCGTACTACCGGGCGCCGCACCTGCTGCTGGGCTTTCCCCAGCGGTACAGCGACCGCGGCTGGACGGCCTCGACCGATGCTCTGCCCGGTCTGGACCACCGCCGGAAGCTGGCCGCAAAACGCGCTGGCGGTGGCAGGCCAACGCGGGACGGCACGGCTCTCACGGACGTGATGTTGATGGCCAGCCGCGACGGGCAGCAGTTTTACGTGTGGCCGGAAGCGTTCGTGCGGCCGGGCATCCAGCGGGCGGGGAGTTGGTGGTACGACGGGGGGTGCAACTGGTACGTCCGGGGATTGGTGGAGACCCGCTCGCCGTACGAGGGCGCCCCGCCGGAGCTGTCGCTTTACCTCACGGAAAAGAACAACGCTCGCGGCCCTGCGCGTCTTCGCCGCCACACCCTGCGTCTGGACGGTTTCGCGTCGGTTCACGCCACGCTGGAAGGCGGCCAACTCGTGACAAGGCCGCTGGTATTCGCGGGCAGCCGGCTGGAGATCAACTTTGCGACCTCAGCGGCCGGATCGCTGCGCATCGAAATTCAGGACGAGAACGGACAGCCGATTCCCGGCTTTGAACTGGCCGAGTGCCAGCTGCAATACGGCGACCAGCTCGACCGCATCGTCTCGTGGAAATCGGGGCCCGACGTCAGCAAATTAGCCGGCAAGCCGATCCGCCTGCGAGTGGAGCTTAAAGACGCGAACCTCTACGCGATGCAATTCAGCCAGCCAAAGTGAAACACCCTGCTGTTTACCACAACCTTTGGGACTTTTGGACGCGAGGTCTCGCCGCTTGGTTCGCAACTGGTCATTACCATGCCGAGACGACAGCTGGCATGCTGATGGTCGTGGGCGAAACGGTGTCAGAACCCTGACTTCACGCCATTGACATGCCAGTTTCGTCGTCGACACAAGCCACATGACGGTTAACACGCAGGGTGACCATGTGGAAATTGTGATCAACAATTCGCAGATGCTGATTGGAGACAGACGTGGCAGTTCCTCTCTCGGTTTGTCTTCAGTCTTAGTTCCCGGGCTTGCAACTTCTCTTCTTCCAGCTTCTTCGGAATACCATCTCCCGTTCCGTAGTACATCTCGTCCGGCGTCTGCCCCTTGAACGCCGAGTGTGGCAGATGGCTGTTGTGTTGATCGACGTAGAACGCGACCAGCTTCCCTACGCTGGCTGCGGTATCCAACGTGTTCAGGAACAGCCACTGGTGCTTGATCACGCGCCACCACGACTCAATCAGTGAATTCGAGTAGCGGATCTCTGTCTGGGCGAGGATACGTTTCAGAACACCTGAGTCAACGAGCTTGTCCACGGCACTGTTGTAGTTCTCGACACCGCCATCAACGAGCAGTTGTGGCTTGGTATCTTCGATCTCTCTGCCAGCCTCAATCAGAAGCTCGGCTGTGACAGCGGGAATAAACGAGTCATTGACTCTCCACGCAAGGACTCGGCGTGAAAAGTTGTCGATGACTGCATGCAGATAGGATTTGCTTCCATCGAGCAGTCGGATGAGCGTGGAGTCAACATGCCAGATCTCGTTGGCCCGTGTGGCCCTGATGCCAATCGTTGGCTTTGCTGGATGAACACGCTGTCGTGGCCGATGCCACTTGTGGGCATCGACCAGTCGGTACCATGTCGTGGGCGAGGCAAAGACTCTGCCGAGCCGTTGAGCCAGTCTTGCCAGTGTCCCTGTTGACACGTGGCGGTACTCATCGCCGGTGACCATGTCTCTCTTCCCGAGAAAATTGCTGGGGAGTCGTTCTGGGACAGCAAGGTTGGTCATCAAGCCCGCATTCCTGTTTCCCCAGCCATGCGTGATAGCGAGTGCTCGACATTCCGATAAGTCTCAGCACACCACGAAGTGGCAGGTGCGTTCGTGTACGCTCAATGGCCCGCAGTAGCCTTTGTTTGCTGGTTCCATCGGGAATCCGAACTCGATCGAAAGAGAATTCGGCCACCTTGAATGCCACGATCACGAGATGAAGAAGTGCCAGCAGTCGAGTGAGACGACGCCGCAGAAAGAGAACCTCTCGCTGAAGTGCTTCGGCGTCCATGTCGAGAACATCGATGGAGACCACGTCCGTTCTGGATTGCTTGAGCCAGCCGCGAGCCGTTGAACGCGGGACGCCATGTCGAACGGCGAGGTCGAGATCACGAGTATTCTGAATCAGTTGGCGCAGTCGGTGATCGTACTGTTTCTGAGTTCGGCAATTTTCAGACATGCCGAGAATGGTCCCGCCCTCATCGGCTCTGAGAAAGTCAAATCGACGTCTGACTGCTGGCAGCGACGAGTACTCGCGCGTTAAACTCCCGAATGTTGTGGTAAACAGCAGTGCAACATCGAGCGGGCAGTGAGTTGACGATTTGCTCTGCCAGCAAACGTTTTGTAACGAAAACAGCAAGATCTCATTCAATCACGACCAACGCGTCCGGTAGTTCGTTGACGTCGTCCTCAGCACGCGGCAGCAGAGGGGCCAGACGCCGACCGAGTGAGGTGGCGGTTACACACAGCGCCTCGATTACGGTCCCCTCGTGCAGGCGCTGCGTCAACTCGTGGCAGAGTTCGTCAATCTGTTCCTGTCCAAGCTTATCGACGATGCTCTGGTCGGCGATGACTGCCGCCATGCGCTCAAACAGTGAGACATACAGCAACACCCCCGAGCCGCCGCCCGTGTGGTGAACTCGTTTGTCGAAGAAAACCTCTCGCGCTCGACCATAAACTTCTTCGCGCATCTGCGTACGTGGCGTGAACAACTGCCGTAGCCAGTCGAGCCTCGCGCCGGCAAATGCGCCTGCCAGGAAACCAACGAGCGCCCCGGCGAGCAGCGCAAAGAGTTGCCACACCGGCGCGGGGGCATCCCAGTTTCCAGCTTCGATTTTCGGCAGTGGAAACACCACCCACACGATGATCATCGTCAGAGCTGCGAAGCACAGCCCGACGACGTCCTCTGGACGGTCGTAACGCCCCGAACAACGCGCCACAACCGGCAGGATCTCAGCACTAGTCGCCGATTCGGCTTCTTGAACGGCCTGGTTGATACGTTCGTGATCGGCATTGCTGAAGATTTCTGATGCCGCTGCCACAATCATCTTCTCGTTCATGTTTTTTTCGCCTACCACGAACCGCTCGCACCGCCGCCGCCCGAGAAACCGCCACCGAATGAACCGCCCGAAAACCCACCACCACTCGACCTGTTTGTCGCCATGTGATACAGGATCATGCCCACAACGCCAAACACACCTGCCCACATCAGCCAGGCCCAACCACTCGATCCCCGACGTATCAGTGAAACGATGGTGAACACCAACAGCCCGAAGAAGACCAGCCCGATAATGTAATGCGAGGCCGGCCTCGGCCGGGTCGGCAGCTTCAAATCACGGGCCATTTTGTCCAGCCCCTCTACGCCCGCCACTACCCCGCCCGAGAAGTCACCACTCTTGAACTGGGGAATGATCATCTCGTCCATGATCTTCTGAGCAACGGCGTCCTTATCGCGCTTCCACCCGGCTCCCAGTTCAATCCGTGCTTTGCGATCCTGTTGTGAAACGAGCAGCAGTATTCCGTAGTTCCATTGCGTATCACCGAGCCTTTCCGGGCCGATGCCCCACTGATCGAACAGCAGCCGGGCGAACGTCTCGATTCGCAGTCCCGCACCTCCGTGTTGCGCCATCGATTCGATGGTCACCACGACAATCGGGGCCGCCTTGTCGGTCAGCAGCTTATCAGCGAGTTGCCTTATCTTCTGCCCATCGGTGTCTTCGATTATGTTTGCCGTGTCGAGCACGAACTCGCGATCACCGGGTCGTTCGAGATTGATCTTCCCCGGCATTTGTGCGTGCGCCGTCCCCGTCAGCATCACCGGTGAGACGACGAATAACAGGCACGCAAAATAGTGAACAATTAAATTCATCTGTATGGGCTTCGTCATCAATCAATATTCGTTCGGCTCGGGGACGGCGGTTCGACACTGGCTGAGGAACGTCAATAAGATCTGTGTCGCAACATATTGGGCCTTCGCGCGACAGTCAGTATAACTGGCGGTCTTATTGGATTACAGGCGCATTGGAACAACGCAACTCTTCGTTGGACACTGGCGTGATTGCGTGGCCCAATCTGGTCATACAGCGTGTGCCACAAATGGTTGGAAATCCGGCACTCATGATCGGGAACACGAAGAGTGCCCGTACCGGTGATCAGCACGTTCCGGTTTACCATCTCGGCATTCAAATTGCCATCAGGCCGTTACGGCGGCAGTAGATGCGACAACCTGGATCTCGAAAAACCAGTTCGTTGTCGCGCCTGCTGTTAACCCCGTTCAAAAAAGTTCGAGGAGAGTTGGTTACCGCGGAGCCACCGTAAATGACTCGAACTTCTGTAAAGCGTTGCTGATTCACGACTTCCGGAATCGGGTCGCGCGCGAGTCGTTACGAAGAGCGTTTGGAAAGGGGAGCTTGACCACTTTGCGAGGTGTTGCACGATGGTGCAGATTCCTGCAAAGTGGTTTTTTCATTGGTGGTTGTTTCTTGTTCGTCGGGCTTTTCACCATCTTGCGTGCCGTTGCTGACCACTATCTGACCACTGGGACTCTTGAACGCCTTATTGAAGTCTTCCGGAGTGACCTGAAGATAGCTGCTTTC
>JBDONA010000003.1:0-25963 GCA_039831575.1 Fuerstiella sp. | reverse complement strand
GTCCGGGCAGTCGCTGATTGTTGGCTTTGGGTTAGACATGTCTCAGCATCCGGGGAAATCAAAAGGTCTCTACCCTTGGCTGAGTGGCCTGGAAAGTGGTCTAAAACCGGTCTGCTCCAAGTCGGAATTGCGCATGAAAAGGCAGCGTCTTCAATGAAAACGCTGCTGAGCAAAAAACGTAAAAGTTCGAGAGTGGTCTATTCTGGGAATTCAGGTTTAGACCACCTTAGCGGTTTCTGAGCTCCTCACGAACTTTTTCGATGTTCTCGTAGGATGTCGTTTTCGTGAGCGTTTTGCGGCTACATCCAACAGCTTTCGCCATCTCCCGTTCACCCATGCCGGCGTATTTGACCGGATCCTCTTTCAGTAGATGCAGGAGGATGTCATCCGCCATCTCCCACGTCATGTTCTTCCGTGTGCGTTTCTTCGGTGGCTTTGGTTTGGAGGTGACGTGCACAAACGCCGTCAAGACCTTCAGCCCCTTTTCCAATTTCACCAGAGCACTGCCAAACCCAGAGCCACTTTCATAAGTTTCAATGAAATTGTTGATGAGTGAGAAGTCGAACGGGACTTGCGGCTTGTCATTATTAACAAGCATTACAGCGTCCCGTGCGGCATACAACCACGTCGGTGATCGTCGCAGCAACGATTGGTCTTTGATCGTCCAACCCGCGAAAAGACGAGTGTCATCGTCATATGTTGGTTCGATCAGCTCGGACTTGATTCGGCCCGTTAGCTCTGCCAGATCTTCTGCCATAAAGGGCAGTGATTTAAGCCAGTCGTCTCCGATCGTTCTCGCCGTCATGGTTGGTCGACTTTCTGATCAGTCAACATCTGAGAAAAAACAACAGCAGGACGGGCGTCTCAGAAAACGCTTTTTGACCAGAAGAGCTACCTCAAGTCTAAGTCCTGCCGTTTATCGAACTACTCGTCAGTCAGGTCGGCCTTCTCGCAATTCTCACACGTCCACTCATCATCCACAGAAAACTGAGTCTCACCACAGGCATCACATTTGCGCGTCCACAGCCACTGACGAACGTGCTCAGCTACGTCGATTAGACGCTGGTCGTCAATCCCCTGGCGGTAGACGGCTGCCATGCTCTCGTCTGAATGACCCATTGCAAAGTTGACGGCAACCTGGTCTTTCGTGTTTCCAGCCACTGTCTCATACGTGCGTCTCAGCGAGTAGAAACCCCGACCAGGCTTGTTTATTTCAAAATCGGACAGCAAGGCCGTGAACTGCTTTGCAACGGCATCGAAACATCCTCCAGACTTGTTTACGTAGTTGATTGGCAACCCACGCTTCGTAAGCATGCACAGACCAGAGTCACACTCATTCCTTGCGACTGGGCGTTCAGACATGGCAACTTCGATCGCATCTTGAGTTTCCCTCCAGACGTAGAACCGTCGTGGAACGGCCGTTTTATATCGTGGAACGTCGTAGAATCTGTTACTGCGGTCGATATTGCCTTCGCGGAGCCTCGCACAATCAACGGAGCCAAATCCACCATTGATTCCCAAGAGAATCGAAGCCTTCAGATACCCGCTAGACGCTTCCAAAAGAGTTCTCAGCTCGTCCACTGTGTAATCCAGCGTCCCGTGCCGTGACTGACGTTCAGCCTTGGCGCGACGAAGGACGGCTTGAGAGGGACGCTTGAAGCCTGGACCAAAATTAGGCAAAGCTGGAATTAGTTCTGATTCAGCACACCAGCGGAAAGCGGCTTTAATTCGCTGGATTTCCACGGCAGTCTTGGCTGGTCCCCATGTCGAGGGGAATGACAATTTCAACGACGCGAACTCCGCTGCCTTCAACGACGCTGTTGCCACACGGCGACCAAAGTGCTTGACTACGTTCTGACAGGTTCGTTGAGAATCGGCGAAATGCCGGTTGGAGATTTCCCCAGCCTCCCGCTTTGCGTCTGCAGCACTTAGGTACAGGTTCAACGCTTCAGCAACAGAAATCAGCTCAGGTGTTGTCGTTTTACTGCGTGGATTACGGCCAGCCTGAATATCGTCAATTTCGTCGAGGTACCGTTGCAATGCCAACTCAGGGGATTCCCACAGTCCGAAGTAATGGGCCTTGCCTCGAATTTTTCTGCACCACTGCCCGTTCTGATGAGCCCATAAGGGGAATTCAGGGTAGGGTTTTGCGGGCGTAGTTTTTGCTGACATGTTATCCGTTCCGGTGTCGGCTGTGGGTGTCGTGGAATCTCTTGAAACCACGAAACACTGTAAAACAACTACCGGATCTGTCAACAACTTACGTATAAGTCGTACCATCAGATAGACGGTTAACTGCAGACGGCGTTCAGCCCTCGCTCGGCCCCTTGTGCCAGCCCCACTCGCTGGCGACCTTCGTGGGAAGCCAACGTGCTCAACCAGAAAACCGTCTGATTCAATCACTACGTGACCGAGTCAGACGGTTTCATGTTACGGACTGCTGAGTCAGCACAATTACGCTGCAGTGCTCCCGCCGTGAGTTACGTCAAGGTGGCGTTCGTAGCCGTTGATTTCCGTCGCCGCCGCAATTTGTAGCCACCAAAGCCGATCAGGCCGAGTCCGAACACTGCGAAGCTGGACGGTTCCGGAACTGCTGCACCCTGATTCCAGCCGATGACATCAAGAGCTTGAAGGTCGAATGCGGTAACTATGTTCATGGACCCAGCCGCTACAGATGTTGGATCCATGATTCCGATGCCAAGGCTGTCTTTCCAGTGACTTGCCTGTGATCCATCACCAAAATTCACCCCCGTAGAAAAAGCGTTCGAAATCAGGCTCGTCGTTCCACCATCAATGGAAAAATCTTTTGCAGCAGTTCCTACCGTCCAATCCAGATCTGCCCCTCCAGCGATTGCTGCGGCTGACTGGCGGGTGAAATCCAACCCTGAAACGAAGGGAGCGAATTGGGCATCAGTAAACATTTCCGTGCCGTTGATATCCAGAATGTCGACCCCGCTGGTAAATCCCATGGCATGCATAATTTCATGGGTTGCTACACCTACAAAATCGATTAAACCTGCTCCGATGCCATCCGATTGATCAAAATCCCAGGAAAATCGGTCGCTAAATTCGATACTCGCATCTTCTGCTCCAGCAGTAGCACTTAAAAGCCCTAAGGCCTTGGCATTGGCGTTGCTCAAGCGAACGTTATTCAAACCGGTATTCAAATGGGGCGAACCATTTGTTGATGTGTTGTTGATCCAGCGACTATAGGTCGATCCCGCAGGAAGATTTGCAACCATGGTGGCGTCATCAGCACTGGTTGAATCCCCAGTCATAGCGGTTCTCCATGCCCCGAAACCATACCCGGCTACCGTGGAGCTCGCGGAGCCCAATATGCCGGGATCCAGAGTCGAAAACGCAGTGGTGAGATTAATTGTCACGTTGTCATCAAACTGCGACTGAATGTAATTAGCCGCCGCTAAGAAACCGGCATCGGCACTTGCATTGCCCGTTGGGGTGAGATTAAAAACAATACCAGCGTTGGCGACCGAAGCTGACGATGCCAGACTGAAAAGCAGCAGGGTGCGAACTAGAATTTTCATGTCACCTACAAGTGGTTTCAATGCCAGAACGCAGCGCCAATAAGTGAGTTGTCGCTTTGTTTTATCACGATTTTGATTCACTTGTTCGTGCTTCGTGATCGTGTTTTTGAAACAACTTCTAGAAGGATTAAAGAAACTAATTGAAAACACTAGACTAGGGGAGATGGGGGGGGCAAGGAGTGGGTGGGGTTTGTTTTTGTTTTTTTTGAATTATCAACAAGCTGGACTGCTCCCCTCCCTGGAAAAAAGCGGCTGATTCCCTCAACGGAATAATTCTGTTGGCCGTCCGCCCCGTCGTCGGTCCCATCCCCGGCCCCGGCCAGCGCGCCGGGGTAGTGATGACAATGATCGTCAGTTGCAAAGCCAACAAATTTGAGCCTTGAGCCTTGAGCCTTGAGCCTTGAGCCTTGAGCCTTGAGCCTTGAGCCTTGAGCCTTGAGCCTTGAGCCTTGAGCCTTGAGCCTTGGGCCTCATCTCGTATTCCGACGGCTGGGTTTTGGCGCGTTGTGTGACCTTGTGCAGCGATTCAGGTAGCAACGTTGGCAAGTTCGTGCCTGGACGAAACTTGGTTGCGAACGCGGTCAACGAGTCTTCCGCTGGAACTCGCTCAGCCCCGGCAGGTTGTCGGTGTTGATCAGGTCGACTGCAGCTTCGTTGAGCGCTTGCCACATGGCGGATTTGTCGGGTGTGGCCCAGAAGCGGATGCGACGGTTTTTGCTGTGTGCCTGCTGCACGATCTGCAGCAGCTTCATGCGTTCCGCTTCCGGCAGGTCGCCGTCGCCTCGCCACTGGAAGTGATTTCGCCAGTTGTCGCTGATCAACGGCATCAGATGCGGCGGCTGATCGCTGTCCAGATCGGACAACCGTCCGTCAATGCCAACGTAGCGCGGTGAGTCTGCGGCGATCGCGGCGTACGGGCGGTTGCCACTGACGATGGCGGACACGGCTTTTTCATGGACTCGCCCGTTCTCAACACGTGAGAAGATGTCCTGGTATTGTGACAGAAGCTGATGCAATGCTCGATACGTGGTTTCACCGTCCGACTTGATGTCTATCAGCAACGTGAACACCGGACCGCCCGAGTACACTCGACCGCCGTTCTGTTGGACGCGTTTACGAAGTGGTTCAAGATACAGTTTTTCCAGCGAGTTCTTCTCAGACAGTTCCGACCGTGTGTGCGCGACAAGCAGTTTACTCTGCACAAGAAAGATGTCTGCTTCCACGCTGCAAAAGCCGTTGTCCAGGGCGTCCAGCAGCGGGCGATCGTGCAGATAGTCGTTGTGGGCGTGTGCTCGAAGAAGTGGCTTCGGCGGATTGTCAGCGGCAGAACTGTGGGAAGCCATCAATGATGTTGCGATGGCGCTAACGATGACGCAGCGAAAAGCGTGAGTGGTGATGGTGTTCATCCGACGTTCTCCTGAGACACGCATCACACCAGTCCACGTTTCTTGCGGCATGCCCATTCCACGCACAGCAGCAGCACGAACAGCAGCAGACTGATCCAGTTGTCCCACAGGGTAATTCGTTCTGAGCGTTTGACTTCCAGGCTTGGCAGGCCTTCGTTGGCCCATTGTTCCAGACGCTCCAGCATATCGTCCGACGTCAGAAAGTCACCTGCGCTGACGTGAGCAAGTTCTCGCATGAGAGACGGGTCGGCTGTCGGATTGTCGAGTTCCGGGTCACGAGGGTTGACCAGAAAGCGCGTTGTTGCGAAGTTCATGCCTCCGTCCGCGTCTTCCGCGGCGACGGTTGCCCAGTAGTCACCGGGGTCCATCGTGTTCTGGAAGTCTCCCGCGCCGTGGGCGTCGACGGCCCTGGCGGCGATCACTTGCTGATCGCCATCCGGACGTTGTACGGTGACCTCGTATTTGACGCCGGCCAGCGGAATGCCGTCCTCGTCCCGCAGGCCGAATGACAGTTCAGCGAGCGATCCCGGGACAACATCTCGCGGTTCGACGTTGATCCACAGCCGCGAATCGCCGTCGTTTTCCATCTTCGTCAGCCAGAAAATCATTTGCCGCCAGAAACGCTGATGAGCTTCAACCGCCCAATCCTCGCCCACCGCCCATTGCCAGGTGGTGTCTCCCGCAAACGCAAGAACACGAGAAGCACCGACGTTCTGCCGAATGAGCAGCGGCATTCCGGCGGACGATTCAGCCAGAACCACAGCGACTCCGCCGTCGCGGACGCGCAAAGCATTGGCACCGGTTAATGGTGGAAGATCATTCCAGCGTTGTCTGTTCTGGTCGGGCGGAGCGATCTGCAGAATGGGGTTGGTAAAGGCTGCCCGCCGGGGCACCATCTGGATATCGTCGGTCAATTGCTGATCGGCGTCGCTCATGGACACGGGCAGCAGTCGGGCCAGCGGCGTGCGATGGTAGCCTCCCCCGCCAAAACTGTCTTCTCCACCGATCATCATGAAGCCTGCACCCAGTTCGCAGCAGGTATAGAGTTTCTGCAGGCGTTCTTCTCCGAACAGCTCTGCGGGAACATCGCCGATGATAAAGGCGTCGTAATTTCCGGGGATGAACCAATCGTCGTTGAAGTCGTTCCGGGCGGCGAACTGTGCTGGATAGATGTGCATGTGGTCCAGTTGCACGCGGCTGCTGACATTGATCCGACGCAGCCACTTGTATTCGGGGCGCAGTCGGTCGAAATACGCCACCCGAATTCCACCCGATCGAACTCGAATGATGGTTTCGACACGGTTATTCGTGCGGCGGACTTCGTCGTCCAGCACTTCTACCTCGACGGCAATCTTGATTTCGCCAGCTTCATTTGGCACAAATTGCAGATCCAGTGTGACGTCTTCTGCTGTGTCCGCAGGACGGTGGACCTTCAGCGTTATGTTGTCCTGGCTGGGGCGCACTTCTACCATTTCTCCGGTTGTGCCATTGGGCAACCGAGCTCTGCGTTCGACAAGCACGCGCACACGACATTCACGGCCCTCCGCTCCAAAGGACTTCAGGCGGACTTTAA
Source organism: Fuerstiella sp. (assembly GCA_039831575.1). Classification (GTDB taxonomy): domain Bacteria; phylum Planctomycetota; class Planctomycetia; order Planctomycetales; family Planctomycetaceae; genus Fuerstiella. The sequence goes on along the minus strand of JBDONA010000003.1, from coordinate 19,439 downwards.
TCGGCACGATGTTGCGAATGAATACATCGCGGGAAATGTCCAGTTCACTGACAGCAAGGTCCAGCGTCGCGGTCTTAACCTCGGAACTGCCCAGCACAACGGTGTAGATCGGGCTGTTCTGCCGTCCTGACAGACGAGCGGCTTTGATGGGATCAACATCCATCTTACTGCTGGCTGCCTGTTTGCCGTCACTCCAGAACAGGATGGCAGCGATTCTCTCGCGAGCCGCTTCCCTGGCCAGTATCTCCAGATTGGCGCCAATCGCCGTCATCCTGCCATCAGCTGCCACTCCCGGTGCTTCGACCACCGTCAGCTCCTCTGCCAGATCCCGCAGTCGGATTTCGACGGAGTCGCCGATCACATCCAGCAAGGGTTTCGCGGCTTCGTACAGTTGCAGCAGTTCCTGTCTGCGGGTCATGCCTCCGGTACCATCCGGTGTGTCCATACTGCGGCTTCCGTCCATGATGACATACAGTACAGCATTGGACCGGTCGTTTGATTCCAGAACGGCTGCCGGTCGCAGTAGCCAGAACGTGATGAGCAGTACGATGGCAATCCGCAGCCCGATCAGCAGTCGCCGCCAGAAAGTGGGCAGGTGCCGGATCCGTCGTGGGTAGCCCATCCGCAGGACGAGCAGCATGACGGCGCAGATCAGTACGACGAATGGCCATGGCCAGATTGGTTCGAACGCCAGTTTCATCCGATTGACGAGCCCTTCGTGGCGGAGCCCGATTCATGTGGGACAGGTTCGTCGTCGTAGAAGAAATTGGCCATCAGGTGTTCGCCGCAAAACAACACGATCAAAAGTCCCATCAGCACGGGAAACACTTCCACTCCAAGTCGCCCGACGTTGACAGCGCGGTCCAGTTGTTCCGGGTCGGTGACTCGCGAATAGCGTCCCGATCCCAGAATTGTGTCGAGGACTTCATCAGAGACCACTGCCAGATTGCTTTCCGCGTCCAGATCGTTAACGGCGAAGTCGCGGTGAAAACGGTTGCCCTCGTCGATGGATCGAAGTTGGTAGTGGCCCGCTTCGTCGACGTCTGTCAGCAGTGCTGAGGGTTCGTCAAATGGAAGCGTGCCTTCTGTGAGACGCAGGCTGGGTCGTGCCACGGCATAGCGGCTGAATCGGTCTACGGCCGATACGGGAATCTCGACGGGATCGCCCACGGCAAAGTTTCTCTGCTCATCCGCCGCACCCGTGAGATACTGCATCACCTCGTCGACCAACATCAGGAACGCCCAGTTGTCCACGACAAAACCTTCGTTCCATTTGCTGCCACCGTTTAACAGGTTATCCACAGCCGAAGCAAACAGCACAGCTCGGCCGGCACCGACGTGGCGTTCGATCAGCGCCGGGCGTCTTGTCTTATCATTGAATTCCATCAACACACGAGAATTCTCCGGCAGGTCGAATGTCCAGCACAGGTCAAACAACGCGTATGAAAGAGCTGTTTTTGCGTCCTGATCGTTTAAAAAACTGCGCACAATCGGATTGTCGTCGGCAACGAGTGTCAATCGCCCCGGCTCCGGCCGGAAGGGAAGCTTGCTGATCGGCAGACCAGGCAGTAATTTCTCTGCGTCAGCGGTTCGCCAGGCAATCGCCTGCATCAACTTTTCACCACCCGTCGTGATGAACAACGCTCCTCCGTCGTTGACAAAGCGATACAGGTCGGACCACACCGACTGATTTGGTCGCTGCAGATTCACAACACAAATGACGTCGTAATTAGTGAGCTTCTGCCGCGGCAGTTGGTTTGTCGTGACGGCCTTGCAGTGGAATTTGCGAATGCCCTGGCGTTCCAACAAAGCTGGTTGCAATGCATTCAGCAGATATTTGCTGTCGATCAGCCGATCAGACACCAACAGGATTCGTGGCACCTCAGACACGCCAAATGTGAAATAGCGAATGTCGTCAAACGTCAATGGATCAGGCGACGCCAGTCTGACAAACCCGTTCTGAGCATCGCGGCCCTTCATGCCACTGACGGTGAACACGGCAGTCGGTGGACTTCCATCGAAACTCACCCTCCGCCGCGCCGAACTGCCGCCTCCGCCACCGACAATTTCGTTGCCCAACTTATCGAGCGTGAACAGTTCAAGTGTGGCCGCCGCATCGGCAGCGGCCGTCGACGACACGGTGACTGAGACACTCACCGACTGCCCTTCGACTGTCGCCTGCCGATCGAGACGCAGCTGCGACAGCGAAACATTGATGGGATTGGTCACACTGACGTCAATCAGATAAACCTGCAGCCAATCATGCTGCACCAGCAGATCGCGTAGTCCGGATTCGTCCGGATCATGCCACGCCGTTTCGGAAAGATCAGTCAGCAAATAGATTTCGCGGGAAAACAGATCGCTTGTGCCAAGTTCGTTCTGCACCTGTTCCCGATCCAGCACGTGCCCTTCGATTGCATTCCTGATGACGACGTTTAACGAACGCGGAATCGTCGTGGGTTCCAGATCGTTGATCCGTGATCGGGCTCCGGCAAGGTCTGCCTGAAAGACGACATCGGAATCCAGATCGGCGGTGACGACGGCCACTCGGCTGCCCTGCGGAAGGTGGGTCAGATGTTCGGTTGCCATCTGTTCCGCCAGTTCAAGCCGAGTCTGACCTTCATACTGGTAAGTCATACTCAGACTGTTGTCGAAGGCGAATACCGCAGCCACAGGGATATCGGCCGCCAATGGATTTCGAGGTCCCGTCATTTCCGCCTGGACACGTAGTCCCCACGGGACGCCAACGCAGATCAAGGCAGCAAGGATTCCCCCCAGCAAGGCGAATGTTCGCAGGCGTCCTCGTTGTTCGCGCAAAAGATGTTCCGCTGGTTCTGCGGCTGTCGCCCGCTTTGACAACCATACGTAGACCCCCAGCGTGCCACCAATAACTATGGTCAGGATCAGCCATTCATACCATCTCAGACCATATCGAGCCGCTGGCAAAGACGGGCGTGTCAGGGCCAGCACTGCCACAACGATCACAATTGCTCGCAGCAGCAGCAGCAGGATCTGACGAAGTTTCATCCGGCGTGAATTTGACGTCTGTCGTGTCTTCAGCAGCTGCAACGCCGGAAATTCAATCCGTTTCGGCTTGGCACGCATGATCAGGTGTAACAGGACGGGAAGCCCTGCCAGAATTACCCCTGCCAGAAGTGATGCGTTAATCAGCGCCATAGCTAGAGCAGTTTACTTTATCTGGTGAACCGTTCTGGCTCGTGGGCATGCCGTTTTCGCAGGCTGGGACGCGTCTGTTGCGGCCACGAGTCAGCGTAATACGCTGTAAATTCAGGCACCTGCCGAGATTCGTTTCATCACCCTGTCTTCTGTATCGGAAGGAATGATACACCGTTCCACTCAACAATGAAGGAATCAGCTGTCAGAGCCTCGGCTTCTCAGTTTTTCAAGCTGGGATGTGAGCCGCAAGACGCCAGCCGCGGGTTCTTTCGGGAAAACCGGTGGCTACCGCCCAAGCGCTCACGTCGAGAGCTACGCACCTGCAAAAAGTGGGTTGCCAGGTGATGAACGCTCCGATGAGTTGAAAAGCGGTGGTCCGCTTCTTCCCATCGTTTGAGTGGTCCGGTCGGCGACCGGAAACTAACGGACCTGCCCTCGTCGACGTCAGTTCTCAGGTCTGATGTCTCCATCATCGACGGCGTCAACTGTCTGCGGGGACTTCATTGACCGAACTGCCATCGTTTCCCGTTTGCGTCGGACTGTCCAGAAGTACTGTTTCAGCGGACGGATTGCCTCGCGGCCAGGACAGCACGAATCGTGTGCCTTCTCCCGGGCCGCCTTCAATACGAATACTTCCGCCGTGCTCGCGAATGATCTTCCGGCTGACGGGCAGGCCGATACCCGTGCCGCGCTCGCCCTTGGAGGATTCAAACAGATTGAAGACAGTGGCGCGGTGTTCTTCCGGGATTCCCGGACCATTGTCAGTGACAGCGACCAGTATGACGTCGTTGGCCTTGTCGTAACTTGTTTGCAGAACGACCGTCGCGTTTTCGGATTCGGCCACCGCATCTATGGCATTTAACGCAACGTTGAGTACTGACCGATGAATGCCCTCGTGATCGAACTCCGCCAGCGGCAGCCCGGCTTCCGGGCGGAATTCAAATTTGACTCCGTATTCGGTGGCTGGTGTCGTGGCCAGTTCTGCAACTTCAGCGCAGATGCGGTTGACGTCGCCCGGCTGCAGGTCGGGTACTCGGTCCTTCGTGAACGACAGCATATCCATGACAAGATCGTAGATGCGATTCTGATTCCTTTCGACGATTCCCCAACCCTGTCGGACGAGGTCGTCTTTGGACTGGTCAAGCCCCGTCTGAATCAGATATCCGCCACCACGAACGCCCTGCAGTATGTTCTTGATATGATGGCTGAGAACGGCGATTGTCTGGCCCATCGCGGCAAAGCGTTCCGCCTTCAGCAGAGCACTGTGGAATTGCCGCGATTCCACCGCCAGTGCCGACTGCCGCGCAACGGCCAGTACCGACTTCAGGTGCTCATCAGACAGACTGCCCGTTCCCACAACTGTTCCATCTGCCAGCGCCTTGGTGGAAATATCAATGTAGAAAACGCCCAGCAACGCGTCGTGTCCACGCATCGGAGCACAAATTGCCTCCCGAATCCCTGACGAAGCAATACTCTGACCTCCCTCAAAACGAGCATCGTGCAGCGCGTCGGACGTGCGCACGGCCTTGCCGTGGCGCAGTACGTATCCGGTGATGGAACGTGAAATGGGCATCTGCTCCAGTGCCGGAGGGCTGGTGGCGGCCACGTCGTCTGCAGAACTGTTTTCGTCGGCCGCAGATTTGTCCCGTTGCTCGTCCATGAAATCGTATTGCAGGGACGCTGGGCGTCTTTGGCAAAAGACCAGCGGTGTCAGTTCTTCGCCGCCCGAATCCTTCAGCAGAATGCAGCCACGATCTGCGCGAATGGCATCCAGAGTCAGTTCCAGAATTCGCTGCATCAGCGATTCCAGTGTGTGTTCCGGGCGAACAAATTCTTCGGCGACTTCGTAGAGCAGCTGCAGCCCGATCTGCTGGTCCGGCCAGACCGTCCCCGACGAAGCAGGTTCGGCATGCACGGTCTGAACGATTTCCGAATGCTGTCCGGACTGAGAATTATCAACGAAATGTATCTGTTGTGCGCTTCCGGAGGAGTGTTCGGTCGATGTCAGCTGAAACGTCAGTAACGTCGTTCCCAGTCGAATGAAATCGCCGTTGAGCAGAGTGTGCTCAGTCACTCGTTGACCGTTGATAAACGTGCCGTTTGCGCTGTCAAGATCCCGCAGCCGGTAGACGCCACTGTCCTCGGACACCTTCGCATGTTGACGCGACATCTCTGTGTCGTCCACTCGTATGTGCGTACCGACGCTGCGTCCAATGATCAGGTCATCGTTTCTGGCCACATCGAATCGCGTTCCCGGATTCGGACCGTTAATGACCAGTAATGTGGCAGTGTCCATCTGATTTAGCTCTCAAGCATCGCTAGGAATTCTTCTTCGGTAAGAATCCTGACGCCCAGTCCCTGTGCTTTGGTTAACTTGCTGCCGGCTTTCTCGCCGGCAATCAGGTAGTCGGTCTTGCCGGACACACTTCCGGACGCCTTGCCGCCATGATCGCGAATCAGCTGCTGGGCTTCGTCACGCGACATTCTGGCCAGAGTACCGGTCACGACAAGTGATTTGCCAGACAGTTTTTCGCTGTCCGTGCTGATTATGCTGCTTCTGTCGACCGGCGTCCCAGGATTCAGTCCCAGTTCTTTCAGCTGATGAAGTAAACTGCCACCAACATCGGACGAGAAGAACTGATGCACCGACGCGGCAATCACCGGTCCGATGTCGTCAATGGCCGACAGCGATTCTTCTGTCTGCGCAGCAATCTCGGCGCCCGTCCCAAAGGCGCGTTCCAGAACCTGCGCGTTGCTCTGCCCGACGTGGCGAATATTGAGGCCCGTCAACAGACGCCAGTAGGGCTGTTGTTTGGACGCTTCAATCCCAGCCAGTAGTCGGTCGATGGATTTTTCACCCAGCCGTTCGAGTTTCAGCAGTTTTTCGCGTTGTTCGCCAAGTCGGTAGAGTGACGGAATGCCATCGACAAGTCCGGAATCCAACAACTGTTCCACAAGTTTTTCGCCCAGACCGTCAATATCCATGGCGGGACGTGAGGCAAAAAAGATCAACGTTTCACGCAACTGCGCGGGGCAGGAGGGATTCCCACAGCGAATGTAGACACCGCCTTCATCCTGTTGCACGGCCGCACCGCATTCCGGGCAAAACTCAGGAAACGCAAATGGTTTCTCAGCGCCCGTTCGTTCTGCTTCGTTCACCCGCAGGACGTGAGGAATGATCTTCCCGGCCTTTTCCACAAGCACCCTGTCCCCAACCATGACGCCCAGTCGTTGTAGCTCATCACGATTGTGCAGGCTGGCCCGTGACACCGTTGTGCCATCAATTTCGACTGGTTCCAACTCAGCGACGGGTGTCAGTGTCCCCGTCTTGCCGACCTGAATGGCAATGTCGACAACGCGTGTTTCCGCTTCGTAGCGTTCCCACTTGTACGCGCGAACCCAGCGCGGACTCTTTGAGGTTGTTCCAAGCAGATCGCGTTCAGTCAGGCGGTTCAACTTAATCACAATCCCATCGACTTCAAACGGGAGCGAGGCGACACCTTCCATCATGCGCCCCACAACCACCATCAGTTCGGCAAAGCCGGTCGCCTGTCCGACATTGGGCGTGACCGGCAGCCCCATGTTCCGAATTGAATCCAGAAACTGCAGGTAATGCTGCCACGAAATTCCGTCAACATGGCCGACGCCGTGAGCCAGAAACCGCAAGCTGCGTTTGCGAGCTTCTCTGGGGTCCAGTAGTTTTAAGGCACCAGCGGCAGCGTTTCGGGGATTTTTAAACGGTTCGTCCCCGGCGGCGACCTGAGCCGCCTGAAATCTGGCGAAGTCTTCATTCAGGATGATCACTTCGCCGCGAACTTCCAGCACCGGTGGAGGCGATGAGGTCTCCAGGCGAAGCGGCACGCCCCCAACAACTCGAGCGTTCGACGTGATATCGTCACCGACGAGACCATTTCCACGCGTCATCCCGCGTACCAGAAGACCCTCCTCATACATCAGTGCCATGGCGACGCCGTCGATCTTATACTCGACGCTGTATTCCAGATTGTCCTGTTCGAGTGTTTTTTGCAATCCGGCATCCCAGTCGACGAGTTCCTGTTCCTCAAATGCGTTGTCAATCGACAGCATTGGTACGTGATGCTCGCGCTGCTCGAAGCCATCGATTGGATCCCCACCGACCTTGTGAGTGGGACTTGACGGCGAATCATAGTCCGGGTGTTCATGCTCCAGACGCTGCAAGTCGGCCATCATGCGGTCGTAGTCGCGGTCGGGAATCTCCTGAGTCGTGTCGACGTAGTACAGCCTGTTGTGACGCTTCAGGTCGGCGCGAAGTTGTTCGATTTGTTGGCGAACGGTTTCTGTCATCAGTTTGCTGTCCTTCGCAGCAGCGGAGCTTAGTTTTCGATATCGGAGTCTGTGGGCTGCGGCGGCATGACTGGATCCTCTTCAATTCCGTGTAGATTTCGCCATCGATCGATGGTCATGGCCAGCAGAGCCACGACCAGCACAACAATGAATTCCCAGATCAACAGACTATTACCGTGCGCTTCCAGCCACTGAGACACGGGAGCTCGCGGGTCACCGAACAGTGAGGCAATCAGGGCCAGTATGGTCAGGATAAAGATGACCGTCGCCGGAATCACCAGTCGAAAAAGGAGCGACGGTCGGGTTTGGGATGGCTTCATGATGTACAGCGTTGTCGGTGACAGGGGCGAATCGCCGGATTATTGCCTGGGTGGACGACTGATACAAAGCGATCGTTGCAACAGACGGAAATTCGAGGCATTCTTCGCATTCAGAGCCTGCGTGACGTACAAATTGTCATCACAACCAGATTCTGAGGCAGCATGGCACGAAATGACAACCCATCCGATCGTAAACCGGACCAGTGGTGGCTGTGGCTGGTGTGGTCATTGCTGTTCGCAGCGGCGACGTTTTTCGAACTGCGCCGATTGGTCAGCAGTTTCGACACACCTCTGGGACCCATGGCGTGGCTGTCGTTCTGGGACCCCGAGACCACTTTACCGTTTCTGTGCCTGCTGAGTCTGCCATTGCTGCGTTGGATTTCACGAGGGCGCCGCACAGGACAGGAACGAGCGTTTGTCCGTGGCCGTCCCGGAGATCCAGCCGATCAGCACTCTCCTGCCATCAGTGCTTCGCCATCGGTTGCGTGCCTTGCGGCGTGCTGCTTGATGTTCTCGCTGTCTGTGTTGAGCAGCTATGCGGTGGGCAGTCGAAGCATCGCGGTCACAACGCTGTTGCAGACTCGAAGTGTTGCTTTTGCAGACCTGCCGCCCACTTATCACGACGAATACAGCTATTTGCTGCAGGCACGTACGTTTCTGGCCGGACACATGACGTTCCCGCCAATGACTGTGCGGCCGGATTTGTTTCATCAGATGCATGTGTTGAATGAACACCGTACCGTCAGTCGCTATTTCCCGTGGACCGGACTGTGGATGGCCCCGTTCGTGGCCATCGATCACTCGGTCTGGGGACATTGGCTGGCTGGCGGGCTGGCCAGCATATTCTTCTATCTGGCGATGCGCCAGATTGTGCATCCTCGCGCTGCTTTGGTCGGTGGGCTGCTGATTTCGCTAAGTCCGGGATTGGCTGTGTTCAGCAATCTGCTGCTCGCTCACCATCCGGTCATGCTGGCCCTGAGCGTTTTTACCTGGTCGTTCATTCGCATGATGTCGACGTCCCGCTTTTGTTATGCGCTGCTGTCCGGCATCGCACTAACGCTGGCGATGCTGGGGCGTCCCATGACGGCGGCAGGGTTTGCATTGCCCTTCGGCATCTGGCTGGCCTTGCGACTTTGGCCAGAACGCAGCGAGCGTCGACTCGCGATCGGCTTTGCCGTGCCGATGCTGGGTGGACTGGCATTCCTTGCCTTGCTCAATCATGAAGCCACGGGATCATGGCATCGCACAGCGTACCAGGAATACACCGACACATTCACCCCACGCCATCGCTTCGGATTCAACAACGGCGTGGCCCGGCCGGAATCCGATAACTCCAGAGTACTGACAAGTTATGACCAATGGGCGACCAATCTGACGCCCGCGGTCGCTGCAGAAAATGTGAAGAATCGACTGATCGCCAGTCTGCAGTGGTCGCTGGCGGTGTTCCCCATGCTGTTCGGCCTGCTGATGGCAGCACGGCTTTGTCTAGCACGAACAAAGCAACAGAGCCCCGGCGACATCGTGTCCAATCCAACTGCGCTGCGACTGTTGTTTGCCAGCGTTCTGGCACTCCATGTCGTGCACGTGCCGTACTGGTTTGATGGTATCATGCACTGGCACTATGTTTTTGAAACTGCCCCACTGCTGCTGTTGCTGGCCGGCGCTGGACTGTATTCCGCAGCCAGGAAACTGGTTGGTATTATGCCACGAAGGTTGGCCGTCGGCTGGGTCGTGTGCTTAGCCGCAGCCGGATTGCTGCCCGGATGGATTGAGCTTCCGATGTTTGATGACCAATCGAAAGTTAGTGGGGCCGTGCACGAGCTTGCTTTCGCTCGAACGCGATTTGAGTATTTCAATGCCACGGTCGCGTCGCAGGCGATCGACAAGCCAGCGTTGATTCTGATCGACGAACGAAATGCGGACCCGCAGCTTAGTTATGTGATCAACTCACCAGACCTGGAATCAGCCGTCTTGAAATGCAGGCACCCGTCGTCTGCGAGGGAAATTCCGGAGCTGCAGGCGGCATTTCCGGACCGCACGATCTACACGTTCAATCCCGGGACGCAAAGGTTTGCGCGTTGGGTCGGTTCAGTACAGCGTTAAGCCACCGACTGTGGTTTGTGACCAGATCGGGACTCTCCTGGCCATGCTCGGGCACAGTCCGTCTCAGCGTGTCCGGCACCGCAGCAGACCTTGCTTCAAAAACGCCAACGGGTGCTTCTGGCGGACGATCCATCGATCCACAGCATAGCGCCGCAGATGTGGCAACGAACGCAGTGTAAAGTTCACACTGCCAATGGCGGCCAGAAAACGTGCGATCTGTATCGGGATGCATTAAACAGGAACGAACCGTTCAACGTCGTGATCAGGGATCGTACAGTTCCAGGAAGGCCTGGGAGGAAAGAAACGGTGCTCAGAAGTCTGAGCCTGAACCAACTGGCTCACGCACCGTGTTTCATTGGCTGCGCAATAAAATCGAAATAGCGAGCCGTGCCGAATGCGAATCAAAAGGGATTTGCTGCGTGCCTGACGCGATTCAACGATTCCGTCAGGCTCTCATGCTGCCAGGAAGCAACGCCAGACGCCTAGGTGGCTTCCTCTTCTGTTCCTTCTTCCTCTTCCTCTTCCTCTTTCTTCTTCTTCTTCTTGCCGGCTGCTGCCTTTGCAACGCGGACTTTAGGCAGCCCCAATGGGCTTTGGTCCTCGAGCCAGCGGTCCTGTTCTTTGAGAATTGAAATGCGTTCTCCGCGTTTTAGGACGTTTCTGGCACGGACGACGCCGCTGGGCTTCTTAAGTGATCTGTCGATTGACACAATTGAACTCCGAAAATCCCGGCGACGGATTCCATCCTTGTCGCCAAATCAAAGTGAATTTCCCGCTTTTTGACTGTCGTCGGTGCTGAAAGAGCTTGGCAGCCCTTTCGCGGGACGCGGAGTTTATCGACAGTTCTCGCTTATCTCAACCAGGCTTATGTCGCTTTTTCAGCTGACGCCGCGATTCTGTGTCGTCTGCCAATGGTGAGAATTTAATTCAGGGATCGAGACATTGGAAGACATCAGACTAGCTGTTGGACTGATTGGATTCGTGTCGGTTGCTGTCTTCGCGGGTATGTACCGCCTGCTCAGAGACCGTTCAAAGCCGTTTCTGGACATCATCGCCGCGTTTATCGTGATCCTGATTGTCGTTTATGTGTATACGGTCTGGGGGCAGTTGTGGATCGTCAAATGGATTCCACTGCCGTCGGTGATCATTCTGGCGAATTGGTTTCCGCCATTGTTGGCGGCTCTGGCCGCAGTGGTCTGGTGGCGACTGGACCCGTCGCCACTGGCCAGACGCTTGCCGATCATGTTGTTGCTGGTTGTCGCGGCAGCGTTTTCGCTGACGTACTTTATTCCTTCCGAACCGCCGGACTGCGGCGACCAGTGGGCACCGCCGGTCCACCCCGTCACCGTATGGCCTGTTTGTCTGCAGACTACGCGTTATACCTGCTCTGCGGCGGCGGCAGCGACGATTCTTTATACGCTGGGCCTGGAATCCTCAGAGCAGGAAATGGCAAAGTTGTGCCTGACGCGGTCCGGGACAACGTGGCTGGGCCTGTATCACGGACTTGCGACCAAACTCATCGGCACGAACCATCGGGTTGAGTTTTTCGAAGGTAGTCCGCAGGATCTGGAGGCGATCGCGGCTATCCACCCGGTCTTGCTGTGTTGCCAGCTTGAACCGGAAGTTGCTGAAATGATACCCAGATACGTCAAGAAGGGAGGCTGGATTCCCGGTCTGGCGCACTCCGTCGTGTACTTCGGCAAGCTGCGAGATATACACGTTATTGGAGATCCAGTCCGGGGGTACGAAGCGTGGACAGATCAGGATTTGCACACTCTCTGGACCGGCACAGGGTTAAGAATTACCACCACCAGGAACAGTGGCGGACGCGTGCCCTGAGCAACCAGCACACCATCTTTGCTGGCGACGCAACGCAAGTAACCATTTTGCAGGGGCTGTACGCCGCCGCACCGAATGACTCTTCTGCGAAATCTGTACATGGCGACAGGACCGCACCGGAGAGCGGGACCGCGGACACCGCACGCACCACGTGTCACTGCACAAAAAAAATGTTAGATTCAACATGTTTGCTCATCAACACTAAATCCCCTGACTCCCGATCATTCACACAGACCCCAGCATGACAGCATTTCTGCCCCTGGACGTTCCGTTTGCTGTTCGACGAGCGGCGGGGCTGAAACGGGCCCAGCGGCGGTATGAGTTTAACTACACCCATGTGTCTCCACTGGCCCTGCTGGACCGTGTGCCGATTGAGGATGAATTCAGCTTTGGCTGGTTGAAGACTGTCGCAGGGCACGCAGTGGTCGGACTGGAAAACCTTGCGGCCATTGAAATGGACGGCCAACATCGCGAACTGCATCGCAGTAAGTTGTCATTGTTTTCGAAGTTGCTTCATCTGGGAGAAGCAGGGCTTCATGACCTGAAAGCTCTGGTCACGGAATCGCTGCAATTTAACCCGCGTTTGGCGTCCGATAGCCGACGGCCTGTGAGTCTGGACGATTACAGCGAAGTGTTTCATTCCATCGGTTTACCACCGATCGCACGTGATTTCAAAGATGACCGTGTCTTTGCCTGGATGCGTGTCGGGGGACCGAATGCCGTGATGCTGCAGCGCGTCAATGAGCTGGATGATCGGTTTCCGGTGACCGACGCTCACCTCAGGAGCGTCCTGTCCGGAGACACGCTGGTTGCGGCCATTGCCGAAGGTCGGCTGTATATGGTGGACTTCCATATGCTGGATGGAGCTCCGGACGGTGACTATCCGCACGGGCAAAAATACATCTACGCGCCACTGGCGATGTTTGTCATTGACCCCCGAACGAAGACACCGCTGCCCTTCGCAATTCAGATCAAACAGCAGCCCGCAGCAGACGATCCCGTCTTTACTCCGCAGGACGGGCCATACCTGGCACGAAGGAGGTGAATCTTCTGACATGGCGGCCAGGGCCCTGGAACGCAGCAGCGAAATCGTTCAGAGCGGAGGCGAGTGCTCATGTGCTATGCGGCCAGCGTCCTGTCGTGGATCGTCTGGCTCTTCATAATGAGCTGATCATTGACAGGCACGAATCCCGCACGGCAACCGAGTCGCGTCGTACGATTATCCGAACAGACTGCCGCCCACAGCGGTATCACGGCTTAGAAGAACAGCACAGCCGTGACACCGGCGCCAAAGCCCAGGGCCAGAACCAGCAACAATGCTTTTCGCCGTTTCTGCTCCGCGGCCAGTTCTGACTCGCTTATCAGCTCGAAACCGCTGCCGTCCGTGAAGGTCACTCTGGACCGGTGACGAAGTTCAACGAAGGCCTCTGCATTTCCATTCACAAACGTCGGCTGAGAACGTGATTCCTGTTTCAACTGCCAGTTGGTACCGTCATATTCGATCGTGCATTGACGGGCATCAACAATGGTTCCGGGCATGGCGATCTCGCATTCCGGCGCTGTGCCGACCCGAGTCTTAACACTTGTCAGCGTGCTTTGCTGCTTCGATTTCAGACGCCGAACAAACCAGCCCTGAGGCACGTTGGGGCGTGTCTGTACAGAAGGCCGTGACTGGGTGGCCCGCGGAGGTGATGTCGCCTGTGGTCGTGAGACGGGATGGGCGGGCTGTCGGATCGCGGGTGTGTCGTCGCCGGCAAACGTGTCAATCTCCGCCTGCAGGTGACGGCTTGGATTGTCGAGCCACGCGCTGGCCGAGGTAATGGAAGAGCGAGGAATGGCGGACGGCTGCGCTTTTTTGGACGCCTTGTCTTTGTCACGAGCCTGCTTTGCGCGCAATGTGACCAAGTGCCGGAAGTCAAATTTCAAATGCTGGCGGACGGCCAATGGCTGCAGCGTTTTGGCGACTGCCAGTGCCGACGGAAAACGACCGTCCGGCGTTTTTGCCATCATCTTTTCAACAATGGCGACCACCTCCTCAGGAACCTCCGGACGTGTCTCTCGCATCGAACGTGGCGTTTGATTCCTGTGAGCCTCAATCTTGGCCGCGTTGTTCTTTTGCGGAAACGGTACGCGTCCGGTCAGTGCGACGTACATCGTACAGCCAAGGCTGTAAATGTCGGCTCTGCGATCCACGCTGTTGCTGTCTGCCGCCTGCTCTGGAGCAATGTAGTCTGGTGTGCCCAGACAGTCATGGCCAAAGATCATGGCCAGCGAGAACTCCTCGCCTTCGTTGTTGTCCAGCTTGGCAAGACCGAAGTCCAGCAGCTTTGTCAGTCCGGTACTGTCGACCAGAATATTGGCAGGTTTGATGTCGCGATGAATGATGCCCTTCTTGTGAGCCGCATGCAGCCCGAGCGCCACCTGCAGGAAAATGTCGCAGGCCATCTGCCACTTCACCGGACCATGCAACGCAACGAGTTCGTGAAGGCTGATGCCCCGCATCAATTCCAGAACCATGTAATTGACCGCACCCGTGCTGTCGATGTGATAGGTTTCGATGACGTTCGGGTGCTGGATTTCCATGCCCGCCCGGGCTTCCAGTTTCATCCGCGCCAGCATGCCGGGATCAAGCGCATGGTGGTTAGCCATGACTTTTAATGCGACCTTGCGACTTCTGTCTCGGTCTTCCGCAATATAGACGCAACCCATACCGCCAACGCCCAGTACTTCGCGGACGCGATAGCCGTCGATTACAAAACCGCGATACCGTCCTTCCAGCAATCGCTCAGCCTGAAACGGCGTCAGCACTCGATTTCGGACCAGCGTTCGGGCGACGGTTTCGGGGGGCATCTCTTCGCCCAGTTCGAACTGCTCAATTGCTTTGCGCACCTGGCCCGCGGTCAGCAGTTCGCTCTTCTGCAGAAGAGCGAAAAACTCGTTGGCGGCGGTTGGTGCTTCCATTCGAAACTCAAGTCTGCTGTTGCATTAGGGAGGGCAATCGTTGTGGGCCCATGACCACTGAGGAACGGAGGATAATCTATCTCAACGCCACAACGAGTCCTGGCTCCGTCGTGGGGGGCCGCTTTCACTGAATATTTATGGTATTTAACAGGTCGGTGATCGATTTGTACAGTTTTCATCCCCCAATTCGGGGTTTCACCACCTGGTAGTTGGCTATTCTGCGGGCTGAAACGGGGAATGTCCGGACTGCGTCCAGACAGTTGGTTGACTGGACGGGAAAAACGGTCAATTGATTTGTACAGTGGAACCTGTGGTGTATCGCGGCAGTTACAGCGTTCAGACGTCGCTCATCGGTGCTGCCGCGTTCAACGATTTATGTTTTGCTTCCATTGCCGCTGTGAATTCAGCAGAGACAGGTTCATGTTCAGCGTTCATCCATTGCAGAGAATTTGCGTCCTTGTCCTGATCTGCGCGACGGTTGAAAACGTCGCTGCTCAGAACATCGACAGTCCCCACGCTGTCTTCGTCGTTGGTACCCAACATTACAACCCGGGCAGCACGATGCCGGCGCTGGCCAGGCAGTTGGAGCAACTTGGATTTCGCACGACTGTCATCCTGCCGACGGGGAATCCGGAGAAGAACCCAAACGGAATTCCCGGGCTGGAGGCGCTACGCACCGCGGACGTCGCCGTTTTCTATCTGCGGTTTCTGACGCTGCCGGACGATCAACTGAATTTCATCGTGGACTACCTGGAATCGGGGAAACCGGTCGTTGGATTTCGCTGCAGCACTCATGCATTCACATATCCGCAGGGAAGTCCGAACGCAAAATGGAACGATGGGTTTGGGCGGGACGCGTTGGGTTCAAAGTACTTCATTCATTTGCAGGGGACCACGCAGGTGAGCGGCGTTGCCGTCGCTCGAAAGCACCCGATTCTGACCGGCGTCAAGTTGAGTGACGACCTGACCGCCGCAGGCACGCTGTATCTGACGGACCCACCCGACGACGCGGAAGTGTTGCTGGGAGGTACCGGGAAATCAAAGAAGACGGGCGTTGTGAAGAATCCCTTTGGCAGTCATGAGCTGACAGAAACGATGACTCAGGCGGTCGCCTGGACATGGACCAATAAATGGGGCGGACGGGTGTTTACGACGACACTCGGACACCCGGAAACATTCAGCAACCGGCAATTCGTGCGACTGTTTCTGAATGGCATCTGCTGGGCGGCTGGTAAAGACGTTCCGCAAAAGGTTCGATCACGACCGATCAGGGCGGCGATGAAGTCCGACGAAAAGAAGAACGCGGCCAACCCGTCGGTGGCGAACAGGAAGGACGCTCGGAACACAAGTACCGGCAAGGTTGATCCACAGGAAGATCCTGAGTATCTGCAGTACGGCATCTATGCCAAAACGGCTCCTCACGCGCAGGAGGCGACACCCCGGACGACAACTCTGCCGCTGGAACTGAAGAAGGGCGACCGTATCGCACTCGTCGGCAATACGTTGATCGATCGCAGTCGGCTGTTTGGCTACTTCGAAACGATGTTGCACCAGCGGTACCCCGAACACGAACTTGTGATCCGCAACATTGCATGGCCCGCCGATACTCCGAACCTGCAGCCTCGGCCGGATAATTTTGCGGATCAGGATCAGCATCTGACCCATGAACAGATCGACATTGTCTTTGCCGGCTACGGCTTCAACGAGTCGTTTGCCGGTGAAGACGGTATTCCGGTGTTCCGGGCGTCCTTGACGAAATATCTGCAGTCGCTGAAGTCAAAAGCGTTTAACGGTGAATCGGCACCGAAGATTGTCCTTGTCTCTCCCACCGCCTGCGAAAACATCGCCGGCGTCGCTGCCGGCAGTCTGAATAACAACAGCGTCAAATCGTACGTGGAGGTCATGAGGGACGTCGCAGCGGAAGAAGGTGTCGGATTCGCAAACGTCTTTGATGATACGTTGCGAGCCATGAGTCCGGTTCAGGTTGATTTGACGCTGAACGGAGTTCATCTGCTGGAATCCGGCTATGAAGTCTTCGCCAGGTCTCTGTACCGCCACACATTTGGCGAAGATGCGTCGGCGATCAACGAGGATCTCAGAGCGAATGTCATCGACAAGAATCGTCAGTACTTTCGACGTTACCGTCCCCTGAACACGTTCTACTACACCGGGGGGCGCAACAAGACATACGGCTACCTTGACTTTCTGCCTGCGATGAAGAACTTCGAGATCATGACGGCAAACCGCGACTCTCGTTCGTGGGAACTGGCCGATGGCAAGAGCACCTCTGTGAAAGTCGATGATTCCAACCTGCCGACATTGCCGGACACGAAAGAAAGTCGAGGTGCGAACAACTGGATGTCGGCTGCTGACGAATTGAAAGCGTTTGAAATCGATCCGCGATTTGAGGTCAACCTGTTTGCGGGCGAAGAAGAATTCCCCGACATTGCTGCTCCGATCCAGATGCGATGGGACAGTCGAGGCCGATTGTGGGTCAGCTGTTCGACGACGTACCCGCATGTTTATCCTGGTAAGGAGCCGAACGACAAACTGGTGATTCTGGAAGACACAGACGGCGATGGCAAAGCGGATAAGTCAACGGTGTTCGCGGACGACCTTCATATCCCGTTGTCGTTCGAACTTGGCAACGGCGGCGTCTATGTTTCCGAAGAACCTCACCTGACCTTCCTTAAGGATACTGACGGTGATGGCAAGGCCGACTTTCGTCAGCAACTGCTTACGGGATTCGGTACGGAAGATTCACACCACGCGCTGCACGACTTTGTGTGGACGCCCGACGGCGATTTGATTTTTCGCGAAGCGATTTTTCATCACAGCCAGGTGGAAACTCCGTACGGTCCCGTCCGACAGCAGAACAGTGGCTGGTTTCGCTTTGATCACAGCCAGCACAGGCTGACCAGTTTTGGCACTTATCACAGTACGAATCCATGGGGCGTCACGTTTGATGACTGGGGACAGCACATGGCCAGTCACCCGATCTACGCGGCCGCGTTTCATGCGCTGGATCCACCCTATCCTCAGCAGCATCCCCGGCCCGCCGGGCTGCAGGCGTATTCGGGCACGTGCGGTCAGGAACTGGTCGACTTCGCGACCTTTCCGGACGAGCTGCAGGGCCACTTCATCAAGGCTCGCTACAAACCAACAAATCGGATTGAGATTCTGAAATGGAAGGAAGGTCCGTTCGGGTTCGAAGAAGAATACGTCAGCGATCTGATCTTCTCGAGGAACCTGAGTTTCATTCCCGTTGATCTGCGCTACGGGCCACGCGGAGCCATGTACGTTTGTGACTGGTACAACCCTGTGAAGGGGCACGCTCAGTATTCGCTGCGAGATGAACGTCGCGACCGACATTCCGGTCGGATCTGGCGAATCACGGCAAAGGAACGGCCGTTGCAGGAAATGCCAAAAATCGCCGGAGCCAGCGTGGCAGACCTGCTGGAAATATTGAAGCGTCCGGAATACCGAATCCGTTACATGGCCAAACGGGAACTGCGCGACAGGGATTTGACAGAAGCGAAGGCGGCATTGGATGACTGGGTGCAGAGTTTGAAACCCGATAGTCCCCGCTATCGCCATCATCAGGTTGAAGCGATCTGGGCGTATCGAAACGTTCGTGCGAATGGCCGTGTCGCCTTGCAGTTGCCGTCGGTGTCCGGCGAAACTCTGTCACAGGGTGACGCGGGCACGATCGCAAAAAATCTGCTGCGGGAAGTCCTGCAGTGCGACGAACATCTGGCCCGCGCAGCTGCCGTCGAACAGCTGCGATATTGGCACACGGAACTTCCGGATACTTACACGCTGCTGGCCAGGGCCGCCAACGACACCAACGGCATTGTCCGCATGCAGGCCGCAATCTGCTGTAGCTATCTGGGAACTCCTGAAGCACTCGACATCGTGTTACAGACCCTGAACCACCCTGCCGAAAAACACGTCGCCTATGCGATTCAATGTTCGCTGGGTTCACACACACTGCGGCGACATTGGGAAGGCAATCCCAACTACAACATCGGCCGGATGCTGATGCGATTGGAACGCAGCAGTGAATTGAAGGAACCGACTCCCAGCGCTAGCCAGGCCGAATTTGACACTCAGAAGAATCTTAAGACCGTCCGTATCTCGTGCCTGCCGGAACGCATGTTGTACACTGTTAACCAGTTTGCAGTAACCACAGGACAGCCGGTGAAAATCGTGTTCACGAATCCGGACGCCACGGATCACAACCTGGTGATTGTAAAACCGGGCGCGTTGGCGGAAGTTGGTATGGCGGCCAATGCCATGGCACGTGATCCGAAAAACGCCAACTCCGATTTCATTCCTGCCGCAAAGCAGGATCTGATTTTGCAGGCGTCACCGATGATCGGACCGACCCGCAAGTCGCAGGTTCACGTCATGCGATTCAACGCTCCCCAAGAAGCGGGCATCTATCCGTTTGTCTGCACGTTTCCGGGACACTGGATCGTGATGAAGGGCGATATTGTCGTCGCGAACGATCTGTCGGAAGTGGAATCAATGCTTGCCGCTCGCAAGCCAGCCATTGTGCAGGAATGGAAACTGACCGACTTTGAAGACGTGAACGTCAAAGACGACGAAGAAACGATAATGAAGGGAATGCAGGCATTCGTGAAGGCCCGCTGCAATCAGTGCCACGTCGTGGCCGGTCACGGGATTAACCTTGGACCGGAACTAACGGACGTT
>JBDONA010000533.1:0-5968 GCA_039831575.1 Fuerstiella sp. | reverse complement strand
CGGGACTCACAGCCGCCGCTCGCCTTGATCTTCCCGTCACACAATGCAAGCCACTTCTCGCATTTCGAACGTGGCCACCTCGCCTCCGCCGCTACTTGACGGAACTGCGGACCACACGAAAGCCCAGGATGTCGATGCCGTACGACGGCGAAAGCCAGTCACGGTTCGCCGACCGGCAGCTGCCAGCCGTGTAGTCCCAGCTGCCACCGCGAAACACCCGATCCGAGCCCCTCGTAGGGCCAGTCGGATCCTTCACCGAGCCGCTCGGGTAATCGTCATGCCAGTCCTGACACCACTCACCCACGTTGCCGTGCATGTCGTACAGGCCAAAGCCGTTCGGCTGCTTCTGACCCACTGGATGCGTTGTCTTCACTGAGTTGTCGTCGTACCACGCATACTCACCAAGTTCTGAATCGCTGTCCCCAAAACTGTAACCTGTCTGTGTTCCCGCACGACACGCATACTCCCATTCCGCCTCCGTTGGAAGCCGATACTTGTAACCCGCCGACCTTTCCGCTGGAAACGCCGACAGCCTACGGCAAAACTCCATTGCCTCAGTCCAGTTCACACTCTCAATCGGGTTCTGGGACCGCCGGAATTTGCTCGGATTAATATCCATCACACGCTTGTACTGCTCCTGAGTCACTTCGTACTGACCAAGTTGGAATGGATTAGTCATAGTCACTTGATGAGCTTCAGTGCGCCAGCCCATCATGAACGTACCCGATGGCAATAACCTGAACTGCATCCCAATCGAGTTAGGTTGGAGGGATGAGGCGTCAGTTTCTCGCGGCAACTGAGACGGACTGTGTTTCGACTGCTCGACAATCGCCGGAGCCGGAGACGGCAACTGAGACGGACTGTGTTTCGACTGCTCGACAATCGCCGCAAAAATAAAAATAAACAAACATATGGCAGCCAGCATAATCGTACAAATGTAGGCAAATCTATTCTGCTGTTTCTGCCGTGCCTCGATTCTGTTTTTCTCCTTTTCCTCCGCTGCCGCACGCTCTTTGTCCATGTCCTTCGCGCCACTTGGGACTGGGTAGCCGTTAGGAAACTTTGTCTGTTTGCAGTACTTGACCTTGTGCAGGTCGGCGTTGACGAGGTTGCTGCCGGATAGGTCTGCTTGCTGAATATCTGTACCGTGTAAATTCGCACCAAACAGATTTGCACCGCTGAAGTCGCATTCGGCGAGGTCCAGACCGTGAAAGTCGACTTCATGTAAGTTGGACTTCGCCAACGTGCACTCACTGAGTTTGCAGTTGCTGAACGTCTGTCGCCGATACATAGGCACTTCGCGTTCTACCCCCAGCGTGCTCTGTTTCGTCGTCGTTGTCCGATCAATTCGAGGCGGAGCAACGAAGACAGCGCCGCGGAGGTCGCATTTACTCAGGTCCGCGTTTTTGAGCAGCGTGGACTTTGTTTCCACGGAACGGTCAAGCACCAGTTTCGTGGCGTCTGATTCACCGAATCGCCAGCGTTCTTCCTTATAAGTGCTGCCCATAACTGAGTACACGCGGAAGAAGGCCACGTTTCTCATGCTGGAGCCAGTAAACACTGTCTTCACCAACTGGGCTCCACTGAACTGCGTGCCGTCGAAGTTGCAGTTCCGGGCCGAGCATTCCGTGAGATCGGCGTTGCTGAAGTCGCAGTCGGCAAATCGTGAGCCGTCGAGTTTCGCTCCGTGAAGGTTTGCTCCACGAAACGAAACGTCTGACAGATCCAGGCCGGTAAGGTCACAGTTCTTCAACTCCGTGCCCTTCCGCTTCAGGTGTTCCGCCAGCGTCAGGAATGAGCTGCTGCCATCGGTTCGCATGATGACCGAATTCGCGACTGGACGGCGAGGGCTGTCGTTTCCGAGCGTTCGGTCGTACTCCTGCCGTCGAACAGGATCGGACAGAACCTCGTTGGCTTCCTGGATCCGCTGAAACTTCTGACGGCCCTCAGGCGAGGTGTCCTTGTCCGGATGGTATTTCCCACTCAGGCTGCGGTAGGCAGCACGAATAACCTCGGGCGATGCGTCTGGCGAGACTTCCAGAACTTCGTAGTAGTTGACGGTGGATGGCATGAATCAGGGCAAGAGCAGGTTTGGAGGAGTCGACGATGGTACCCGAGCCGGATTCACACCGGCTTGTCAACAAACCATTGCCAGTACGCACGTTCACGCAATTGTTTTATGCGGGCGAATATGACCGGGGTAATGCTGACAACCGGGAGTGTATTGCAAAGACTACGGCGGAAGAAATCGTGTCGCTGGTGTTGGAAAGCGAGATTGCCGGCCTCACCAGACCGACCCGCGACGACAGAGTAACGAGGACAGCAGCACAATTGCCAGTCGCTACCTTTTCGCTCGAGAACGAGGTGGGCATGTTGCTTGGCCGGCCCAAACTTGACGGCCAAGTTCTGTTACGATCCAGCGATCGCCTCGCTGCTCGACTAAACCTTGCGTGCTCAACTCCCACAAGTGGGCGCCAAGGCCATTGTAATCGGGAAACTGTATGCGTATGGCTCGTTGTATGTCGTCTTGCAATAGGGGCGCATCTGCAGACACTAAGACAGCATCGACAGCAAACGCTGCATGTCCCGGTCGTCGCTCCCAAGGGTCTGTACGAGGGTTGCCCATTGGATCTACACCTTTCCGCATAACGAATTGCGATCTATGTGGCGGCAGGAATGCCGACTCACTCCAGTACATCGAGACGACCGTTGCCTGTCAAGTAATCCACCTGGGGACATCCTCCGTAGCGTGTCCTCCCCACCATTTGCACCCCTCCCCAAAACTCGTCACGCTACGCCCAGGAGCAATCCAATGGCAGCGAAGAAATGCAAATGCGGTCGCATGCTGTTTCTGGAAATGGATAAGGTTCGTGGCAGGTGTTTTGAGTGCGTGAAGGAAGAAATCCGGGAGCGGACGAGGCCTAGGAGGGATGGTAAACGTGACAAGTAATTCAAACAAAGGGACAGTCATGAAACCGTTTTTCGTTTTGCTGTTGCCGTTTGTGCTGGTCTTGTGTGGGCCTGTGCCTGCACCCGCTCAGGAGTCGTTGCCAAAAGCACAGGCTGACGCTGTTGCGGAGATCAAGAAGCTGGGAGGCAATGTCACACTCGACGCAAAGTCTGGTGAGGTGGCAAAAGTCGCGTTTCACTCGAACATCACGGACGCGGGGCTGGTGCACTTGAAAGGATTGACCAGTCTGAGAAGCCTCATCCTCCGCGGCCCACAGATCACGGATGCAGGACTGGAGCACCTGAAAGGACTGCCCAGCCTGAGATACCTCCACATTGGTGGCACGCAAATCACGGATGCCGGACTGGTGCAGCTGAAAGGACTGACCGTACTGACAACGCTCTACCTCAACAACACGCAGGTCACGGATGCGGGACTGGTGCACCTGAAAGGGCTGACAAGTCTGACAGAACTCCAACTCGACCACACACAGATCACGGACGCCGGGCTGAAGAACCTGAAAGAACTGACCAGCCTGACAGGTCTCAGCCTCACCGACACGCAGGTCACGGATGCGGGACTGGAGCACTTGAAAGGTCTGACCAGGCTCAACATTCTTTACCTCAACGGCACACAGATCACGGATGCTGGACTGGAGCACTTGAAAGGGCTGCCCATTCTCAACATTCTCAGCCTCACCGACACGCCGATTACGGACGTGGGGCTGGTACACCTGAAAGGACTGACCAGCCTGACAAGACTCTACCTCGACCACACGCAGGTCACGGATGCGGGACTGGAGCACTTGAAAGGTCTGACCAGCCTGATAAGTCTTGACCTCAACGGCACACGGATCACGGGCGCAGGATTGAAACACCTGAAGGGACTGTCGAGAGTGAGAGCACTCCTCCTCTCCGGCACACAGTTCACGGACGCAGGCCTAGTGCACCTGACAGGACTGACCCAGCTGACTTCGCTCACCCTCAGCGGCGAGCAGATCACGGACTCAGGACTGACGCACCTGAAGGGACTGAGCAACCTGACGAAACTCACCCTCGTAAAGACGCAAGTTACGGACGCGGGACTGACAAACATCAGGGAGGCACTGCCATATTGTAGGGTAAACGGAACTGCTGCACGGAACCGGCCCCCGATGGCTCCGACGGCTCAGAAAAGGCCTAACGCCGAGTGGGGCACGATTACAGGGAACGTGGTGCTGAAAGGAGATGTCCCCGAGCGTGTCTTGCAGTGGGAGAAAGGTGCATCTATCAAAGATGCAAAGGTCTGCTCGGCGGAAGAATCGTACCGAAACGACTTGGTAATCGATGAGGAAACCAAGGGTATCTCGAACGTCTTTGTCTACCTCTCAAAAGCTCCCACAGACATTCATCCGGACTTCAACCCCGCCCCGAAAATCATCTACAACATTCAGAAGTGTCAGTTCAAGCCACATGCCCTCGTTGTCAGGACCGGACAGACCGTAGAAGTGATCAACAGCGACACGATCCCCTACGGTATTCACACGTACCCGCTTCGAAATAATAACCATCATCATCTGATCAGGTCAGACACGAAACAGGGTGATGGCATAGCTATCGTGTCCAAGCGTAGCGAACGTCAACCGTATTCAGTGAGGTGCGATTATCATTCGTGGATGAAAGCATACTGGCTCGTGCTTGATCATCCGTACGCAGTCGCCACCGACGCAAAGGGCAATTTCAAGATAGAGAACGTGCCCGTCGGCGAGCACAAGTTCCATATCTGGCACGAACGGGCGGGCTACATCGACAAAGAATACACGGTCAATGTTGCCCTCGGTGAAAATCCACCACTTGTGCCCATTGAGATGGAATTAAGCCGCTTTGAAGCAAAAAACAGGCGGTTCTAATTCTGCAGTTCGGCGGTCACGGGTACGGGACTGGCAGAACTTAAGGCTGCTTTGCCGAAATGTCTGATATCCGGTCAACAGAATCCAGCAGCCAAATAGCAGCAGGCAAATAACAAATGCAGGTCGTGAATCATCTTCCCCTCATATTCCTAACGCTACTCGCTGGCTGCACAGAACAGCCGCCAGGACTCCCCAGAGTCACTGACCCCGATCCCATCGTCGAAACACAGACGCCCGTTACCGATCAGCCAGGCATCGGCCCCGAACTCTACAAAGTCATCAAGACCATCGACGGCGACACGATAGACGTTCTGACCGACGACAAGAAAACCATCCGGCTTCGCTTCAACGGCATCGACATACCGGAACGCGGCCAGCCTTTCGGCAATAACGCGACGAAGTTTGTCAGTGATACCGTCGGCGGCAAGATGGTCCGTCTGGTGACGCACGGTGAGGATCGATACGACAGGACGATCGCAGACATCTATCTGCCGGTTGACGATCCGCTGGTTAATCTGCCGGATTTGTTCCTCAATCGCGAACTCGTCAGACGCGGCCTTGCCTGGCATTACAAGCAGTACAGCGACGACAAGCGACTGGCAGACGATGAAGACGCAGCACGGCTGAAGAAGCTCGGACTATGGGGTGGCAGTCACAAGCCGATCGCACCGTGGGACTGGCGGAAGTTGAGCAAGGTTGAGAGGGATGAGTATCGGTAGGCAGTGCCAGTCAGGGCGGATGGGGGTGGGACTGCCTGCCACTATCGTGTGCCGCGTTTCCCCGTAGCCCTGGTCAGTCGCTCTCTGGCCAGCCACTCCCCGCCAAGCGCCACACTTTCTCGCCGCCGTATACATAAGTGATCTGCTGCTGTCGCTGATTGACCGTGCCACAGAGTGCAGCGAGCAAAATGTGCCAGGGTTCGAGCAGGAAGGACATGTTAGCCGCCGGAAATCGGTCAGTTTCCGGTGCCGAGAGATGAAATCAAACGGCTGAGATGCGAGACTCTGGCGTGTCGTAAGTCATATCAGATCGGGGACTTCGAGTTCGGCTGAGTTTTTTGGACCATAGAGGATGGCAGCTTGATCTCAGTTGAAGTCATCGATCTTGCTTATGAGTGGCTGTGCCGGCAA
>JBDONA010000968.1:0-5978 GCA_039831575.1 Fuerstiella sp. | reverse complement strand
GCGAATGGCCCACGCGATAACAGACCTCATTCGGTCGGCTCCTTCGCGTCATCCAGCAACATACCGTCCTTCACCACAGCCAGAGGCGACACGACAACCCGGTCATCCACCTGCAGGCCACTGCCGTTCGCTCGCACAAACGCCGTTTGCCCTTCGATATGAACGACGGAGATGTCCGCTACTCTTTCCAGGTGGTCGTCACGGTTCACCCAGATCTCCCCGCGGGGCCGCACTGCGTCGATTGGCAGCTGCAGCAGCGGAACGGGTGATTCGATCTTAATTCGCACACCAACGAACATTCCGCTTACCAGCGACGGTGGAGAAATCGTGGCTCGACCGCCGGCGCTGCCATTGACGTATGACTTGTATGGCTCTTCAACCAGAATTCGGCACGGAATCGTGCGGGTGTCACGGTCGATTCCACTACCTTCAAAACGCGAAATATAGCCCTTCCAGATTGTTTCGACACCTTCAAACTCGAAGATGATCTCACACTCTACCGGTGGCGGTTTGCCAGGGTCGAAGACGGTCGCAGTCTCCGGCGAATCACTCGACTGATCTGTGGTCTGTGGCTGTTGCATGACCCAGGCATATTCTTCCCCGCGCAACTGACACTTCACCTCCATCCGGCTGCCGTCGCTGATATTGACAAGGACATCTCCGGATTTGACGTAGTCACCTTCCTCAACGCTGTCATCAACGATGCGGCCCTGCAAAGGCGATTCCACGCTGCAACGCTGCACATCGGCATTGGCCCGTTGTAACTGCGCCTCAAACAACTTTTCCGTTGCCTGTTTGGTGATCTTCTGCTGAGCGAGTGTGGAAAGCTGGTTACGAAGCGTCTGCCGGGAATTGCGAGCCGTTAGTTCCAGCTTCATGGCATTTTCGAGTTCCGTCTCGTTGGCAGTCTTGCGCTGGAACAACGACTGCATTCGTTCCAGTTGGTTCTTCTGCAGCTGGCAGTCTTCGTCAGCCAGTTTTATCAGCTCCTCGGTATTCTGCAGGTCAACAGAGACTGCTTTAATCTCCTCTCGGGCCCGCTGCACTTCCGCATCCAGTCGCTTAACTTCAAGCGTGTAGTTGATCGGGTCGATTTCAAACAATGGTTCACCTTTCCTGACCAGCGTGCCTCCACGTGCCGCGTCAAGTTTGCGAATGATTCGACCTTCGACTTCGGCACCAACCGTGATGACTCGGTATGTAACGGCCTCGCCGTCGGTATTGAGGCAGAAATATTGTGGCCCGGCGACGACCGCTTTCGTCTCCACAACAACCGCACCGTCACCGTTCGCGTCCTGCGTCGGCACGACGGGCTTCTGTCCAAAGAAACGAAACCCTGCGACACCGGTGGCCAGAATCAGAATTGACGCAACGACATTGACAACAGTCTTCACCAACAGTTCTCCAACCTTAGGATTTTGCTTTTCGAGGCAGCAGTCCCTGCAACAGGACGTCAACCATGTACGACACGTATTCGCCCCGCGTGTGCCCCGTCGGATGCTTTCCCAGCATGTCCGTCAACATGGCAGGACCGTGCATCGACGTCAGCATCAACATCGCAGTAGCTTTGAAATCGATGTCGCGGATCAGTCCGCGATCCGCCGCTCGCTGCAGCCATCCGGACAGCACCCGAATATCCATCAATGGTGGAGCTTCGTCATATCGGGCCATCAATTTCCTGGGATCGATGCCGCTCCATCGGAGCACGGACATGCGACGAGAGATGTCGACGAAGAATTCTGCCAGTTCCAGCAAAATCTCCGTTAGCTGTTCGTCCAGCAACCGATCATCCGGACCAGCTTCGACCAGCGGAATCCAGGGCGCATTTCCCGATGGAGCGATCGCTGCCAGCATCAGTTCCTGCTTACTATGAAAACGCTTGAACAACGCTTGCGGAGATACACCCAACTGTTCAGCGATCACGTCAGTGGCCACGGACGGGCCGTGCTGCAGAAAGCACTCACGGGCCGTCTGCAGAATCTGATCGTCGGAAATTGTTCGGGGTCTTGCCAATTCGCTGCTCTGGATACATTAGTTACCCAACGGTAACTAATGTGCTGACCAAGGCAAGGGAATACTGCAGAGATTTAAGAAACGGCCAACGGAACGTTCACTTTCTGACGCGGATCCGTCGTTCGGCGGCGACTGCAATACGTCGTGATCCACCGAAAAAAGTCAACTTGGTTAGGCGGCTAACGAAGAGAATACGGCGAAAAGAGTTACAGTTGGCTGGTGGCAAAACCTGGTCTAATGCTCAACCGTAAACCACCAGCGCTGTTGGTGAACACTCATGAGTGCTTTGCCGTTTTTGATACCAGCACGCAACGCAAGCAAGTGACACACTCGCTGGCGCTTCGTGCTGGTATGGCCAGGTTCTCGAGGTGTCAGATCGGTGTTTGGCAGAATGATTTCATTCGAAATCAGACGTGATTCGTGTCGAGCGGCCCCGTAATTTCCGAGCGTCAGCTCGCGTTGGCATGCGGTCCGTCCCGCACAGGGAGAATTCACATGTTGAATTATTTGAAGACCGTCGTTGGCTGCGTCTGTGTTTCCGTTGTGTTTACGCTATGGCAGACGACTCCAGACGCAAACGCCGGTCAGCCGTTGGTGCCAGCCGCCGAAGGCAAAGACGAGGATCGCTACAACCCTCGGCAAGTATTGAAGAAGCCAATTCGTCCGATCACGGACCCCGTGATCATTGAGGCTGAGGCCACCGACACGGCACCGAATGAGTTGGTGATTGGCGTCGAAGTGAACGGTGCCGCCCGTGCCTATCCGATCAATCAGCTGCACGGCCCACAGCGGGAAATCATTAACGACGTGCTGGGTGGCACGGCCATCGCCGCGACATGGTGACACCTGTGTCACAACGGCGTCGTGTACGTCCGAGAAGTTGATGATCGACCACTGACGTTTCAGGTTTCCGGAAAACTATGGATGAGAAGCCTGATCATGCAGGACGTGGAAACTCAAACAGAATGGTCTCACCTGCTGGGCAAGGGAATGGCGGGAAAACTGAAGGGTCGCAAACTGAAACCGATCATCACGGATCTGGTGACGTGGTCCGTATGGAAGAAGCAACACCCGAACACGACGATTCTGAACATGCCGCGGAAGTCGGAACGATACTCCAGTTCGTTCTACAGTGAACCGGATCGATTTGTCTTTGGATTCGAAGCCGATGGGCAGGCCTATGCTCTGGCGATGGACAGCATGATGGCGAATCCCGTGCATCAGTTTTCGATCGGTAAGATCCCGTTGCTGGCCACATTCGACAAAGAAGGCGTCGTCACGCACCTGTTCGAGCCGCGGGTAGACGGCTGTGTCCTTGATTTTGACAGAGTAAACGACCAGATCATGACGGACCGGCAAACGGCCAGCCACTGGCAAATACTGAACGGAAACTGCATAAAAGGCGAACTGCAGGGCAAAGTGCTGAAACAGCGAGTCGGGATCATGTCCTTTCGTAAAGCGTGGCAGAAATTCCATCCGGACTCTCAAAACGTCAGTTTTTGACCGATCGACAGGGTGAATTCCCTGTTTGATGGGTGCCGCCAGTGGCTTCGCGACGGGTAAGCGTGCCAGGGGCGGTTAAGACCGCTGCAGGATCGCCATTGACACTCCAGGCGGTTTCCGGATTCAATTCGCGTTGATCGAAGGATATCGCGAGCTGGAATGGAGTCCCTGGAGTGCGAATCGGCTGGGTTGGCGTTCACGCGGAAGGAATTCCCGCATTGAAGGCAGTCTGTGGCGCAGAATATGACGTCGCGGGCCTGATGACGCTGCGCCGGGACAAAGCCGACAAACGCTGCGGATCCGCTGACTACGAATCAATATGCCAGCGATACGATATTCCGTACCACGAAGTCGACAACATCAACGATGCCTCCAGCATCGCTCTGCTGCAGACGTGGCAATGTGACCTGCTGGTGGTCCTGGGATGGGGACAGATCCTTGGTCCGGAAGCATTGAAACACGCGTCCATCGGTGTGGTCGGTGCGCACGCTTCACTGTTGCCGCATAATCGAGGTAGTGCGCCGGTGAACTGGGCCATCATTCACGGCGAACACGAGACAGGCAACTCGCTGATCTGGCTGGAAGAGGGTGTCGACGCGGGACATCTGATCGATCAGCGGTCGTTTCCGATCACGCACTATGACAGCTGCACGACCGTCTACGACAAAGTCGCCGAAAGCAACCTTGAGATGATCCTCAATCTGCTGCGGCAGCTGGAGGCTGGTGAGCGGCCGGGGCGGCCACAGCAGGAACCGCATGAAGCGATGTTGCCGCGTCGTCGGCCGCAGGACGGCGTCATCCAGTGGAACAGCAGCAGCGAAGAGATTTACAACCTGGTCAGGGCGCTGACGCGCCCCTATCCTGGAGCGTTTGCGTTTCTGAACGATCAACCGTTTCGAATCTGGAGTGCTGCCAAAACACCCATCAACCAGCCGATCGCAGCTGTCGGAACGGTCATCGGTCCGGTTCACAGTCCGGAGCCCAGGGCCTGTGGTCAGATGATTGCGACGGCCGACGGAGCCATATTGATTCTTGAAGTTGAAGACTCGGCGGGCCACGTGCTGCAGGGACCGGAGCTCAGTGAACAGGCCTGGACGGGAAGAAGACTCAGCAATGCCGCATAAACGGGTTCTGGTTATTGCGGCTCATCCCGACGATGAACTGCTTGGCTGTGGAGGCACTGTCGCTCTGCATACACAGGCCGGAGACGAAGTCACTTCCGTCATCGTCTGCGAAGGCGAATCTCTGCGCTACGGTGAAGACGGAGTCGGTCAGACGGACCACATCCAGGAAGCTGCCACGGTGCTGGGGGTGAAGGAGGCACGCACACTGAAGTTTCCTGATCAGAAACTGGACACGTTTACTCTGACGGAAATCATCACTCCGCTGGAACAGGCCGTCCAGGACGTCAGGCCGCATATCATTTACACGCAATATGGTGGCGACATCAACCGCGACCATGAATTGCTGTTTAAGGCGATGCTGGTCGCGGCCCGACCGACGGAAGACTTCATCGAAGCGGTTTATGCATACGACACCGCCAGCAGCACAGAATGGGCCTATCCTCGCACATTCATCCCGGACGTCTGGGTCGATATCACGTCTACGCTGCAGACAAAACTGGACGCCATGGCCTGTTACAAAAGTGAAGTGCGTCCTTATCCTCACCCTCGATCACTGGATGCATTAGCCAATCGATCTGCAGCGTGGGGAAATCAATGCTGCATGGAACACGCGGAAGTTTTCATGACCGTGCGAAGGACTCTTCGAAATGGCCAAACGCCTGTTTGACATCGTTGCGTCGCTGGTGGCTCTGCTTCTACTGGCGCCCCTGATTCTGCTCGCAGCCATTGGAATTCGCCTGTCAAGCCGGGGACCAGCGTTCTACTGCCCGTCGCGAGCCGGTCGGGAGGGACAGGCGTTCACGCTGTTCAAACTGCGAACGATGCACCTGAACCACGGTGCCAACGCCAGCGTTGTCACGGGTGCCAACGACTCACGCGTATTCGCGTTTGGCAACATCCTGCGAAAGCTGAAGATTGACGAACTGCCGCAGCTGTGGAATATTCTTCGAGGCGATATGTCGATTGTCGGTCCTCGTCCGGAAGACCTGAATATCGTCGCGCAGCACTACGGCGACATCGGTCTGTCGACCTTGGCTGTGCGGCCGGGACTGGCCGGAGTCAGCAGCATTTACAACTACACTCACGGCGAAAAAATGCTGACAGGACCAGACCCGGAACAGATCTACGCGCGAGATCTGCTGCCCGTCAAACTGGCCCTGGAAGCCGTATATCTGCAACGGGCGTCGGTGACGTATGACTTTCGACTGATCATGCGCACCCTGGCCGCGATCGTACGCATTGCCTCTGGCCGGAAAGAGTTCCCGGACCCGCCGGAAATGGCAGCCGCCTGCGGTCTGCTGGACACGTCAAAACGGAAGCCAGCCGCTCGCGGGGTGG
>JBDONA010000649.1:0-5979 GCA_039831575.1 Fuerstiella sp. | reverse complement strand
AATCCGTCTTGCCGCGCTTGCCCTCGTGTTTGACTCCGGAATTCTGCGCGGTGTGATAACCAGCCTGTTTGAACAGCTCCGGGATCATCCTGATCGGCAGATGGTAGCTATCGTGATAAGCAGGACTACCCTTTCCTTTTCCTGCATCCATCTGGCTGCGATGATTGTGTACGCCCAGGGTCGATTGATTCACTCCCGTGATCATGGCCGAACGGCTGGCCGAACATACCGGCGCCGTGACATAAGCGGCGGTGTAGGTCACACCCTGAGCCGCCAATGCGTCAAGGTTGGGTGTCTTGATTGCGGTTTCGCCATAAGGCCCGATATGGCAGGACGCATCTTCAACGATGATCCATAGAATATTGGGGCGATCGTCGGAAGCCGCAGGCTGGCTTGAAAGGGTCGCGAATAGAGCGACCGCGACAATGGCAAAGCGATGGAGGCAGGAACGTACGTTGATGCGTTTCATGATGATTCGTAACGAAGGTGTTCAAGGGCATTTCACCCGCTATTTTTTGAGTTTGACGTCCGTCATTTTCGCCCATGCTTCCCACTTCAGGATGAGCGAGGCGACCAGTTCGGGATGTTCGGAGGCGCGGTCGTTCGCTTCGGTGCGGTCGGCCCCCAGATCGTAGAGCTCCCATGCTTTCACGTGCTTGTCCCATGCGAGTTTCCAATCGCCCTGGCGGACGGCTCGGTTGGTGGACCAGTGCCAGTACAGGTTTTCGTGAGCCTTGCGCTGTTGGCCCTTGAAGACAGGGACCAGCGTCTTGCCGTCCAGCGGGATGGTTGTTTCACCAAAGGACGGGTGTTTGTCAGGGTAATCGGATTTCGCCATGTCCAGGAACGTGGGCAGGAAGTCGATGATGTGGCCGACCTGGTCCGAGCGGGCGCCCGGCTTAATGGCGGCGGGCCAGCGGGCGACCAGCGGGGTCGAGATGCCGCCTTCATGACAGTACTGCTTGTAGCGGCGCCAGGGAGTATTTGAAGCAGTGGCCCAACCTGGACCGACGTGGGTGTAATATTCCTTCGGTCCAGGCACCTGTTTCGGATTGGTTCCGCCTGGGGTTTCGGCGCATCCTCCGTTGTCGGCCAGGAACAGGACCAGAGTATTGTCAGCAATATCGAGTTCTTCGAGGGCATCCAGCAGACGGCCGATATTCTGATCGACCGAGTCGATCATGGCAGCATAGACCTCCATGCGGAGTTGCTGCCAATCCTCGTCGATCATCTTTGCCTGATCCCAGTCTTTCGCAAGATCGTCGCGGTCGGCGACGATCCAGTTTTTGTCAACGAGGCCGAGATCCAGTTGCTTTGCGAGACGTTGTTGTCGCAGGACGTCCCAACCGGCTGCATACTTACCCTTGTACTTTGCGATGTCGGCAGGCTTGGCATGCAGTGGATAGTGGGGCGCTGTGTACGGGAGGTAATGGAAGAACGGCTTGCCGGATGCAGAATGAGTCCTGATGGTTTTTATGGCGTGGTCGGTGAACGCGTCCGTGGAGTAGTAGTCGTCGGGGAAATCGTCGAACTCAAGAAAGACGTCGTTGTGCCCAAAGGTGCGGACCTTACCGCCTTTGAATTTCGGGTCGGGAATTTTGGGATTGAAGAAATTGCAGCAGCCCGCCCACAGGCCGTAAGCCTCATCGAATCCGCGGTCGAAGGGTCGCGTCCCTACCTTTTCACCGTTGTGCCATTTGCCGGACATGCCGGTCGCATAACCGGCATGGCGCATAGCTTCGCCGAGGGTGAGCATGTTCTCGGTAATCAGGGCATCCTGACCGCGACCGCCATTGCGCGGATAGAGGCCGGTGAGCAGAGAGGCACGAGTCGTGGTGCACTTGGCGTTGTTGTAGAACTGAGTGAACAGGAGCCCCTCGGCGGCAAGGCGGTCTATGTTTGGCGTTTCGATCTCAGAACCGTAACAACCGATGTCGGACCAGCCCATGTCATCGACCATGATCAGCACGATGTTTGGCCGCGACTGCGGAGCGGCCGTCAGGGGCGCACTGCTGATCGTCAACAGCAGGGCAACGAAGGAGAACAGGCAGACGCAGGAGTTGGTTTTCATGGCAGGATTTCGTGAGTGATTCGGGCAGCTCCGACTTCCGTCGGGTATGAATTTCGGCTTATTCGTGCAGCAGGAATGCTCTCGCCTCGGGAACGTCCTTGTCTTTCCAGCCGTAGAACAGCAGCATGCCGGCGACGATGCTTCCATCAGGACGGACGACGGGCTGCACGTTATTGAATCTCCAGCCGGCATGCTTCGAAGAGTCTGAAAACAGGTCGCGCGTCCTCTTCCAGGTGTCTCCCTTGTCGGACGAGGTCCATTCTTCGATCGATCCCCCACCGTGTCGATCCATGTAACCTTCGGTGTCCAGGTGACCATCCCCGACCACCAGATAGGCGTGCAGTATGCCGTCATCACTCCTGGCCAGGTGGCAGCTATTCCATTGATGAGTGGCATGAGTAATCGGCGTCTGTTTCCAGCGGCCGTCGATTCGTCGAACAAAATAGTACTGGTGATCCGTCAGTGTGTCTTCTGAAAGCACATGCAGAAACGCGGGATCGCCGTTCTCGTCGAAGGCAACCGCTGGCGGCACACCAGCCCCACGCCACTGCGTATCCCAGATTTCGCAGTTCGCTTTCGAATAGTCGATGTCGACGGGTGTCTTCAGAATGTCTCCTTCGGCGTTGCGAACGACGTGCGTCTGCAGATCGATCTTCACATAGGACAGATTGTACTTCCATTCGTTGGACGCCAATCGGTCGTACCGCGGATTGAAAAACCTCTGCGGATCGGGGAAGTTTTTGTTGTCGTCATAGTCGGTGTACACCACGTGCAGGTGCTTGCCATCGGTACTGGGAAGCTTGGTTTGGTAAGAAGACCAGTCCAATCTGCCTTTTGAATCCAGATCGGTGACATCGTTCTCAGGCCCGACCCAGGTTCTGCCGTTGTCGTTGCTGATGCGATAGGTCCATGAGCTGGTGTGACCATCGGTGCGATAATAGATGAGTTCTCTGTCGCCATGAATCCTGAAGACCGTCGGGTAAGAAAGCTTTGGTGCGATCTGTCCCCCTGCCTGCCAGGCGATTTCCCGTGACCCCGTTCTCACGGGATGCTTTGAGATGAGGTACGTTCCCGGTGTTTTGTGGCAACCAAACAGAACGTGCAGGTAGTCATTTTCGTCAGCCCAGATGATCGGGCTGTAATGATGGTCTGTGCTGCTCTTGTGTCCCAGACGAACCGGCTTTGAAAATCTTCGCGTTTGAGGATCATAGGTAATCAACATGGGATACGCGCTGCCCTTCTCGCTCTTCGAAGGCCTAGCGTCCCCGTTATAGACGATGAAAAGCCTGTCTTTCAGCAGGACCGACTGCGGCCGCTGCCGGCAGTCGTAGAGCATCTTGAACTTTCCACCGTCAGCAAACGCCACGGGGATCGTGCTGGTTGCTGTCTGCGACTGGTCCTCACCGCAAGCCGTCGCAACGCACTGGCTACAGACCAGCCCCAAAATCAGTATCAACCGTTCCATTTTCCATCGCTCCCGACTCAACAACAGACACGCCGTCAGAATAACTTACCTGAATGCGGAGCGACAGTCCTGGAGAATCGGGCGTTTCATCGATTTGCAATTCGGGCAGGCCCCTCATAAATGGGGCGCAATCAGCAGAGTGAATTACTTCCGTGTCCCCGTAGCATCAACGACTTTCGTGCCTTGCCCGAGTGAGAGTGCAGTTCGAATGGCGAAATAATCTTCCCGTGCAACGGTTTTCCTGATGGCGCCGGAGGCCGCAGTGACGCCGCTGTGACCTGTGCCAGCGTCTTGATGCCACAAATCGCGACATGAACAGCGGGGTGCATTAGCGGCGCTGCAAGCACAAGCCGATAGTGGCTCACGCCATAACGATCCTCCATCTGACGCAGCGACTGCACAGCCTGACAAAGTTGCCGAATTCACGACGGCCACATCCGCCCTTCAGATGGCGTCAATCCAATGTCGAAATCCCATCCAGACCAACTCAGCAGCAGACCCCGACAGAGTCAGGTTTGCCGGACCGGCCAACTCGAGCTCGAGGTCCTCCTGAACATTCTCAAACAGACTTTGTTCCAGCAGGACGGGCACCGGTGACAGGCTGCCTGACCGAGCTGTGGACGTAATTCCGGATTCGTTGCCTGTCGGGCCACTGGCCGACACGGACTGCAGCACCTGAGAACTTCGACCTGCCACAGCCGTCGTCGCGGCCCCGCCGCCAAGGGCATTGATGTTGGCTCGAATCTGAACTGCATCCAGCAAACTACTGCCTTTGGACTGGTCGATCTGTGCATTGGTCGCCGACAACTTCACCAGGTGAATCAGAAACGAATCGTTGGCATCGAAATCCTGGTCACCATCGACATCGCCTGCGGTATTCACTTGAGTAATGGCGGCTCGGATCTCGGCGGCGCTCAGGGGGCTGCTGCCTTTGGCCTGGTCAATCTGTGCATTCGTCGCCGAAAGCTTCACCAGATGAATGAGGAACGAATCGTTGGCATCGAAGTCGTCGTCTCCATCCACATTCCCAGGGCTGGGGGCAGCTGCCTCGTCATCGGTCACATCCACAACATCTGTACCGTCGGCATGTCCCGCAGCCGAGGCTGTAACGGTCACCGTTTGAATTCCGTCGATAATCGCGTCATCCACACCCGAGACAGTGAATGGTGCCGAGGCCGTCTGGCCCGCAGCGATCGTCACCATCGTAACCACAGTTGCTTCACCCGTATCATCACTGCTGAGAGTCACCGTCAACGCCGAGGTGATCTCCGTATTCCGACTGATTGTGGCCGTCGTCGTGCCTCCGTTTTCGCTGATCGAAGCAGCTGCTATCGCAACCGTCAAACGGGCCACATCATCATCCGCCACGTCGACAACATCAGTACCATTGGCATGTCCGACAGCTGACACCGTCACCGTCACCGTCTGAGTTCCGTCAACGATCGCGTCATCCACACCGAAGATGGTGAACGGTGCCGAGTTGGCCTGACCGGCTGCAATCGCGATCGTCGCGGGGACAGTTGCTTCATCCATGTCGTCGCTGCTGAGTGTTACAATCAACGCTTCGTTGGTCTGCGTGTTGCGGCGGATCGTGGCCGTCGTCGCACCGCCGTTTTCAGAGATTTCAGACTCCGCAATGGTCAGCGTCAGGACGGCAACATCGTCATCGGTTATGTCCACGATGTTCGTGCCGTCGACGTGCGCCGGCGCCATGGCCGTCACACTCACCGTCTGCGTACCGTCCACGATCGGATCGTCGATTCCATCGATATCAAACGCCGCTGATGTTGATTGTCCGGCAGGAATCGTCACCGAGACCGGAACCGTCGCTTCTCCCGCGTCACTGCTGGCCAATGTCACCGTCAGGGCAGCCGAGGTGTCTGTGTTGCGGCTCACCGTTGCCGTGGTCGAACCGCCGTTTTCAGAAATCGCGCCGGACAGAATCGCCAGCGTCAGCGCAGCAACATCGTCATCCATCGTCATCCATCACATCCACCGTGTCCATACCGTCCACATGAGCCGTCGCCATGGCCGTGATCGTCACTGTTTGGGTGCCGTCCGCGATGCCATCGTCGACGCCATCGATAGCAAACACAGCTGATGTTGTCTGTCCGGCAGGAATCATCACCGAGACCGGGACGGTGGCATGACCCGCGTCGCCGCTTGTCAGCGTAACCGTCAGGGCAGCCACGGTGTCTGTATTGCGACTTACTGTCGCCGTCGTTGCACCACCGTTTTCAGAGATCGCTGCGGCTACGATCGTCAGCATCAATCCGGCCACATCGTCGTCGGTTACGTCCACCGTGTCCGTTCCGTTCGCATGAAGGGCCGCCACGGCAGTGATTGTCACCAGCTGCGTGCCGTCCACGACCGCATCATCGATACCATTGATATTGAACGTCGGTGACGTTGTCTGTCCGGCAGGAATGGTCACCGACACCGG
>JBDONA010000774.1:0-5979 GCA_039831575.1 Fuerstiella sp. | reverse complement strand
AGCACTATTGGAATTCGGAGCA
Source organism: Fuerstiella sp. (assembly GCA_039831575.1). Taxonomy (GTDB): domain Bacteria; phylum Planctomycetota; class Planctomycetia; order Planctomycetales; family Planctomycetaceae; genus Fuerstiella. Next base: position 5,957 of record JBDONA010000774.1, on the reverse strand, counting down.
ACTGTCCTTCAGCTCCGGAGGCAAGACAACGCGCGGCTGGCAGGCGACCAAAGACGGCTATCACCGGCGTTACCCGACTCGGGACCTGATGGGCTGGCTGACGTTTTCGGAACTCGAAGTCACGTCGCTCGGTGACACCGCTGCGCTGGTGCTGGGACGGTGGCATCTGAAACGTGATTCCGGGCCGATCGGCGGCAATTTTTCACTGACGTTTCGTCGGATCGACGGGCGCTGGCTGATCGTTCATGACCACACGTCTAAGGAAGAGCCAGCCGCCGAATGAGCAGTGTGTCGTTTCGGCCATGTTCCCGGTGTACCATCAGTCGTTTCTTCCCCTGATCCTCCACAGAATTGCCACCATGCGACGTTGTCACGCATTGTCTTGTCTCGCGGTCGCCGCCATTATTTGCCTCTTCGCGAGCGACGGATTGGCCGAAGATCTGTCTGCAGAAATCAAGGCCGCACTGGACCGGGCGGGAGACAATCGCAAACAGATCCAGCGAGCACTTGACCAGACACCGGCCGAACAGCGTGCGGGCGTTCGTTTTCTGGTGGCCTGGATGCCGGAACGAGATCTCAAAACTCTGGCAGCGGAAACACTGCTGGAAAACGTACGGTTGGCGTACAAGGTGTGGAACGAAGCACGCTGGAAAAACGACGTGCCGGAACAGATTTTCCTCAACAACGTTCTGCCCTACGCAAGCATCAATGAACGGCGAGATGACTGGCGAAAGGATTTTCAGGAGCGATTCCAAATGCTCGTGAAGGACGCCGGATCTCCCGCGGAGGCAGCCGTCATACTAAATCAGAAGATCTTCAAACTGCTGAACGTCCGTTACTCGACGAAACGCAACCGAGCGGACCAGGGTCCCCGCGAATCGATCAGGACGGGGCTTGCGTCGTGTACCGGTTTGTCGGTGCTGTTGATCGACGCCTGCAGGTCAGTCGGAGTCCCGGCTCGTTTTGCCGGTACGCCGTTGTGGACGAACAAAAGCGGCAATCATTCGTGGGTCGAAATCTGGGATGACGGCTGGCATTTTACAGGCGCTGCCGAACCGACGGGCGACACGCTGGACAAAGCCTGGTTCGCCGGTCGCGCCACGACGGCGCTACGGGATGATCCGCAACATGCCATCTACGCCGTCAGTTACAAGCGAACTCCGCAGACGTTTCCTCTGGTTTGGGATTCCGCGATTGACTACGTCTTTGCGGTCAATGTGACGGATCGGTACACGAAGCAGAAGAAGGACCTGCCGTCAGGCCACGTCGAGATGCAATTCCTTGCGGTTGACGCAGTGAGTGGTGATCGGTGTGCTGCACGGATCAGGTTGTCAGACGCTGGCGGCGTCCGCGTCTTTGAAGGCACGACGAAAGATGGACGATTCGACACCAACGATCATCTTTCTGTGCTGCTGCGGTCGGGCCGAAAGTATGACGTGCAGATCCGCCACGAAAATCGCGTTCTCACAAGGACAATCAACGCCCTGCAGCGAGACACACCGATCACACTGCGATTGGCGGCAATCCATGACAGCACCACACCCACAAATGCGGATATGTCCAGCACTGCGGTCGAGGGACTCAGAGCTTACCTCAATGATGAAGCGGACAAGCGATCGTCAATCGTCACTAAGTCGTTCACGACAGTTCCGCTCACGCGCGACGACGCCGCTCGCGCAAAGGAAATGCTGTGGCAGGATCACGTCGCGACGATTCGACGAACACGGGCTGACGAAATGGAGGCGCGGGAATTGGTGGCCGGTGATTTGACGATGCCGTTCTACTACAAAATTTATGGTGACAAACCACAGGGGGGGCGTAGTCTGTACATTTCGCTGCATGGTGGAGGCGGAACGACGAAACGGGTGAATGACCGACAATGGGAGAATCAAAAGCGGCTGTACACTCTGGATGAAGGTGTTTACGTCGCTCCTCGCGCACCGACCAATACCTGGAACCTGTGGCACCAGGGACACATCGACGGCCTGTTCGATCGGCTGATCGAAAATATGGTCGTGTTTGAGGATGTTAATCCTGATCGCGTTTATGTGATGGGTTATTCAGCTGGCGGCGATGGTGTTTATCAACTGGCACCTCGCATGGCAGATCGCTGGGCCGCCGCTGCGATGATGGCCGGGCATCCCAATGAAACATCGCCGTTGGGTCTGCGCAATTTGCCGTTTACACTGCACGTCGGCGGACGCGACGGAAGCTATAACCGCAACAAGGTGGCGCTGGACTGGCAGAAGAAACTGGCGGCCCTGCAGGAAGCCGACCCCGGTGGATATGTTCATATGGCAAAGGTTTACCCCGACAAAGGCCACTGGCTGGATCGGGAAGATGCGGCCGCGATTCCCTGGATGGCAGAACATCGTCGCAATACGCGGGTGTCCCGCATTGTGTGGAGGCAGGACGACGTTGTCCATCAGCGTTTCTACTGGCTGGCGGTTAAACCAGACGACGCCAGAGCACGAGCGGAGATCCGGGCAGACCTGGACGATCAGAATATCACGATCGAGACCGCAGAAATCACGGAACTGTCGGTACGACTCGACGACCAGATGCTGAATCTGGACAAGCCTCTGAAAGTCACGCTGAATGAGCAGATTGTCTTCGAAGGCGTCGTTCCGCGCACAATTGCCGCTCTGAACAAGACACTTTCCGAACGTGGCGACCTGCGAGGCATCTTCGCTGCCGAGCTGGAAGTTGCGGCCACCAATGCTCGCTGAGTATCAGTGCACGACTGACACGACGTTTCGCTGCCGAATCGATTGCCTGCGGAACAACAGGAGTTCCTGCCAGCCCATCATGTAAACCAGGATTCCGAGCTTACCGGTGTAACCGCCGACACCGTATGCAGAAATCAGAAGACGACGCATTTGGGTCTCTCGATGGGATTTGGCGGGTGCCGTTGGCACTGTCTTCAGTTGGTGACCAAAAACGGTTTCCCGAAGCCTCAAGTTCTCGGATGCCTTCGATGATCACCTGCGTTTCGCGCCGGACTGTTCGAGCAGTCGTTCGAGTACGTTGTACGGTTGAGCCCCCGTGACGCCACCCTGGCCGACCACAAACGCCGGCACACCCGTCAGTCCAAGGTCTCGCGTGCGTTTCCAGTCGGTGTCCACGGCTTCTCGATGCCGGCGGGACACCAGGACGTCCTGACATTCATCTTCCGCGAGTCCTATGCGGGTTGCGATTCGGATGAGATTGTCAACGGAGGCGATGTTGATTCCCTCGACAAAATAGGCTTGAAACAGCTGGTCGTGGATTTTCTCTCCACCAGGCTGCGTGACCGCATAGCTGGCAAGTTCCTGGGCCAGACGACTGTTATACGTCATCGTCCGTTCACCATACGGCAGACGTTCATCAGCCATCAGACGCTGCATGCGGGCCTGCGATGCAGCAATGTCGATGCCTCGCCCGGCAAACAGTTGCTCCAGCGTCAGGCCTTCGGGTGGCGTTTCCGGGTGCAGGGGAAAATGCATGAAGCGGACGTCGACGTCCCATGCCGTCCGCAGTTTTTCAATACGCACGGTACTGAGATAGCACCATGGTCATATGTAGTCGGAATACACTTCCAGAACGATGCGGTTCATGAAAGGATATCCGCGACGACTTTGCCGTGCACATCGGTCAGGCGGAAGTCTCGTCCCTGATGTCGGTAGGTCAGACGTTCGTGATCGACGCCCAGTTGCTGCAGAATTGTCGCGTTCAGGTCATGGATGTGCACCGGGTTTTCGGTGATGTTGTAGCTGAAGTCGTCGGTTGTGCCGTAATCAGTGCCGCCCTTGATTCCGGCACCCGCCATCCACTTGGTGTAGCAGCGAGGGTGGTGGTCGCGGCCGTAATTTGTCTTCGTTAAACCGCCCTGACAGTAAATCGTTCGCCCGAATTCTCCGCCCCAGACCACCAGCGTGTCGTCCAGCATGCCGCGTTGTTTCAAATCCTGTACCAGTGCGTAACACGGCTGATCAATGATGCCACACTGGCGACGAATGTCTTTGGGAAGGTTGCCATGCTGGTCCCATTGGCGGATAAAGACCTGAGTGAATCGCACGCCGCGTTCGGCCATGCGGCGGGCCAGCAGGCAATTTGCAGCAAAGGTGCCGGGTGTGGAAACGTCGGGGCCATACATTTCCAGAGTCTCTTTGGATTCATCGGAAACGTCGGTCAATTCGGGAACCGACGTCTGCATGCGATACGCCATTTCATATTGTGCAATGCGAGACTGGATTTCCGGGTCGCCAACTTCATTGAAACGCTCCTCATTCAGGCGGCCGAGTTCATCCAGCATTCGCCGACGCATGGAAGCGGACATGCCAGCAGGGTTGGACAGATACAGGACGGGGTCGCCGTTTGCACGCAGGCTGACTCCCTGGTGTCGAGTCGACAGGAAACCGGATCCCCACAGTCGCGAATACAGAGCCTGCCCACCAAAGCCACCGTTGACTGTTGAATGCAGCACGATGAAGGCGGGCAGGTTTTCGTTCATGCTGCCCAGACCATAGGAAAACCAGGCGCCGGTGCTCGGGCGGCCTGGCAGCTGGCTGCCGGTCTGAATATACGTGATTGCCGGGTCGTGGTTGATGGCTTCGGTATGCACCGTCTTGATGACGGCCAGATCGTCGACCATCTTCGCGGTGTACGGCAGCAATTCGCTGACTCGGGTCCCATTGGATCCGTGCTGTCCGAACTTGAAGATCGAAGGAGCAATCGGGAAACGTTTCTGTCCCGAAGTCATGGTCGTAATGCGCTGGCCGTTGCGAACAGAATCGGGCAGGTCCTTATCGAACCACTCTTTCATCTTCGGCTTGTAATCCCACATGTCCAGTTGTGACGGCGCGCCGGACATGAACAGGTAGATGACTCGTTTGGCCTTTGCCGCAAAGTGTGGCAAACCTGGAATTCCACCGGGGGAATTGGTAGCGCCGGCCGGGCTGTCCGCGAATAACGTCGGGTTGACGAGTGATGCCAGGGCGGCGGAGCCGATCCCGGTCGACGTTCGACCAAAAAAGTGGCGGCGGGTTTCGATCAGTTCTGATTCTCGGAGTGGATTCATTGTTGATTTCCTTCAGCTGCTTCAGACGGGCCTGTCCTGAGATGCTTCTTTTCAGTCCCTCGTTCACGCTTTTTGAAGTTGCGCATTTTTGGTCCCCTCTCCCCAGGAATTCGGAAAAACGTGTGTTGTCGAAGGATTTGAATTTGATCCGAATTCCTGGGGAGAGGGGGCAAGAAAAATCGCAACTTCAATACTCACGCTTCGGATTCCCGGATGTCGTGCAACACGTGTTTCAAAAACTACTTCTATCCCTTCGTCACAGTTTCACTTAAGTTCAGCAGCAGGTGTGTCACCATTGACCATGCTGCCAGCTCTTTAGGATCCAGCTGATCGTTGCGGGGCGATTCGCCGGCGGTCAGAAACTTCGTGGCCGCTTCCGGGTCGCTCCGGAACAGGCTCAGGTACTCTTCATATAAGTTCGTAAGCGACTGCAGTTCGGTGGTATTCGGTCGCCGATTCAGAAGCGATCGGAACGCAAAGATGACACGTTCCTCGACGCTTGTTCCGCCATCAGCAATCACGCGTTCGGCAAACTTTCGGGCTGCTTCGACGTACTGCACATCATTCATCAATACCAGTGCCTGCAGCGGTGTGTTTGTGCGAGCTCGACGCACCTGGCAGGTTTCGCGATTGGGCGCGTCAAACGTTGCCATCGACGGTGGAGGTACGGTGCGTTTCCAGAATGTGTACATGCTGCGGCGAAACAGCTTGTCGCCTTTATCCTGAACGAACACGGCGGTGTTGCTGCCGCCGAAGCCCACTGGCTTCCACAAACCGGCCGGCTGATACGGTTTGACGCTCTTGCCCCCGATCGTATCAATCAGCAGCCCACTCAAAGCCAGTGCCTGATCGCGAATGACCTCGGCATCCAGCCTGAACCGGGCGCCTCGTGCCACCC
>JBDONA010000026.1:0-5983 GCA_039831575.1 Fuerstiella sp. | reverse complement strand
CGTCACCGTCTGAGCCACATCCCAGTTGCTCGGTGTGAACACAAGGGAAGACACTCCGGCCGTCCCTTCGCCAGGATCACTGGAACTGACGGGAATTGTCACATTTGCGTTGGGGGCTTCTGTTAAAACCACTGTAAAGGTGACCGTTCCCCCGCCTTCTGTCGTGTTGTTGTTGGGAGTCGGCGCAGAAACGTCTACTCCTCCCAAAGAGGGTGGCATTAGGAAGTTGATGATGCGGTTCATCACTTCATTTTGATTATTGGGTGCGGCTGTCGAATTGCTGATGGACTCAAACGGTACCGTCATGAACACCATGCCGAACCCCCCATTCAGATAATCGCCCTGATAGCTGATTGCTGAATAGGGATACGACGCGCTGGCCCCATGGAGCAGCAACCCTTCAGCATCCACGATCGGAGAAACGGCGTCGACGTACAATTGGGGATAGTCGGCGGGCTTAACAATCGACAGATTCAGGTCATCACTGAGGATGTTGCCGGACACCCCGGCTTCCGTATGGTTCGCAAGGATCACATCGCTGGTGAAATTGGCGACTTTAAGATAATTCTCCCGGAAGGAGGCCGTAACACCGTTGTACAAAACGTCCTGTCCGGAAATGAACATGCGGCCGCCCTGATCGAGGTATTCCTGAATGGTGGTTTGTTCCGCAGAGGATAATCCGGCATTGGTGCTGCTGTAGTCATAACCCGTATTCCAGATGACGGCGCCGTATCCGATCAGATCCTGAGTGTCCGGAAGCTGGCCAGTTGCAGATACGTCCCATGTGTCGTATCCGAGGGCGTTGGCATCCAGTGCACTTTGAAAATGACTTTCGTAGCCAGCCCCCTGGTCATCATCGACAAAGAGAATCGAAGGAATGTCATCATTCAGATTAGTCAGACTGATGTCGGAAGGGTCGGCGTTTTTATAGCTCAGATCATCGGAGACTGCTGCCGCGAGAACGATGGAGTACGCCACATCACCATCGCTGTCGGTGTCGTCGGCGCCTGTCACGGTTACGGTCTGCGGAATGTTCCAGTTGGCCGAGGTGAACGTTAAAGAAGCAGCATTAACCGTGCCTTCTGTGATATCGCTGGAACTGACAGGGAGAGTCACGTCGGCTGTTGGCTCCGAAGTCAGTTGAACGGCAAATGTCACGGTTCCGCCAGCTTCGGTCGTGGTCGTCCCCGAGGGTGTTCCCACACTGATTCCTGCGACGTCGTCATCCTCGTTAGTCAGGTTGACGTCGTCCGGATCCAAACCACTGTAGCTGGTATCATCCGAGGTAGTGGAGCCGAGAACAATGGTGTAGGCAATGTCCCCGTCATCAACAGAGTCACCCTGTCCCGTGACTGTCACTGTCTGAGGTACGTCCCAGTCGGTCGGTGTGAACACCAGGGAAGATGTTCCGGCGGTGCCTTCGCTCGAATTTGTGGAACTGACGGGAACAGTGACGCTGGCTGTGGGAGCTTTTGTCAGGCGGACATCAAATGAAACTGTTCCACCAGCCTCCGTTGTTGTCGATGATGGAGTGGGGCTGGTTACGGCAACCCCGGCGACCGCAACTGACGTATACACGCCAAAGTCGTTGTTACTGGATATCTCCGGGCCCACGGTCACCTGAATTGGCGACGAATCGCCCTGCCCTGCGACCGAATACTGCAGGTTATCGAGCCATCCGAACTGACCGTTCTGTCCCGATGCCAGGACATAGGAGATTTCAGCCGTCGCACGAGTGATGACCATGCTTTCAACTGCGCCCGTACCAAGATTTCCGCTGACATATTCAGCCAACTGCGTTCCGTTGGCATCGAATGCTCGCAGATGCCCAAAATCAGAAGAGTCATCCGAGATGAAATCAATACTGACTTCATTGACAGGAAAACTGAAGTCGGCCCGCAGTGAGGCAGGGTCCGTGTCCCAGAGACCACCGTTCCATGCACTGCCAAAGTTGCGAGTACCGGTTGAGGTATACGTGGCTGTGGTTGATGCCACGTCACCACTGGTGACTCCGGTTCCGACACCAGTCAAGTTGACATTTGGATCGACCGTGTTCAGCAGTGTTCCATTGGCGTAATCATCGGGCTCGACTGTGCCGCCGGACACCAAAGGGAATGTCTGGCTTTGCCCGGAAGTGAGATCTGTGCGTATGGCGTAACTGCCAGGAGCGACCGCAAACACATAGTCCCCGCTGGAACTTGTAATGGTGCTGACCTCTCCGGAATCACGTGTACCATCCAGGTCAGTGTCCAGATAAAGTGTGATTCCAGGCAGACCCGTTTCCCCGCCGTTTACGGCACCATCTTCATTCGCATCATTCCAGACACGGCCACGCAGTTCAGCGTCATCGCCTCGGATGATTCCGCCAGCCGTCGCCTTGCCGACAGTTCCCGCTGATGTACCGGTCAGTGTGAGGTTAAAGGTTTCGTTAAGTTCGACGGTCTGATCGCCTGCCACATTCACGGTGACGGTCTGGACCAACGCATTTACATTCTGTGGATCGTCAAATGTGACGGTGCCACTCAACGGCTGGTTAACGGAAAAGTCCGCGGCGTTCGCTGTCTGGCCGACCAGATCGATGATCCAGTCAACGGTAATTGGATCACCAGTTGATGCAGGTTCATCCAGACGAACTTCGAACGTGAATGGCGTACTGCCGCTATTACCTTCTGGCAAATCAGCCGCGATGTCATGCACGCCCACCAGCAGTCCGGGAGGGTTGGCAGCATTGATTGCTTCGTAAACATTCAGCCTGCCACCCGTCAGGGTCTTTCCAGACAGTGAACTTGTCGCTGTGGCACTGTCCAGCAGCGCATCCTTAATGGAAAGTGCAGAGAGGCCGGCTGTCTGTGTGGATGCGAACAGGGCCGCCGCACCGGCTACGTGCGGCGTTGCCATGGATGTGCCGCTGAATGAGTCGTAGCTGTTATTCGGCACCGAGGACCAGATTCCTGATCCAGGTGCACCGATATCCACTGTTGTCGCACCGTAACTGGAGAAACTGGAAATAGCCCCGCTGCTCGTAATCGAAGCGACGGCTAATACGGCATCATAACTCGCTGCTGTTTCTGTAGAGGTTCCAACAGTCGTGTTGTGATTGGAGGGGTAGGAATTAGCGGCGTCGTTGTTTGTTGTGGAATTGCCGGCTGCTGCAATAAACAGCGTTTCCTGTTTGGCGGATCTGATAATCGCACCAGCCAGAGCCTGGCTGTATCCTCCTCCACCCCACGAGTTATTCGTCGCCACAATGTTCAGACCATGGCGAATTTTCAGATCGGTCAGGTAATCCAGAGCCTTGACGGCATCGGCCGTGGTCCCGCCATTCTGACCAAGAAACTTAGTGGGAATCATGGTCACATCCCAGTTCACACCCACGACACCCGACGCATTGCCCCCACTGCCACCAATCGTCCCGGCAACGTGTGTGCCATGATCATCAAACGTTCCGTCATAAACACTGTTGTCATCGTTGACAAAGTCCCAGCCATTGATGTCGTCCACATAGCCATTGTTGTCGTTATCGACGCCGTCCACGGGATCAAACGGGTTGACCCAGATGTTGTCGACGAGATCCGGATGGGTGACCTGGACTCCCGTGTCGATAATGCCCACGAAAATGTCTGCAGAACCGATGAGACCCTGGTCCCATGCATTTTCCGCGTGAACGCCAAATTGATTCGTGGTTCCGGACGGCCCAATGGCAGATGGAGAATCGTCACCGTACATCCCCCACAAATTCCCATTGGTGTAATAGGGATCGTTACTGATCGACGCCGCGGCGTAGATATAGTTCGGCTCCGCATACGCAACGAAAGGATTCTCCTGGATATTCAGAATTGCATCTTCCATGGCGACGCCGTCCGGAATCGAAACACGTTCAATTCGCCCGAGTCCGGTTGCCTGCATTCTGTTGCTGTGAATAGTTTCAACGACCGAGACGCCTGTCTGTTCAAATGCGGACGGCGGCGCTGCAGATAAATACTGAACCAGAATTTCATTCGCCACAAATGGGTGAGCGGCGAGGTCGGCGGCCAACAGTAGGCGACTTTCCAGACCTTCAGTTTGAATCATGGAGTGAGCAACAGACCTTCGAGTTCTTCGATGAGCGTTCATAGCCGTACATCTCCGGACAGGGGCGGGGTTGTGGAGTTCTTCTCGAATGGCAGATCCCTGTGACCTTACCCCGATTTTAGTACCAACTTAAGTGAGAGAATCGGGGTTCCTGGGGCCGGTGTTCTTCTGGAGTGAGGCCGATCGGAAGAAGAACACCGTGCGGCGAATGCCGCAGGGGTCTGGTAGTCTATTGAACTGTGAAGTCTATGGTGGTTGTAGTCAAGCTGCCAACGGTCAATTATCCAACGAGCTTCCGCCAAACTCAGGAACAGCTCACCATTGAGTAATTCATCACGAAGCTTGCCATTGAAGCTCTCCACGTAACCATTTTCCCATGGGCTACGGTTCCGTCGACCGCAGCATCCGCCGCACTGTTCAACGTTCGTAAATTCAGAACCACCTGCTCAGCAATCAAGCGTTCTTCCGGACTCAGTTCTGCAAAGTTCATCGGGCACCTCCATGGCAAAATGTCAGTAATATTGCCACGTTAACCCATCTCCCCCATTCGCGCAACCGTCCGTTACGGCACCCGCGCAAAGCCTGGGACTGTGGCGAGCTGCGGTCACTGGTCAAGAATGATCCGACGATGGCGACCGGTGCGCATATCAGCATCGTCAGACATATCACTTCGCTGGAACTGCGGGGACATCTGACGGCCACAGAAATCGGAAACGGATTTGGGAACCGGTTTCTGTGGATATGCGTTCAGCGTTCAAAGATGTTGCCCAGTTCGCCGGACTTCGACAGCGCCGTTCTGTCTCCAGTGTACGAACGTCTTCGGCAGGCCGTCAGATTCGCCAGCTTTGGTGAGACGCGACGAACAGCTGCTGCTGAAGAGCTGTGGCACTCTGTTTATCCGTCGCTGTCTCGCGAACGATATGGTGTTGCGGGCAGTCTGCTGTCCCGAGCTGAAGCTCAGGTTATGCGTCTGGCCATGATCTACAGTCTGCTCGATCTGTCGGACCGGATCGAAGACCGTCATCTGCTGGCAGGTCTGGAGTGTTGGCGATACGTGGAACATTCTGTCCGATATGTCTTCGGTGAAAAAACCGGAGACGAGACCGCAGACAATATTCACGACGCATTGAAAGCGGTCCCTGATGGAATGACCAGGACGCAGCTGTCGTCTCATTTCAATCGGCATAAGAGCAAAGCGCAAATCGATCATGGTCTCCGGATCCTGATTGAAGCCGAGCTGATCGAGCAGCGACGGGAGCAAGAAAAGACCGGCAGGCCGGCGTATCGTTTCTGCGTTAATCGTGCTTAACGAAGTCGATGGTTAGTCCACCTCCGAGCGAGAAGACCGTTTGAAAAGGATGTGCCTCTCGCTTCCCGAACAGTTCCCAGCCCTGGGATGTCATCTCGGCGATCTTCTCGTCAATCTCTTCCTTCTTGTTGGCACGAGTTGCCGACTTCAGTTTCACCAGGACAGTTTTGAACTCGGCGTTTGGATACTCCCTCAGCATCTGTACCCGGCGCTTCACATGAAGACAACGTTTCACGGCAAAGAGGAGTAGCTGAAAAACTATGCCGATTGCGATAAGTCCAACGGCCAAGATCACCCAATTGATAAATGTTTCCACGCGATTCTCCTTGGGGAATTTGGAGTGCTGTTCGAGAGTGACTGACTGATTCTTGTCGCGGTGGATTCATGTGTACTAAGGGTGCAGGTGTTCCACCTTCATCAGCGTCCAGTAATGCCATTAAATAGTCAAGTCTTCGAGCTGCCAGCCTGTGACAGGTTGCAGTAACGGATAGTGTTTTTTAAGTGGCGAGTGTATTCCAGTATTGATTCCATTGCTCGCTGTACATGAGGTCGCAGAGACCCGCCATTCGGTCGACTCGACGGACGCGCCAGCGGGCTCCGGTC
>JBDONA010000867.1:0-6001 GCA_039831575.1 Fuerstiella sp. | reverse complement strand
ATGGCATTCGTCATGATTCCTGCGTGACCGTTCAATGTCGCTCGGCGCTTCCCCCAGCCATGGCGAGACTCGCAAGCACCATCAACTGCGACGTATAAGTCTTGGTAGCTGCCACGCCTGATTCCTGTCCGGCGTTCAGAAACGGGGTCGCATCGGCCAGCGTACTGCCAGGGACATTACAGATGGCGAGGGACGGTTGGCCGGTCTCCTGGAAATTCCGCAGTGCGGCCAGTGTGTCAGCAGTCTCGCCGCTTTGGCTGAGTGCCAGCATGATCGTGTTCTGCACGTGTGGCTTACGGCGGTAGCGATAATCGCTGGCGTATTCCAGATCCACGGGAACTCCCACCAGCTCCTCGATCAGGTATTTTCCATAACGGTCGGCGTGCCAACTGGTACCGGATGCCGCAAGGCAGATTCGCTGGCAATTGTCGAACATATCACCAGGACGGTCTGTGTTTGTGGATTCAAGCACATTCGCGCTGTCGAAGCCGAACACAGCTCGTCGCAAGGTCATCGGCTGCTCGTGAATTTCCGTTTGCGTGAAGTGGTCGAAGGGCCACAAGTCAGTTGACACTTGAGAGACGGTACACAACGGTTCCATGGTGCGTGACGTTTCTATCAGGGTAACGTGTGAAAATTTGTGCCGTGTTGTTTTGAATGATTGTAAACTCGCCATCGCCCAGCCTTGTCAATTCGGTAGCGTGTTCAGACAAAGCGTAGAGATCACTGCCGACGACGTAGCCGTCGGCCACAGCGCCAATGACCAGTGGTCTGCCGTGACGTGCGGCCAGCAGCATGTCCGGCTGCTCACGCAGTAGTACGACGACCGCATACGATCCATGTATGCTCTGAACGGCCTTGTGTAGCGCGGAAATGGCCGTCCGGCCTGCATCGGTCGACGCATCGGGGTCGCGTTCGGGACCGTATAGATGCCTGTGAATCTGGTGGGCGATGACCTCACTGTCGGTGTCTGAGCAAAACTCATAGCCCTGCGATTTGAGCTGTTCACGGAGTTCGTCGTGATTCGCAATCACTCCGTTATGAACAATCGCGATGGAATCAACACCGCCCACGTGTGGATGAGCATTCTTCGATGTTGGCGCACCATGCGTCGCCCATCGCGTATGGCCGATACCGACTCGGCTGGTCGGAGGATCATCAGGCAATATTTCCATCAGGTTGTCAATCCTCCCCGCCGTCTTGACAATGTCCAGGACTCCGTGGCGCGAAATTGTCGCAATGCCGACACTGTCGTAGCCGCGATATTCCAGACGGCGCAGTGCCTTCAGCAGGAATGGCGTTGCCGCGTCCGAACCGATGTATCCAACTATTCCGCACATGTTAAAACCCTCCTCTACATTCAGAAACCAGGTTACTCAGGCACCGTGAACAGGTACGATGCGGTCAGAAAACCTTTGAAGCAGCGTCGTCGATCGCCTTACGATGTCACGACGTTGCTGCGCCAGCTGGCACAGCAGTGAGTTGTCCGGATGGCTGGACTCACTCGACGACGTGCCTTCAGTGACCGCGTACGGCGTGTGAGTCCACATCATCGACGTCGCCACGTCCTTCTCAGCGTCCTGAACGATCTCGTCGAGAAATCGAAGAGACAGGTCACGCCATTGTTCGATGGCAGCACACAGTTCCGTCGCGCTGCCAGACGTCAGGTCGCTTTCCAATTCCTGTCGCCACACGTGCTGACACCATGACCAGCTGTCCTCGTCGTGGCGGGAAAACATTTCTCGTATTGCTGCGTTAAGGTCGCTGAATTGCCAATGGGGAGCAGCTGCGACGTCAGACAATAGCTTCACGATTCGTGAGCGGAGGACGAACATTCCTCCCGCGTCACACCAGTCTCCAGACGCATCATGCAAGTCGTCATCAAAGCCGGACAACGTTGACGGTTTCTCGAACGGTGCCCAGTGCTGCTCAAGACGGCCAACAGCCATGCCGGTAAGCCAACACCGAATCGCGTCGTCGTATAGGCGCTTGCCGCGAACCAGGTCGGAATGCTTTATCTGCATACCCGCGAAAATCACGTCATCATTCGATCGGTCCGCCTTTGACAGCAGTTGGCCGATCACGTCACGTGCGCGCCGCATTTGTTCGACGGTCCACGACGACAGAACATGGAAATGAAGGCAGTCGAGTCGTTCAGGGCCAGTGCGACGATCTCGGTCAATCCACATTCGTTCGTCTCGCCACAGGCCGACACGAACGAGATTGAGGCCTGGCACTAAACGGGTTTTTCCCGCCGATTCGACGATGTAGGAGAAGGGAAATTCAGAGGCGTCGAATCCGCTTCCATGACACCCGAGAACCGTACTGAATGCTCCTACTCGCGCCGGCCACGAAAGACATGAATTCGCTCCGAGCTTGCATCCACGTTCGAGAACGCCGTAGTGCACGGGACCTGTCTTATACGCATGGTTGCACTGGCTGGCCCCGCTGCCGGCGTTAAAGAATGACGTTTCCGCAGCGATCATCAAAGTGGATTTGTGATGTGACACGGAAAAGGGGCCTGCAAAGAGCGAGGATGCCTCGCCGTGTGAAAACTCGCTGTTTGCGAAGATCACGGAGTCCTGGACAGAGAACTGGCGGTCGATGCGCACACATTGTCCGACGAAGCAGCGATCGACTATGGCGTTCGTTTCGATGCTGCTGCCCGAAGCGACGATCGAATCTCGCAGTGTGACCCCCTGACCAACAGTTATCGGGCTGGACTCAAGGCTGTTGAGCGAACAGTTTGTCAGCGACGCGGAGCCCTGTACGCGCGCCGCGGGGCCGATTCTTACATTAATCAACTGGCCACAGCCATTGATGATCGCGCCTCGCCCGATGCGGCCGCGCGACGACGTGACAGAAACGGCGTGTCGCTGGACCATCTGTTTCAAGCGTTTCTGCGAATCCGTGGCAGCTACTGCAACAAGTAAGTGCGCCACATTGCTGGAGAGGTCATCGAAGATCGGCATTGCCAATTCGCCGTCTTCCCGCAGCACGTTGATCATTTGGCCGTTGCCAAAGCTGGATTCGCCACGCATCGCGATGGATCCGACATCGACAATCACGGCTTCGCTCTCGACGTCGTAGTCACGAATGCCCTGACGGATGTTAAGGATCAGCGCATTCTCTCCTACGTTCACGCTGGCCAGATGGACGTTGTAGACGCCAGCATATACGCAAAGCCCATCCGGCAGCGTTATCACCCTGTCGAAGGTTCCAAGCTGAACTCTGCCGGAGAACTGAACACGCTGCACTCGTCGCAGATCACAGTTTGTGGCGATCCGAACTTCTGACCAATTCCACGACGTGCATCCCTGCGTCTTCAGCTGTTCAATCTCCTGAGAAGACAGCTTGCGGACTGCGTTCTCAAAGTCACTGGTAATTTTGACGTCACGTGACATGACCATCGGACTTTCCTGTGAACAAAGCGAATTCAATACAGACCCAATAATCACTTCTCGCTGAAGGCTGGCTAAGCAAAGAGTGCGCCAAAGTGAAAATGGACTTCTGATTTGGCCGGTGAGAATCGTTCTGCAGCTGTCGAAACTCCGGCGAACTCCGTACGGCAGGGACGGAGCGTTCGGGCTGCTTCAGCTGCGCAGCCTGCCTCGTCTACGGGGCTCGCGATCTCGACACAGTAGATTTCTCCGGTCCAACGGCGGCTGGTACTGAAAAAAACACCGGTTGACGATCGTCGGCATTGCGGGTGCCCCTATTGCTGCTGCGGCATCGCAGTTATGAAAACAACGCGGGGACGCACAAAGCACTTCTGTTGACGGACCGTTTGTACGTGAGTCTGTTTCTGGCACAATCTGGTTTTTACTTCGTTGCCGCGGTCAACAGTCGGCTGAAGTTTCGTGGCCAGTTGGGACGCGTGCTGCACTTGCCGGCGCTTTTTGTGACCGTCAATGCAGCGCTTCTGGTGAGGCTGGTGCGCTGGCTTCGCAATCAACAGAGTGGTGTCTGGATTCGTACGCCACGGACTGGTTAACAATATGCGATCTGTGAATGGGGCTTCGCATGTCAGACGCTGGCACCTTGGTTCTGTACTCTGGCGAGTATATGATGGTCAGCCTCATCAATGCTCGCCGAGAACATATCTTCTATTGCCTGCCGAAGTTTCTGAATCTCGGTTTTGAGTTCAGGCATCAGATTGTTCACGCCAATCAGATCGGAACGACGAGCCGTGAGTTCAACCTGTTCCGACACGTGGAGCGCCTGGCTGGCGCACATGTTCGTTACCGATCCCTTCAGCAGGTGTGCGGCACTCACGACACCGGACTGATCTTTCCTGTCCAGGCTCTCTTCGATCTGCTTTATCGCATCATCACAGGTGTTGCCGAATAGCATTGAGACTTCTGACAGCAGTTCGGCATCATCGTCACAGCGGCGACACCAGGCGACAGAATCGAGTATCGCCGTTTTCTGTCCAGACGAAGGTTGCTGATCAGGTTGCACCTGGTGATTGTCCCTGGCGAGCACACGTCTGAGGGTCCTCAGCAATTCATTCCGTTCGATGGGCTTTGAGAGGTACGCATCGAGACTGGAGCTCAGGAATCGCTCTCGATCGTCTTCCATTGCCATGGCTGTCAATGCAATGACAGGGATCTTTGTTTGCTGTAGCTCACGGATTTGTCGAGTAGCTTCGATGCCGTCCAAGAGGGGCATCATTATGTCCATGAATATTGCTGAGAACCGTTTCGGATTTCGGCGGAATTCTTCCACAACCTGCCGCCCATCCGTCACGGTCGTGACGACAACTCCTGCATTCTCAAGCATCCGTTTCGCCACAACAGAACTGGCGGGATCGTCTTCCGCCAATAAAACGTGTACTCCGCTAAACGAAATCTCCGGGGCCGAAGGCCGCAATGATCGGTGACGATACTCTCCCATTTGTTGTTGGTTTGGCTCTGCGAAATCCGCGTTGAAGATAAATCTTGAACCGCCACCTGTGACACCTTCGCATCGGATGTCTCCCCCCATGAGCTCAACCAGTTTGGCGCATATGGAAAGCCCCAGCCCGACCCCGCCAAACACTCGCGTTGAGCCGTTGTCGACCTGTTCGAATCGGTGAGAAATTCGGGCACGGTGTTCCACTGGAACGCCGATTCCTGAGTCCTCCACGGTAAAGCACAGCGTCGCGCCTGCCTCATTTGAATCATCCAATTGCGCTCGAAACGCAACGTAGCCAGTGTTAGTGAATTTGACGGCATTGTTGAGTAGATTGTCGATAACCTGGTATAAACGGGCGGCGTCCCCCCAGAACAGGGATGGGATTTCAGGTTCAACCTGCCAGCGGAACTCAAGTCCTTTTTCTTGAGCCCGTGGCACGAACGTTTCGCGGATGCGTTCCAGAATTTCCGGGAGATTCATCACCTCCAATTGCAGTGAGAATCGGCCCGCGTTGAATTGCGAATAATCAAGCACGTCGTCGATCAACGCCTTGAGTTGAGTTCCGGATTGACGACACATATCAAGCATCTGCTGCTGATCATCGCCCGGGGTTGACTGCATGGTCAAATCCAGTGTTCCCGGAATACTGTTCAAGGGCGTTCGCATCTCGTGACTGACCACGGCCAGGAACTCGGACTTGGCATCATTTGCCGCCTGCGCCTGGCTTAACGCTTTCGTTAATCGCTGTTCGGCACTCTTCCTTTCGGTGATATCTCGAACAATTGCAACCGTCCACCAGCGACCATCGAGTTGGATACCGGAAACGGAAAGCTCCATCGGCAACTCGCTGCCGTCTTTGCGGAGCCCCGTCAATTCGCGAATCTCTCCAGTAGTCGGACCACTAGCCAAATTGCAGAAGGTAAGCCAATCGCCGTCGGCACTTTTGCGGAATCGTTCAGGTGTTAACACGTCCTTGATGTTTCGATTAACGATTTCTTCCGTCGAGTACCCAAACATCCTTTCTGCAGCTGGATTCCAGTGCGCGACGCGATTCTCCGCGTCAACCATGACCACAGCGTCAATCGCCGCGTCGCTGATGTCACGC
>JBDONA010000563.1:0-6008 GCA_039831575.1 Fuerstiella sp. | reverse complement strand
CGGTCCCTTTGCCGGCCAGCCCGACGGCTCGACGTGACCACTTCAGGTTGCCCGTTCTTCTGATCAGAAAGTCGTTCAGCAGTCCGCCCACCGCGCCACCGATCGCGCCGCCCAGCAACGGCAGCGCCGAGTACATCCCCATCTGGCGAAATTCAAGGTCATGGACCTCAAACAGGAACAACGGAATCCACGCGGAGTAGATGTTGTCGGCAAGGGCACTCAGGATTGTCTGCAGGTTGAGGCAACCAAGATTGAGGATTGAACGCGGTGACATGCGGCGGAACATTTCGCGAAAACTCAGCCGGGACCGCGACCCGGTACTCGCGCCGTCTTCTCCTTCCTCGATGAGTTGACACTCTGCTTCATTGACCGCCGAATGCTGCCGCGGCGAATTGCGAAAAATCGCCGCAAACAAAAACCCGAAGGCGATGCCGATCCCCGCCAGCCACCATATCGCCGTCCGCCACGGCACTTCCAGAACTCCCAGTACCAGCGAACCGATCAGCAGATAGGCGGTCAATCCGCCCAGACGACCGAAGAACACACCCAGCAATCCCTGAGCGGTCGTGCGCACGTTTGCCGGAATCCACGTCCGCGAGACGCGGCTCAGACAGGCAAACACGGCAGACTGCCCCGTTCCCAGAACTGCTCGAGCCAGTACGAGGGCTTTGACGGACGGAGCCCATGCGTGCAGCCCCAGCCCCACCGACCACAGAATGATCAGCAGTGTCAGAATCAAATGAACTCCGGCGACGTCGGCCAAGGCGCCGAGAGGAACCTGGAAGATCAGGTAGCACAGCGAAAACGCCGAATCCAGATAGCCGAGCTCGTCGCTGCCGAGGCCCCATTGCTGTTTCAGCTCCGGCTTGATCAGGGCGAACATGTAGCGATGCAGATACAGCATCCACGATGTTCCGCATGCCAGAGCAAACACAGTCCAGCGGAATCGTGTCGGGCGATCAAATTGTTGAGCGTCAGCCATTTGTCAAAACCCGGCGTATTGCCGCGCAAACATACTCGACTTCATCATCAGTCATCTCGATGGCATCAAGGTTAATATAACCTTCTTCCGCGTGATGAGCTCGCACCACGATTGTCGGGTCGCCGTCTGCCAGCGCATCGCGCAGAGACTCCGCTGTGTGTCTGCACAACGCGGAGTTCAGCGTCAGCCGTGCCCGTGAGAACGGACAGCCGTTCGGATCGGGATCGACGCTCAGCATGACTCCCGGGATATCAGCAAGCTCTGTGAGAATTCGCTCTACCTTGCGATCCTGCACGGCTGTCCAGGCCGCTATGTCCTGATGCTGCCGATATTTAAGTGCGGCCATGGCACCGATGATGGCTTCCTTGCCGGCCTTCATCGGGCGTCCGATTCCCTTATTCTGCAGATAGACCGCGTCAATCAGTTGCTGCCGTCCGGCCACAATTCCGCCAGTCGTCGAACACAGGTATTTGTGAGCGCTCGTGATGACAAGGTCCGCGCCCGTCTGAATCAATTCTTTCAATCGCATGTCCTGGGCTGCTCCATCGACAATGACCGGCACTCCGAATTCATGAGCCAGCTGAACAACCTGAGGCAATCGGACCCAGCCAGAACGTGCTGTGTGATGAGATTCCACGTGCACGACGGCGGTGACCTGTCCACGTTCCAGTTGCAGACGAAGTTCCTCCGGTAGACAGCGATTGATTGTCCCGACCTCCACCACCACTGCGCCGGACAGCCGAATGGCCTGTGTGATCGGTTGCCCGTAGTTGACGCAATGGCCCTTCTGAATGAGAACTCGGTTGGGCATCCCGGTTGTATCCGGCAGTTGCAGAACGCGTGCCACGCTGTTTCCCGACATGGTGGCAGCGACACCCAGCGTGATGCCTGCCGATGTACACGCGGTCACGCAGCCGGATTCTGCACCTGTGGATTCGGCGATCAAACGTCCCGCTGCCGCCTGCAGTTCGTCCAGCACGAAAAAGTGCCGAAGTGACTCGTACGCCTCTTCCGCGATTTCCGGCAACACGATGGCGCCGCAAAGATGAGTCATCTTGCCGCACGCGTTGATAACTCGCCGCAGCTTGTACTTTTCAAAAAGATTCACGTTCCAGTCCTTTGACGGATCGAGTTCAGTTCATCAAGGTGAGGTCATTGATGGCGCCGTACGTAAGCTGTCATTGTAGTTGAACAGCGCCACTTTCGCATGAACAGCAGCGAATACAAGCTCGACGCGCCAGCGAGTGTGTTTGACGTACGTTGTTCACTCGCTGGCGCTACGAGCTTGTATCGGTAAGAATCTGACGCCGTCTACGTGTAGAACAAATCATTCATTTCGCGCATGCTTGCAGCGGACCAACAATTTCCGGGCGTCAGCCCGCATCGGCCGGCGGGCCGTCCCGCCATGAGGTATGATATGGAGTATGACATTTTGATACGTGGTGGCGAAGTGATCGACCCGTCTCAGCAGTTGCGTGGTATTCGCGACGTGGCTGTTTCGGCTGGTCGAATCGCAGCCATTGCCGAACATATTGATGCCGAGGCGGTCAACACAATTGACGCGAAAAATCAGCTGGTCGTACCGGGGCTGATTGATCTGCACGTGCACGTTTATACACATTCGCCGTTTGGGCTCGATGCCGATCCGTTGTGTCCGGCCGGTGGA
The DNA here is from genome assembly GCA_039831575.1 of Fuerstiella sp. GTDB lineage: Bacteria > Planctomycetota > Planctomycetia > Planctomycetales > Planctomycetaceae > Fuerstiella. Next base: position 3,360 of record JBDONA010000563.1, on the reverse strand, counting down.
GTGACCACGATGCTGGATGCCGGCACGGCCGGTTCGTTCAACTTCAGTGCTTTTCGACGTGACAACATTGATCGTGCCCAAACGCAGATTTTCAGCCTTGTCAATCTTTCGTGTATCGGACTGATCGGAGCAAGTCTGGGTGAACTTCTGGACCGTCGCTATGCGGATCCTGACGGAGTCGTACAGACGATTCGTAACCACCCGGACGTAGCGGTGGGCGTGAAAATTCGAGTCGGCAAACATATTATCGGCGATGGACAGCAGGGTTGGGACAACCTGCGCGATGCGATTCGAGCGGCTCGCGAAGCCGGAGTCTGGCTGATGGTCCACATTGGCGAATGTCCGATGTCCATTCCGGAACTTGTCCGTGAGCTTTCGCCGGGCGACTGTATTACTCATTGCTTCAAGGCAGGCAGTACGCGCATTACTGACGATGCGAACCGGATCCATGATGACGTGCGTGCCGCCGCTGAACGTGGTGTGATCTTTGATGTCGGGCACGGATATGGCAGCTTTCAGTGGGAAGTCGCGGAAGCCGCCATGGAACAGAATTTCCTGCCAACGACCATCAGCACTGACCTGCACACCAAAAATATTCACGGACCGGTGTACGACATGCCGACCACAATGAGCAAATTTCTGATGCTTGGTGTTCCCATCGAACAGGTGATTGAGATGTCAACCACACGCCCGGCTGCCATTCTGAATCGCAGCGACGACATCGGCACACTTCGCGTTGGCAGCGTCGCGGACATCGCTGTTCTGGAGCGGCAGGACGGGCAGTTTCAGTTCACGGACAGTTATCGTCAGCATCGAGTCGGTCGGGAGCTGCTGACGGCTGCGGCAACGATTCGTCGCGGCGAAATAGTGCCGGGCGGTGGAGGAACGCGAATGCGGCGGCACGTCGAAAGTACGGACTCGTAGGACGCAATTCTGCCCTGCACAACTGCCGCAGCACCAGCACCAGGAGATCGGAATGCCCTGTCGGATTCTCATCGCGGAACTCAAACAGGAGACCGCGACCTTCAATCCCGCCCCGACACTTTACGAAGATTTCCGCATCACCGTCGGTACGGGCATGCTGGCAGCCTACCGTGAGACGAAAACCGAACTCGCCGGTGTTATCGATGTGTTGGGCGACGATGGTCGCTTCGAGATTGTTCCCGCGATGGCGGCGGCCTCTGTGTCTGGTGGACACATCAGGAACGCCGACCTTGATCGCCTGCTGGATGAAATGGTGGCCGCGATTCGCGACGCCGGTCCGGTGGACGCAGCATGCCTGTGCTTTCATGGAGCGATGGCCGGTGAATCGGAAGACGATCCGGAGGGCCGTGTGCTGAGCGACATTCGCCGCGTGCTGGGAAGTGTGCCCATCGTTGTGTCGCTGGATCTGCATGCCGTCATTACGGACCGGTTGGTCGACACGGCCGACGTCCTTGTTCCGTATCATACGTATCCGCACACGGACCATTACGAAACCGGACAGCGTGCGGCACGCATCCTGATTCGCCTGATCGATGGCACCTCCAGACCAACGGTGGCACGCGTCGAACTGCCGATGCTGGTCCGCGGCGATGAGTTGCTGACGGCCACAGGGAAATTCGGACACGCGATTCGGATGTGTCAACAGCTCGAGCAATCGCACAAGGGCCTTGCCGCCGGTGTCATTATCGGAAACGCGTTCACGGACGTGCCGGCGCTGCAGTCGAACGTGCTGGTGACGACCGATGATGACTACGAACTGGCCAAACGTGAGGCCGATCGCATCGGTCGCTTCATGTGGGACAATCGCGAGCTGTTTCAGGCCCGGTTGACGCCGCTGGACGAATCGATCCATCAGGCTCAGTCGGCCGATGGTCTGGTGGTTTTTTCTGACGCGGCTGACGCGACGGCCAGTGGAGCTGCCGGAGACAGCAACGCAATTCTGCGAGGACTCGTCGACGCCGGCTTCCGCAAACGGGCGCTGTTGGCCGTCGTTGATGCACCTGCCGTGGCCGAGGCCTTTCGTGCCGGAACCTGCGCCGACATTACCGTACCGCTGGGCGGCACTCGCGATCCCGCCCGATTCACGCCGCTGACGATCACCGCGCACGTGAAGAGTCTGCACGATGGGATTTTTTCGTACGAGGACGGAACAGCCGCACGCGCGGGACGAGTTTGCGTGCTGGCGATGGACGCGATGCACATCCTTGTGACCGAACGCCCGGTGTTTGTCGTTGGCCGACGCGTGTATCAGGCACACGGCCTGGATCCCACCGACTACGATTTGGTGGTGGTGAAATCACCGAACGGTTTTCGCACATGGTATGAATCGATCGCCAGTCTGATCGTGCCCGTCGACGTGCCAGGTTCCACCAGTGCGAATCTGAAATCCCTGCCGTTCCGGAACTGCGTACGCCCGATCTTTCCGCTGGACGATAACGTACCATCGCCGTTCGAAAACAACTGATTGAACACTTATCGCGGCCGGGGCCTCCACCAACAGAAGAATAAACTGCATGAAAATCACCTCCGTTGAACCTGTGCACTTGCGAGTACCGATTGTCGATGCGATACCGGATGGCACGCTGGACGTGCTGGTCGTGCTGATTCACACAGATGAAGGCATCACCGGCATCGGCGAAGTCACCAGTCAGTCGTACGTGTGCAAAGCCTGCTTTGACGCTCCTCGGTCCGCGGCGCGGAGGCATGGACTGACTTCCATTCTGCTGGGCGAGGATCCGCTGGATATCGAACGGCTGTGGCAGAAAATGTATTACGAAACCAACCGCTACGGTCGGCGCGGTGCGGCGATTCATGCGATCAGCGGAGCTGATATTGCTTTGTGGGACATTCTGGGCAAGCACCAGGGTCGCCCCGTTTACGAGTTGCTGGGCGGTGCACATCGCACCACCGTTCGCGCGTACGCCAGCGTGCTGTTTGGTGATACGCCCGATGAGACGGCCGCGCTGGCTGAGGAATTTGTCGATATGGGCCTCACGGCGGCCAAGTTTGGCTGGGGACCGTTCGGACAGGACGCAGATACCGACGTCGCTCATGTTCAGGCGGCTCGCGAAGTTCTGGGCGACACTCGCGAGCTGATGGTGGATGCCGGACATGCGTGGCAGATTGAAACGGCGACCGAACGAGCGAAACTGCTGGCACCGTTCAATATCGCGTGGCTGGAAGAACCATTATCGCAGGACGACCGTAAAGGTTACTCACAGCTGTGCCGGAATTCTCCAGTGCCAATCGCCGCCGGTGAAGGAGACGTCACGCACTGGGACTTCGAGGATCTCATCGATCGGGGACTTCACGTCGTGCAGCCTGATGTTGCTTTCTGCGGCGGATTGACAGTGTGTCGCCGCGTGTCTGAAATGT
>JBDONA010001153.1:0-6009 GCA_039831575.1 Fuerstiella sp. | reverse complement strand
GTGTCGCACGGCGTGGTGATTCCACGTGTGCCGCCACCGGTTTCTCCAACACGTTTTCAGAATGCGACCGGGCATGTCGACTACGTCGGGTCCGAGCGATGCATGGATTGCCATGCTCAGGAACACGAATCCTGGTTAATGACAGCCCACAGCCGTGCCCTGCAGAAGGTTCAACTGGAAAGCGAACCACCCGACGGTGAGTTCAGTCACGAACCGTCCGGGCGACGGTATCGTGTTGTCCGGCTTAACGGTCAGATGCGGCATCAGGAATTCATTAAGCCGAAAACCGGACCGGAGATCATGCTCTCTGATCATGAAACAAAGTATCTCGTGGGGTCCGGGCGACACACGCGAAGTTACCTGGTTGAAATCGATGGGTTTCTTGTACAGTCGCCCATCACATGGTACGCCAGCCGCAACGAATGGGGTATGTCACCTGGTGAAGGATACAATGTCCCACAGCACTGGGCCTTTGAACGGCCGATCGATCAACGCTGTATGACATGTCATGTTGGTCAGATGACTTCAATTGCCGGTGCTCCCGCTCGTTTGGAATTCCAGGCGCTGGCGATCGACTGTGAGCGGTGTCATGGGCCCGGCGAATTGCATGTGGCAAAGTGGAATTCCCCCGATCACAGGGAAACCGGAATAGAAGACACGTCGATCGTGCATCCCGGACGACTGTCCCGCCAGCGACAGGAAGATATTTGCGCTCAGTGTCATCTCAGCGGGGCGGCCTCAGCCGCAGTTCGCACCAGAAGTCTGTTCGATTATCGGCCTGGGCTGAGTCTGGAGGACTTCGTCGTCAATTATGAGTTCAAGACTCCGGACCGAACCATGCGCGTGGTGGGGCACGTGGACCAGATGCGACTGAGTCGCTGCTATCAGGAGTCGGAGACCATGACGTGCACTTCCTGCCATAATCCGCACGTGCCTGTTGAATCCAATGTCAGCATGGAATTTTATCGCAAACGGTGTCTTACGTGCCACGATTCGAACAGTTGCGGCGTCCCTGAACAGACCCGGCGCACCCAGACAAAGGGCGACAATTGCATCACCTGCCACATGCCCAAATCACCGACCGCCGACATTCCTCATATTGCCTTTACACATCATCGCGTCGGAATTCATGCCCCGGATCAAAACACGCCGGATGTTCCGGAAAATCGCGAACTGCAACCAATCGTGAAGCCGTCCAGTCTCAACTCGATGGACAGCGATCGGTGCCTGGGACTGGCATACATCAGCCTCTCAGATCAGGCTGTCCAGGAGAGTGACGTCAGGCAGGCACGGGACAAGGGCCGTAAACTGCTGGAACAGGTTCTGACCGCCGGGGGAGGCGACGCAGAAGTGGAAGCAGTATTAGCGCTATGCTACCGGCACGAGAATCCTGCCCTGGCAATCGAGTATGCAAAGAAGGCTCTGAATCGCGACGACGTGTCGTCCAATACTCGCGTCGACGTGCTGTGGCTGGCCGGCAGCGCATCGTATGACGCAGGCAACATCGGACAGGCCATCCCTTTTCTTGAAGAACTGAGACGGCTTCAACGTGACGCGGAAACCTGCCTGTTGCTGGACATCTGCTACGAACAACAGGGCCGCTTCGGCGACTCGCTCAAGGCCGCTCAGCAGGCCGCTGGCATCAGCCCCTGGCGTGCTGATCTGCAGCAGCGACTGGCCCACCTGTATTCTCGGAATGGTCAGACAGGACTCGCAACGGAACACACCCAACGGGCAGAACAGTTGCTGCAGGCACAGGGATCACCGTCGCCCTGATCATTCCGGCTGGTACGTGTCGTACGGACGTGTAGCGGGGCTGGCGAGCGATTTCGCGTCTGAACGGTGGCAGATGTGACTACACTTCGGTGCAGCGTGCTCTCAGTGGTAATGTTGCGAAGCGCAATAAAAAATCCTCCCGGACGATTGACATCCAGGAGGACTGATCTGCAGAAACGTTCGACGGCCCCTGGAAAAGGGACGGCGACGGACTTGTCATTTACTGGTGAGCTCAAAATCGATCACCTGTTCACCGGTCGCGACCTCACGCTTAATCGTACTGCTGCCATCTTGGTACTTCTGGGGGATAGTCCCGCCACCATCTTCACCGCCGCCAGGGATAGCTTCATCACCGACCATTTCTTCCGCGTCATCGCGAAACGAAACGATATGGCTGCCAACGACGGCCCCGATTCTTCCGCCACCACTGTACTCAAGGCTGTAATTCCCCTTTTCGTCCATCGCACCAGACGAACTACCACCTCCAGTTTCGGGCGTAAAGATGATCTCAACGCCCACCATTGGCTTTCCGTCAAGTGTAGCCTTACCCGTCACTTTCCCCATTTCACGCGGCGGCGTAGCACCATCGTCTGAAGAACAGCCCTGCATCGAAAAAATCAGCGCCAGGCATGCGGCAGTCGCTGGCAATCGCAACAAAGTAGGTTTCATCTTGAAAGGATCCTCCGTCATTAGAATGCAAAAACAGGCGCCGAGCACGCAAGGAAAACGGCGTTGTTGAATAGAGTTTCGCCGAGTCCGGCAGGTGACAACTAACATTGACAGGTGTTACCTGCAGACCCGAACCAAAAGCGATCAGAATTCGCCGAGCACTTCACCGCCGGCGATGCTGACCAATCCGTTCACAATGCGTTGGTCAGTATTTTCTGAGATAAAGCGAACGCCTCCGTCTCCCAACAGAATTTGACAACCGCCGGTGTGCATACTGCCAGCGTCGAATGCGTACGGCAGTCCGGAACGCGTATCAACGTGATTGATTCCACGAGCCGGCTGGATGCCATTGGTGTAGGCCCACGTATTCCAAAACGGACCAAAGCTTGTGCTGTGTTTGTGTCGCGGCGTCTCGATCATCAGCATCGTGTTGCTGGATCCATCCTTGATATACGCGATCCTGGCAGCACCGTTGATGCCAAAAGCAGCCTTCCCGCGACGTCTGTCTTTTCCGTAAAGTTCCCGCTGGTTGGATGTCCAGCGTTCCAACGCCCACGCGTAGTTAGTGCGGTGGCCTTTGGTCATTGAGTAATGGTTTGTGCCGCTTCTGTCTCTGGGCTCGAAATAAGGTGCATCAGAAGGACATTGGAACGCAGCCAACGGGCTGGTCTTATCCCAGATCGTCACATTGTGGTCGAATGGCGCGCCACCACCCACTGTTGTGGGAGGGCCACCACCGCTTCGCTGTGCTGACCCCATCGGTACAGAAAAGTCGAGAGACTGATATAGCGGGGCCTGCTCAATATATGGCAGCAACAGCAGGTAGCCCGTGATGTTCCTGCATTCCACAGCACAGTTTGAAGTGTACGGAAGACGGCTGTCTGTGTTCACGCCGGGATTAATCTGTCCCGGCGGAAATGTATCAAACACATCGTGGTAGTTGTGCAGAGCCAGTCCGAGTTGCTTGAAGTTGTTCTTGCACTGAGTACGCCGGGCGGCCTCACGTGCCTGTTGGACCGCCGGCAGCAGCAGGGCGATAAGAATTGCGATAATCGCAATCACAACCAACAACTCAATTAGTGTAAAACCACGCTTCAGAAGACGTTGCATAATGCTCCTCCCCAAAATGTGTATGACAACAGAAGAGGCCGGAATCCTTGGGTCAGTAACCTAACGCTCCCGCCCCTGTGAGTAATAACACCGTCTCTGCGGGTTTCTGTCAAGCGACATTAGAGGTTTTTCGCCTCCGGCGACGGCTGAGCTTCACGAAAACACGTCAGCCATGCTGACGGACCGCAGCCTGAACAAACAACGCTCGTTGCGGCTGCCTGACTACAGGCTTCTTGTTGCCGGAGTGATTCCAAAGAATATCGTGCACTGCGGAATGGACTCTTTGAGCTTTCTGACGGCCTTTTCCGAAACAGGTGAGTCAGTCACAGACAGCATTTCCAGTCCGGTCATCGCTTCGAAGTGCACCATTCCATCCCCTGTCAGCATGGGGCATTCCATCAGACTCAGCCGTTTCAGGGACTTCAGTTTTGCAAGGTGAAGCAGCCCGTCGTTTGTGATCTGTTTGCATTCGGAGATGTTCAGTTCTTCCAGTCGTTGTAATGAAGCCAGGTGGGCCAGGCCATCGTCAGTGACGGGAGCGTCCGTAAAGCCAAATGTTTTGAGTGCCGTAATCCCTGCGACCTGGGCAAGTCCCTTATCCGTGGTATTCACCGCGTCAAGGAGAAGAAGTTCCAGTTGAACCAGGTGTCCCAGTTCCAGCATTCCGTCTTCTGACAGAACTGTGCCGCGAAGATCGAGTTCACGCAGCTCAGAAAGAGTGCTCAAACTGCTCAGTCCGGTGCCGGTTATGTTTCCGCAGTTCTGCAAACACAGCCGTCGCAGGGCGGGCAGGTTGCTGAATGGCTGCAGTCCGTCGTCACTGATTTTCAAACCGAACAACTCCACGTCGTCGCAACCTGGCATGACCGCGAGGCACGACATCCCTTTGTCCGTCGCTGGTAAATTCGTCAGCATCAGCTGCTTCAGGCTGGCCATGCTTTCGGCGGACAGAGACAACAGGCCCGCATCGCCGATCTTTGCATTGTTGATAATCAGCGACGTCAGTCCGGTCTGAGAATTCAGCGACTTCATCGCCGCGTCCGTCACGGCAGGGCACTCCATAAACGTGATCGACTTCAGGTCGGAATAATCAGCAATAACCTTCACGTCGTTATCAACAACGTGCGGCCCACTGAATGTTGCTCCGTTGACTCCACCGTCCGGATCCTTTGACAAACGCACACCGTTACCAGCCGGAGTTGCCTTGCTGCTTCCGGATGAACTGTCGCCGCATCCCGCGATGTTGCCGGAAATCAGCAGGCACAGGAAGAGAGTCAGGTGCGCGGTGACTCTTGAAAAACCGGTGAGAGTGTTGTCGTGATTCGTCATGTGGAGCCTTTGTCTCAGACGAAAAATTACCTTTTGGACAATGCGATTTCAGTCTGCCCTCTCGCCTTACAGTAGTTTTCAAAATCACGCGGTCGTTCTGTAGCGGAATTCGCCAAGAATTTCGGCAGTGACAGGTCGAAAGCCTTGGCGGCTTCCGCTACGACAAAAAGTAAAATGCTCTAGCCTGAAGCGGTCGTGAAACTGGTAATCGTTCAGATTGACACGTCCCGGACGTCAGCACACTCACGGGGCGGCTACAACTCATCCTGCCGGAACAGTTCTTATCTGACCATGAGCACAGCGTGTTCACAAGTCACTGATGCAGAATTTCAGGGGCCAGCTCCTCATTCAACGCCGATGCCGTTGTGGTTTTATTCTTCACCTGGCAGAAATTGGGCACTCGTGAGGAAATCGTAAAGCCCTTTGGCGAGCGATCCGTGTCCCTGCGGGTTGGGATGACATTCGTCAGCGAAATACTCACGAATTCCAACTCCTTCCGGATGTAGCGCATCATACGCTTCGTACATACACAGCCCGGCCCTGTCGCAAAATTCCGTCAGCTCGCAGGAATGTCGGCGTGAGTCTGCGTAAGCAGGATGCATGACAACGAGCTGAATGTGGTGTGTTTGGCATATGTCGAACAGTTGACGAAGGTTGTCCAGCCGCTCCGTAGCCGACACACGCGTGCGTTCGCTGTTGTAGGTGAGGCCCTCGGCAATCTGTGCAAATCCGTCAGCCACAGACTCCATGGCCAATTCTCCCGATCCTGTCTTTTTGCGCAGCGTTTCGATGCTGCGACGGGCGACGGCGTTGCTGATGACGCGATAAACGGCCGAATAATCTGCCAGAATCCTGTGCCACGCATGGCTTTGTGATTCGTAGAGTTCCCGGTCGGAATAGGCGGAAGGAAGAAAGTCGTTTTGCTCGTGGTAAAACAGTACCAGGTCGGGCTGCAGACTGAGACCACGGGTTTCGAGGTACTTCAGACTTTGAAAACTTGTATAGCCCGAAACGCCCGCATTGATGACAGTGTACTGCTGTTGGACATGACCGACATTCAGCAGCATCTCCAGCTGCGCCGAATACGTCTGGTCGTCTTCCACACGAGCTCCAAACGTGCTGCTT
>JBDONA010000019.1:0-26071 GCA_039831575.1 Fuerstiella sp. | reverse complement strand
GTTGCGACCGGCGTTTGGTCACGAGACCTCGTATGCGTTTGATGATTTACCCGGCACGTTTCGCCTCTTTTCCGGCATCTTCGATGAGTTCGATGCATCGTTCTGAGTCACCCTGACCATTTCGTATCATGTACAGCGTATGGTCGGTAAATCCAATGATCGCCATCAGTGGTTGATTCAATTCATGAGCCAGTCCGGATGCCATTTCGCCAAGTGTGTCCAGCCGCGATGCATGAGCCAGTTCGTCCTGGTGAAGAGCTGCCGCTTCCTGCATCTGTTGCAGTTCCGCAGTGCGTTTCTGAACGCGAATCTCCAATTCATCATGTGCTCGCTGCAGCTCCACCCTGGATTTCTTTCGCTCGACCGCATACCGAGTTGCCCGGACAAGCAGATGGCTGGTGGTCTGCCCCTTCACCAGATAGTCCTCGGCACCATGCTGAAGTGTTGAGACTGCCAACTCTTCATCATCCAGGCCTGTCAGAACGACGATCGACACGTCCGGAGCAGCTTCACTTAAGCGGATGCACGATTCCAGTCCGGTACAGTCCGGCAGCGTCAGGTCCAACAGCACGACGTCGAACTGGTTTGTCGATAGCTGATTCAGCCCCTCCCGAAGATCGCGGGCAATGCTGATGATAAACCGCGAGGCATCGTCTTTTCGGAGCATGCCACTGATCAGCTGAATCTGAGCTTCGCTGTCCTCAATCACGAGTACCTGGACCATAGGAATCTCATTTCTGATCTCACGAGGCTCGGTGGCAGCACTTGACAGTGCCGCGGACGCAAACAGGTCTGCTGAAGGCAGAGGCAGGGAAATGTTGTTCTGAATCATCAATAGTGGCTCCGGGTAGGTTCAATTGTCATTCGCAAAACACGAGGCGAATTCACATATTGCCTATCTTCTCATGCGATCCAGACGCAGGCGATAAACATTTGGACTATGGATAATCGAATTTCGACTCATCATGATTCGTCGCGTTGCGAGCCAAATGCGACGTTCCTTCAGGTGATCGCAGCTCTGACACCCTCCCCACCCCGATATCGCATCAACCCGAATGTTCATGTTCGGCGCACGGCGATCCCACCCCTGAGTCCACCTCACAAAGGATCAACGAATGTTTGTCTGTTTTGATGAAGTCCACGGATTCTCAGAAGGATTCTGTCTGGCTCCAGAGCAACTCCCGGCGACATTCGGCCGAGCCGGAGACGTCACCATACGATTGACGAATCTGCTTGTCAGCCGACGCCACTGCCAAATCGCGGTCAAAAACGATCAGCTCGTTGTCCGCGACCTCAGCTCCCTGAATGGAACGCTGCTGAACGGCGAACCAATTGACGAAGCTCCTCTGTTCTCGGGCGACACTCTGCAGGTTGGACTGCAGTCGTTTCTCGTTCGCTGCAGTCAGACTTTGCCGCTGGAACCGCATCACGTGAAGACGGCAGAAGATACGCTCGAGGCGGTCACCATCTAGAGCGGGAATCGCCTGGATGTGCACGCGACAAACGAAGTCTGATGCGAAGTACATTGAGTCCCGCATCAGAGAGTGTGCACACCTATTTGGTCACCGTCCACGTATGCCTGGAGCAGTCTAATCATTCCCGTGAACCGTTCTGGTTCGTGGGCATGCCGTCTTCTCAGGATCGAACCCGCAGGTCGCGGCCACGAGTCAGCGTATTACGCTGTAAACAATACGACTATGGCAGACGAAGGGGTAACAACCCTACTCTTCCATGGTCGCTGAACATGCAAGACACGTCCGCCGACTGGCGGCAACTTTGAATACACCTTTCACCTGTGCGGGACATCTCTCGTATTCGCAGAACAGCAAACGGAATTCACGGTACATACACAGTTTCAGGAGAACTTAGATGACACAGGAACGAACGATTGCATTGCTTCTTGCCGGTGGAGTCGGCTCACGACTGGCCCCGTTGACCGAACATCGAGCGAAGCCCGGAGTTCCATTCGGTGGCAAGTACCGGATCATCGATTTCACACTTTCAAATTGTTACCACTCAGGACTGCGTAAGATTCTGGTGCTCACGCAATACAAATCTCAGTCACTACAAAAGCACCTGCGGGACGGTTGGTCCATTTTTAATCCCAGCCTTGGAGAATACATCACTCCAGTACCGCCCCAGATGAGAACCGGCGATTCCTGGTATGTCGGAACGGCCGACGCCGTCTATCAGAACCTGTACATGCTGGAACGCAGCGACGCAGATCGCGTGGTGATTCTTTCCGGCGACCATATCTATCGAATGGACTACGCGGCCATGTTGGAAGCACACGGCCAGAACTTCGCAGATGCCACAGTGGCCTGTATGAAATTGCCCATCGACGAAGCCCGGGCATTTGGCGTGATGTCCATTGACGGCGAAGGACGTATTCAGGACTTCCAGGAAAAGCCGGATCAGCCGAGGCACATTCCGGGCGATCCAGACCACGCATTGGCCTCGATGGGGATCTATGTTTTTTCACGCACTCTGTTGTGTCGTATTCTTCGAGAAGACCACGAGAATCCGGATTCATCACATGACTTCGGCAAGGACATTCTGCCGAAACTGATCGATACGCATGAAGTCTACGGCTACGAATTTGGTGCTCAGACGGATCGAGTGCGAGGCAAAGCGTACTGGCGAGATGTCGGCACGACCGAATCCTTCTTCGAAGCCCACATGGACCTGTTAAAGCCGGAACCGCCTCTTGATCTGTACCAACCAGACTGGGCGATCCGGACCACGGAGAATCAGGCTCCTCCAGCAAGAACTGTCCGCGGGACATCCGGTCAAAAATCAGAACTGGAGAACTCGATTCTCGGGTCCGGGGCCGTTGTTGCCGGTGGCAGCGTGACGCACTCTGTCCTGTCCCGAAATGTCCGCGTCAACGAAGCAGCGGATGTCACAGACTGCATCCTGTTTGACCATGTTCAGGTGGTCAGCGGAGCAAAACTCCGTAACTGCATCATTGACAAACACGTTCGAGTGCCGGCCGGTGAGATTATTGGTTACGACCTGGAACGGGACCGTAGCCGATTTGTCGTTTCAGATAACGGCATTGTGGTTGTGCCGCGGTATTACAGATTCACGACGGAGCAGTCCTCGAATGCGGAAGATGAATCGCAAATGGAACTTCTGGCCGTCTGATCCCGGCGATGAATGTCGGGACGACGAAAACTACTGGCTTCACTGCGACCAATTGCGCCGTCCGCCCGGTATTGATGTGTGCCACTGGCTCCGCCAGTGCCTTGAGATTCGCTGAAACACTGGCACACAACCCCTCACGTAGTCACTGACAAGACCAAACGTCACCCCGGTGCAGCGCTTGGTGCCCTGGATATCATGCCATAGTGGTTTCACGAAAGATCAATATCGCCGTTAGCAAATCGGGTCACGACGAGAATTACCGATGTCAGCTGACGTTCAAGCGTTTCAATGCAGCTGATGGCGTTTTCGAATTTCCCTTTCGCAGCATCACCTTCCAGTTGTTTCGCAGTCGCTTCGACGGTTGGAGCCGCCAGGGTTGCCATCGTTCCGCCGATCGTATGTGCCAAACGGCGAGCAGTTTTTGCATCTTCGCAAACTATGGCGTTACGAAGTTGCGACACCTGCCGCGGACACTCTTCAAGGAAGGCTCGCACAACCGCCCGTAACAGGTCCACATCATTCTCCACAGACCGCATCGCCCGCGGCCAGCTGATCAGTTCCTGCTCGTCTGTTGCCAACGTGCCTGTCGCCGCAGGAGAATCCGCAGTTGCCGCACGTGACTCACCCTCAAACAACTGGTGAATGGCGGCACTCAAGTCTCTGGACCGAATCGGTTTTGTGACGTATCCGTCCATTCCGGCGTCCAGACAGCGTTCGCGGTCCCCTTTCATGGCATGTGCTGTCATGGCGACAATGGGAATTGGTGACCGAGGCTGATTGGACAGCCTGCCTTCTGATTCGAGTTGGCGAATTGCAGTTGTCGCTTCCAAACCATCCATTTCCGGCATCTGGACATCCATCAATACCAGATCGAATGGCTGAGCGGTCAGCAGAGCGATGGTCTCGTTGCCGTTGTTCGCAACGGTTACGGTGTGCTTCCACTTTTTCTGCAGCAGTCCGATTGCCAGGATTTGATTTGCGAGCGCATCTTCCGCCAGCAGAATCCGCAACGACGGCAGTGAACTTTGCGATTCGATCGCGCTGATTTCGCCTTCGACTGATTCCGGAGCCGTGATTCCAAACGCCAGCACGATGGCATCGACCAGTTCTGACTGCTTGACCGGCTTCATCAGATGGGCTGCGATTCCCAGGTCGGCACAAGGCTGCCGGTCAGTGGATCGGTCTCCCGACGTCAGCATGATAATCACGACATCCGAAAGTTGGGCGTCTTCACGAATCTGCTCAGCCAGAGTGAAGCCATCAATATCCGGCATGTTGACATCAGACAGGACCAGTGGAATTTCCTGGCCAGCGGACGTGGACTCTTTGAGAATCCTGAGTGCCTCCGGAGCGCTGGCGGCGACGAGGGGCTGCATCCCGCGCACCCGAATGACGTCGTGCAGAATCCGTCGGTTGGTCGAATTGTCGTCCACAATCAAGACACGCATGCCCGCAATACGATCAAGATGCGGACGTACGGGCGTCGCGAGCTGTTCTTTTGCCAGGTCAAAACGGGTCGTGAAGAAGAATGTGCTGCCCCGACCAACGTCGCTTTCCACCCAGACACGACCGTGCATCAGATTCACGATCCTCGTCGAAATTGCCAGTCCCAGCCCAGTCCCGCCAAATCGCCGTGTCGTCGACGAATCCGCCTGTTCGAATGCATCAAAAATAGTGTCCAGTCTGTCGGAGGGAATTCCAACTCCGGTATCGCGGACGGAGAACTGCAGCACTATGTCCTCATCGGTCTGCGACATGATCCGCACATTCACGACGACCTCACCGGCTTCAGTGAACTTGATCGCGTTGCCAACCAGGTTCAGCAGAATCTGTCGCAGTCTGCCGGGATCGCCAATCAGACCATCCGGGATTTCACTGTCGATCTGAAAAGCCAGCTCCAAACGCTTGCGATGAGCTCGCGACCCCAAAGACTTCATCGTGTCGCCCAGGCTGTCCTGCAGACTGAAGGGGATGGCTTCCAGGTCAAACTTTCCGGCTTCGATCTTTGAGAAGTCCAGAATGTCATTGATGATGCCCAGCAGCGATTCCCCGGATTCGTGAATCAACCTCGCGTACTCACGCTGCGTGGATTCCAGCCGACCATCGAGAAGTAACTCGGACATGCCGATCACGGCATTCATCGGCGTGCGGATTTCATGACTCATGTTGGCCAGAAAATCGCTCTTCGCACGATTTGCGGTATCGGCCGCGTCTTTGGCCACCTGCAGTTCTTCCTGATTCCGACGTCGTTTGAGAACCCTGCCAATCTGCTCGCCGACGGTTTGAAAGATTCGCACCAGCTGGTCGTCGATCTGAAGTTCTTCGTAGGCAAAAAATTCCAGTACGGCGACCACCTGGTCTTCCATCAGAATGGGGAACCCCAGTGCTCCCTTGATTCCACAGGAAACGCACTGTGGAGCTCGCGGTAAGTTTGAGTCTGTCTGGACATTGCGAATCCATCGTGGACCGCGGTGTTCCCAGACACGCCCGGGCAGCCCGATGCCTGATTTGAATCGTGTCTGTTAGGTGACCGCTTCGAATTCCACAAATCGCTTGTCGTCGGTCTTATGCCAGATTTGTGTGGGGCATAGCGAGCGACGTTCTTCATCAGGCAGATAGACATGTCCGATGGGCCAGCCCGTGAGATCGCAGACCAGATCTGTGCAGCCCTGAAGCGCTTCGATAAACGAGCTGGTCTGACCGGCCAGCGTTGTGGCTTGATACAACAGCCGTGCCTCAAGTGTCTGTCGCTGAATCTGCTCCTCGGCCAGTTTTCGCTTCGTGATGTTACGCCCTATTCCAACCAGCCCCGTGACGTTTCCATGGGGGTCAAAAACAGGCACTTTCGTCGTCAGGAGCCAGGTTTTCGTATCCGTGGCGCCACCAATCTGCTCTTCGCGATCGATCAACGCTTCGCCGGAATCCATCACCTGACGATCATCGGCACGGTAATGCTCAGCCAGTTCGGGTGGCCAGAAATAGCGGTCGTCTTTCCCCACCACATCGTCGAGTGACTCAACGCTCATGACTTTCAATAGGGCTGCATTGACAGTCAGGAATTTTCCGCTGCGGTTCTTAACAAATACCAGGTCCGGAATATTATCCATCAGAGTCCGCAGCAGATCGCGCTCTCGTTGCAGATCTTTTTCAGCCCGGACGCGGTCCGTGACATCCCGGAAAATGCACTGCACTCCGGACACGGTTCCGCTGGCATCAAACACCGACCCCTTCATGACTTCGACGTAGATTAAATCTCCATTCGGCATCCGATGCTGCTCGACAACTCGACAGTCTCCGCCGGACTCGAGCACCTGCTGGTCGTCGAGTCGATACTTGGTGGCCAGTTCTTCCGGAAACAGATCGAAGTCCGTCTTTCCGAGCAGCTGCTCAAGCGGCTGATTCAATGTGTCACAATATCGCCGATTGCCGAAGACAATCCGTCCCTCAAGATCCTTATGGACGACGTTCAGCGGCAGACTTTCGACCAGCGAATGAAATACGGCCTGCGATTCTGCCAGCGACTGCTCTGCCAGCTTCTGGTCCGTGATGTCGGTGGCAATCCCGCCCACACAAAGTGGTGCTCCGGACTCGTCGGATATGACGTTAATTCGATCCTGCAGCCAGCGGACTTCCCCGTCCGGCCGAATAATGCGGTACTCCTGTTGCACCTGCCGGAGTTTAGACAGGTCGCGAAGATTATTTTCGACGACAGGTCTGTCTTCCGGATGAATCACTTCCAGCCAGATGGCGGCATTGGACCGGAGTTCCTGCAACGTTCTTCCGTAGATTCGCTCAGCCGCCTCATTCAGAAAAAGCAGGCTGCTGCCGTCCGGCGATGTGCACCAGACAACGTCGTTTACGGATCCCAGCAGTCGTGTTACCATTTCTCTGTCTGTCCATTCTGCTGAAATCCTGTACCAGAATGGTTCAGCTCATCATTGCCGGTGTCCACACTCATCGTCATTGCCTCGATGGTCGGTTTTCGGAACGACTCTGTGACTTTGAGTCTACACCGGATGATCCACAAAACCAGCACGATCGCAGAGTGTTTGGCTGTGGCACCACAAAAGAGTCGCGGCCCCAATATCTGCATTTTCTGCGGAGAGAGAAACGATTCAATCCGTAGAATGCTGCTTCCACTCGCGACCAATCGAGTCCGAAATGACCTTCGCTACTAACAACGCACCGTCACGGTTTAAGTGTGTGTCCCAGGTGTGATTGTACGTCAGTTGACCGAGACTGGCTTGTTCAGCAAGGATCGGCGTCAGGTCAACGAATCGAATCTCGTTGTGTTCACAAATCTCCTCGACCCATCGCGGCAGATCAGACGGAAGCCAGTCGACGAGGGACCTGCTGGCGTGCTCCGAGAAAACGAGGTGCCCGTCAAGAATACGACGTTTACACGGCATGTAAACCAGCCAGGGACGCAAGTGATGAACTGTTGCGATTGCGGCGTAATCTGCCAACGCATAGCGTACAGCCGTCCTGGCTTCCGCGATCAGGTCGGCTTTGTTGGACGGAGTGTACATCACCGTAACGTCAACATGCTGGTCGCCTGTTGTGAAGATCGCGTTGCACATGTCCGGTTCAGTTTCACCATTCGTGGCCTGCGACAATATCTTTGCTGCCGCACGAATGAATGATGTCTGTTCACCGGCGGTTAAATCCCGGTAATCTCTTTCGCCAGTGGACCGCCATCGCTGAAGAGCACTATACTCCTCCAGAGTTTCATCAACATCGTTACCTTCGAAGAAAACGAGTAGCACGTCTGTCGTGCTCTCTGCAATCCCGTGTTCGCGCAGGTAATAACAGTGGCTTAATGTGCCAGTGAAAGACACGCCAAGGTTCTTCACCCGAACATCCAGCCCGTCAGCAATTCGTGAGGAGAACAAATCGTGATGCGGGAGATATCCCAGTTCCGTAAAGGAATCGCCGACGACCACGATTCTCCAGTCCGCAAGATTTGCCGGATTTCTGAATCCGTCCTGGTCATACGCGATCGTTTGTTCTGCCTCGTCTGCATACGCGTTCCATTCCGGTATGCCCAGTTGCCGCAATCGTGTTGTTAGCACTTTGCCTGTCCAGGCTGCAGGTCCGGGACGACGAAAGTACACTGCGTCAGCCGGTTCGGTGGGCTGTCGATAAAAAATGGGGGTCGATGTCCACGCGTCTGCTGAATGGTTGAAGTCGTAACCGGACAACCGGCACACGCCCTCTATGAAAAGGACGAACATCGAGACGGAAATCAAAATAAGAGATGCTCGTGCGACGAAGAAAGGAAGTTGCTGCAGCATTCCGCCCAGAATCACGTACATGAAGCCGATGGCCGCGAGCAGTTGCTGCCATGAGCCGATATCGAGCACTTCGCCATTGTCCAGATCAGCAAGCACAGCTATTGCGACAATGCCCAGACCGTTCGCTGCCGGAATTACGCACAACCCCTGCGTAATTCGTTGTCTCCTGGCAGACGAAGCGTTCGAGTGATTCCTCATGGGCTGCGATGTCAATCTATGTGTCCGCGAACGACCACGGTGACCCTGCGGCGATCAGGAACTGCTAAGTTCAGAATCTGCCCGATCCGCCGCCAGGTTTGACTGTCAGTCTCTGCGATTTCTTCGGACACGTACACGAGGAAAACGCAGCGCTGTATCGTAGCGTCTCACAGCCTGAATCGCCAAATCTTCGGAAGACCTGGCCAAACGACCAGAATGCTGTTCGTTGCTTGCGGACCAGTGTGATCTACTCTCACCGCGGAGACGGCAACCGTACTCACAGCGAAAAAGGTCTCAGATTCGAAGCGGTACAGGATCCCCGTGCATCATCGTGTTCGTCCACTATTGTTTTGACGCGGATCTGCCTGATGCCATTCCGTTCCACTCAAAAGTGTACTCAAGTGACGATTCGAATGTGGTCCGTTGAACGATCCCCTTTTCGACATGGAAGACGATCACGGACTCGTGTTTTTCTGTGTCGTGATTGAATCCGCCCACAGCTACGTGAATACGACCGGAGAACCACGTGGCAACAACAGGAAAATCATGGTCCGGCAGTATCTTTTCGTTGCGGATCCGTTTGCCATCGCGTTCGCCGCGAATTTTGTGCAGATAGAGCTTTGAATCACGGATCAGCCACGTTGCATCATATCCGGCCCAGTTTCCAAACCCTGCGAAATCAAACGTTGGCGGCTTCTTCTTACCCTGTGCGGGCTCTGCGTCTCCGTAGTCCCAGAGGCCCAGCATCGGGATTTCGTTTATCTCGAACGTGTGGTCTCCATAGAGGAGCAGGTCTTTGGATTGCGGCGATGAGACGGATACAAGAATCAGTGCAATGACAGACATGGAACGTCACTCTTTCCGTTGCTGGATGTCGTTCAGGCGATTGTTTGCCACCTTCCGCTGCCACGATTGCTTCAGGCCCATGGCCTCTGCGGCCGACGGATCAGGCTGTTGGCTTCGTTGTCGTCAACGAACTGTTCGGTCGTCGGATTGATGGTCAGCTTGCGCCCTAGAATCCACGACAGGGCGGCCGCGTGACAGGCAATATGAGATCGTCGCATGACCGTCTGATTGCAGACAGTCTGTTTGCGGGACCTGACGCAATCAAAAAAGTTACGTGAGTGCGCAGAAACGTCCAGGCCCCGTATGCGTTTGCCGGACTGTTCTATTTCACGCTGCAGTGATTCCGGCTTCACGACGATTTCACCACTGTCACCGGTTTCAACAGAACCCTTGTCTCCTTCGAAACGAACAGGACAGGTTCCCAGGTGAGTGATCCAGCGAGGTCCACGATCGCCGAACGGATCGTCCAGGAAATCCAGCACCAGTTTTACACCATTTGCATATGTGCACGTGATGTTGTTTTCAGTCGGCTCGTATTCAACCGGCATCGTGTCATCGGCTTTATTCGCCCACTGACACAGGTCAACGGTGTGTGCTCCCCAATCCAGCAAACGTGCGCCGGAATCAAAGTCGTAATAGCCGCGCCACCGACCCGCGACATATTTGGCGTTGTAAGGTCGCCACGGTGTCGGACCGAGCCACATGTTCCAGTCGCAGACATCGGGAGACGGGGTCGGTTCACCGGGCAGCCAGCTGTTATCAAGCGTCGGCCTGTAAACCGTTGCATACAGCGTATGAATTCGGCCGAGCTTGCCGGTGTGCGCCAGCTGAACCGCTCGCTGGAAGTTAGGTACGCTGCGGCGCTGTGTGCCCGCCTGAAATACCCGTTCTGTTTTGTTGAACGTATTGGCAAGGTCCTGGCAATTACCAATCGTCAAACCGCATGGTTTTTCACTGTAGACGTCCTTGCCCGCTTCGGCTGCCAGCATGGATGCCGTTGCGTGCCACCGATCACCTGTGGCGACAATCACTGCGTCAATATCTTCTCGGGCCAGCAACTCACGAAAGTCGCGGAACAGAACGCAGTCTTTGTTCCCGTAGTGTCCATCGACCAATGCCTTGCCTGCGTCTCGGCGAGATGCCTGCACATCGGCAATCGCCACACACTGGATATCATCGAATTGCAACATCGCCGTCAGGTCGTACGTACATCGAGGTCCGATGCCGATGACGCCGAGGTTGATCTTTTCGTTGGACGCGACCTTGTTGACACCGACCGCGTTTGCTGAAACGATCCAGGGGGCCGCGACAGCAGAGGTCACGGCCGCGGTGCGGGACAAAAATTCGCGTCGATTTGACGGGACGGGTGTGCTCATTTCAGGTGACTCCGCAGATTTTCAGGAAGGATTCAGTCAGCAGCAGGCGTTCGACATGGCGTGAGCCACTCCCAGTCTCATCTTGTTGCAACATGTTTTCAACCACGACCGACACAAACGTGTCGTTCAGACACGGCGGACGGGGAACGAAACAGCGCGCCGCCCGTCCGTCCTAACGGAATTTGCTCATGGAAAAATCTGTTTCGAGCCTCGAATCTCAGGGCAACCCGGTATGATGTTCGCAACTCCCACCGCACACCGCAAATAAACACCCACCTGCAGCGCAACCGTCAGGACTACACGACATGCTCGATGAGGGGCAAAACTCCCGAAGATTGCGAGTCCACGCGTTGCCATCCTGGGCTCAGTGCGGAACATGGATTCCTGTATTGCTGGGGCTGGTAATGTGCAGTGGCGGTAGCTCCGTTTCCGTGCTGGCTGATGATCGCAGCGTCGACGTGCCGCAGGTTCGATTTAATCGTGACATTCGCCCGATTCTGGCGGACAAGTGCTTTCGGTGTCATGGCCCGGATGCCGCACAGCGTCAGACCGAGCTGCGACTTGATAAGTCGAGCGGCGCCTACGCGGAATACGACGGTAAACGCGCAATCGTCCCGCAAAACGCCGACGCCAGTGAACTCATTCGACGAGTCAGTACAGACGATGCAACACAGCGGATGCCGCCGGTGGATTCGGGCCGATCATTGACTTCCGGAGAACGCAAGCTGCTGCGGCAGTGGATACAGCAGGGCGGCAAGTATGAGTCGCACTGGTCGTTCGTTGCTCCTAAGGCACCACCATCCCCCAAAGTTCGGCAATCTGACTGGCCCCAAAATTCCATCGACCACTTTGTGCTCAATCGTCTGGAACGCGAGGGACTGCAACCGTCCCCGGAGGCCAACCGTTATTCGCTCATTCGCCGACTGACACTGGACCTGACCGGTCTGCCGCCGACACCCGCCGAGGTTGATGCCTTCGTGGCGGATTCTGCACCCGATGCATGGCAACAACTCGTCAATCGACTGCTGGCCTCGCCGCGGTATGGCGAGCGGATGGCGCTGGAATGGCTGGATGCAGCCCGCTACGCCGACACACACGGCTATCTGTTTGACACTGAACGCTCGATGTGGCGGTGGCGGGACCAGGTGATCGAGGCGTTCAATGAGAATCAACCCTTTGACCAGTTCACGATTGAGCAGCTTGCCGGAGACCTGCTCCCGGATGCGACGCTCGCACAGAAGATCGCGTCCGGATTTAATCGCAACCACATCATCAACAACGAGGCGGGGGCAATTCCGGAGGAATACTACGTCGAGAACATTGTCGATCGCATCAACACCACAGCCACGGTCTGGATGGGACTGACGATCGCCTGTGCGCAATGCCATGACCACAAGTACGACCCGATCTCACAACGCGAGTACTATCAGCTGTACGCCTTCTTCAACAACGTGAACGAAGTTGGACTGGACGGATTCAATGCCAACGCGAAGCCCCTGATGACAGCGCCGACGCGTGAACAGCGTGCGCGGCTGAAGGAACTTGAACTTCAGTTGGCTGCCGCAGAGAAGACGTTTGCTCCAGTGAAGGAAAAGCTGGGGCCGTCAAGAGCGAAATGGGAGCAGGGCTTCTACAAGGCCGTCGAACCTGTTGTGGATGGACTGACGGTGTACCTGCCCGGCGACGGAAAAATGGACAACTCGGCAAACACTCATCGCGCGGCTGAATTCAGAGACGGCATGGCAGAACACAAGGAGGGTTTGTTTGCGGATGCGGTGTCACTGAACGGGCAGCGGTATGTCGAATTGGGCGACGTCGCTGACTTTGGACTGTCGGATAGGTTCTCGCTGAGCGCGTGGATCTATCCCACGACGATCGCTGGACGCCGGTCGGTGTTTTCGCGAATGGAACCACCGGCTGTCGGCTTTCGCGGCTACACGCTGCAACTGATTGAAGGAGCCCCTGCTCTGTACCTTGTCCATAAGTTCCCTGAAAACCTGCTTCAGGTTCAGGCGAAAAAGGCAATCGAACCGCACCAGTGGCATCATGTCCTGGCGACGTATGACGGCTCAGGTAAGGTTGCGGGAGTGCAGCTGTTTGTCGATGGCGAGTTGCAGGAGACGGGGATCACGATCGACAAGTTGACCGAATCATTTCGGACCGAAAAGCCGCTGCAGGTCGGAAACGGCTACCCGGCGGCAAAGTTTGTCGGTCGCATCGACGAGGTTCGTGTCTACGACCGTGTGCTGATGAAAGATGAGATCCCGCAGCTGCCAGGTTTATCTATCCACTCGCTTCTGGCAGTCACGGCAAACCAGCGAACCGCGGAACAGACACGGCGAATTCGCGACTACTACCTGCAGCAGGCCGCCCCTGAAGAATGGCGTGTACCGCATGAACAGGTCATGAAATTGCGAGAGGAAAAGAAACAGGCCGACCGTGATCTGCCGACGGTGATGGTGATGGACGAACGCGAGAAACTGCGGGAAACAAAGATGCTGCTTCGTGGTGCTTACAATAGTCCGGGCGACACCGTTTCTGCCGCTGTGCCAGCGTTTCTGCCAGCCATGGCGGACGATCTGCCACGCAACCGACTCGGTCTGGCCCGCTGGCTGACGGATCCTCGGCACCCGCTCGCCGCGCGAGTCACGGTGAACCGGTTCTGGCAGATGTACTTTGGCACGGGGTTGGTACAGACGACCGAGGACTTTGGTCTGCAGGGCGAGTGGCCATCACATCCGGAGTTACTGGACTGGCTGGCCACGGAGTTCGTTCGTAGCGGATGGGACGTCAAACAACTGCAGCGATTGATCGTGAACAGTGCGACCTACCGACAGGCCTCACACGTTTCCCCACGGCTGCTGAAACTGGATCCTCGGAACCGGCTGCTGGCACGAGGCCCTCGGCAGCGGCTGAAGGCCGAGTTCATTCGAGATCAGGCCCTCGCGGTTAGCGGGTTGTTGGTCGAGCGTGTGGGCGGCCCGTCGGTAAAACCTTATCAGCCATCGGGCCTGTGGAAAGAGGTTGCCTTTGACGTGACCGGCAAGGCACTGACGGCGCAGGTCTACAAACCGGATCAAGGACATTCGCTTTATCGCCGCAGTATGTACACGTTCTGGAAACGGACATCGCCTCCACCCACGATGCTGATCTTTGACGCTCCGGACCGGGAACGCTGCGTTGTCCGCCGTGAACAAACCAGCACTCCGCTACAGGCACTGGTGCTGATGAATGATCCCACGTACGTCGAAGCGTCCCGTAAACTGGCCGAACGCATGCTGACGGAAGTCGGCCCCACGCCGAGTGACCGCATCGCGTGGGGCTTTCGTCTGGTGACCAGCCGACACCCTGCAGACGCCGAACTGGTACCACTGCTGGCTCTATTGAACGAACAGTCCACACGCTTCGCCGCTAATACCGAAGCCGCACAGAAACTGCTGAGCGTGGGCGAATCCTCGTCCGACGCATCACTGTCGACTCACGAACTGGCTGCCTACACCGTGATCGCCAGCGTGCTGATGAATCTCGACGAAACCGTCACGAAAGGCTGAGCGATGGACCCCGCAGCACAATTGAGCCAGCTACAGACACGTCGGCGATTCTGCGGCATGGGCGGGGGGGTCAGCCTCGGTGCCGCGGCATTGGCGACCTTGCTGCACAACGACAGCTGCCGATCCGATACGGTGACCGCGGCCCCGTTGAATGGTATGCATTTTCCCGCCAGAGCAAAAAATGTCATCTACATTTTTCAGGCGGGCGGTCCGGCTCAGATGGAGCTGTACGATTACAAGCCCATGCTACGCAGGCGACATGGGGAAGAACTGCCCAAATCGGTCATGGGCGATCAGCGGCTCACCGGGTTCACAAAAGGACAGGCCACATATCTCGTCGCGGCGCCCACATCACGATTTCGTCGGCACGGTGACAGCGGTGCATGGCTTAGTGAACTGTTGCCGGAGCTGGGCAAGGTGGCCGACGAACTGTGCATCATTCGCTCGCTGCACACCGATGCCGTCAACCACGACCCGGCTCTGACGTACATGGTTACCGGCGCCCAGCAGGCGGGGCGCCCCAGCATCGGATCATGGCTCAGTTACGGGCTGGGCAGTGAGAACTCAAACCTGCCGGCCTTTGTGGTTCTGCTGACGGCGGGACTGATTCCTGATGCATCGACGCCGCTTTCCGCTCGTCACTGGGGCAGCGGATTCCTGCCGTCCCGACATCAGGGAGTCAAGTTCCGAGCCGGCGCTGATCCGGTGTTGTATCTGTCCAACCCGCCGGGCATCGATTCCACGACACGTCGCAGAATGCTCGACGTGGCCGCTCAGCTCAATCGACGGCAGTCCGAACTGATCGGCGATCCGGAGATCAATGTACGGATTGCTCAGTACGAGATGGCGTACCGCATGCAGTCGTCTGTACCCGAACTGACGAACCTTTCCAGCGAGCCGGATCACATCTTTCAGATGTACGGCCCGTTCGCCCGCACACCCGGCAGCTATGCTTCTAACTGTCTGCAGGCGCGGCGACTCATTGAATCCGGAGTTCGCTTTGTGCAGATCTTCGACCGCGACTGGGACCATCACCGAAATACGCCGACTCATATTCGGACAAAGGCCACGTTGTCCGATCAGCCGACCGCGGCGCTGATTCGTGATCTTAAGCAGCGCGGGTTGCTTGAAGAAACTCTGATCGTGTGCGGTGGCGAGTTCGGTCGCACGGTGTATTGCCAGGGAGCCCTGCAGGAAAAGTACGGCCGTGACCATCACGGTGGTTGCTTCACGATGTGGCTGGCCGGTGGCGGCATTCGTCCCGGAACTCAGTATGGAGCCACGGACGACTACAGTTTCAACATCGTCCAGAATCCCGTCCACGTGCATGATCTGAATGCGACAATCCTGCATTGTCTCGGCATCGACCACGAACGGTTGACGTACAAATTTCAGGGACGACACCACCGCCTGACAGACGTTCATGGCCACGTGGTCGAACCGATTCTGGCGTGAGGCCAGCGGCTCAGTAGTGATATGTTTGCATCATCGCAGGACGTTACAGCGTATTACGCTGACTCGTGGCCGCGACAGACGTGAACCAGCCTGAGAAAGCGGCATGCCCACGAGCCAGAACGTTCACGAGATTAAGTAAACTGCTCCAGGCAGGCACCATCACATTATCTGAAACGAGTAGGCGGCCCAATAACTTTCCCACTCGATCTCCGGTACATCATGGCAGCGTTGCATGTGAACGAGGCGGATCAACCAGGACCCTGATCGGTCCAGCGTGAAGTGGACCTGACCGTCTTCGTTAGTTCTTGCTTCCTGTGTCTTCGTCTCGTCGCCACGGCGATTGTAAGCGGCGACCCGTGCGCCGCGGAGCGGTTTCCCTTCGAAGAGAACTGACACGGTCAGGCTGTCGGCTTCATCCAGCAAGTATGGATTGGCCTGAGGCAGAATTTCCAGGCGATGTCCGATCCTCTTCTTGTAGGTCTCGTCAAACCTGCCTCCGACCTGCACCAGCGTCTTCAGGTAACGACGATAGCGCTCCCGGCCAGCCGTGTTTTCTTCGCCGGCGTTGCGCCGCAGTTTGACGATATTCGACAGTCCTTCATGCCTGAGATAGTCGTCGAACTTTTTTGCGTCGATCTCGATGTGGCTCCAGTCACGCTCCATCACAACAAGGTGATTACCGGACTTTGTGGGAGTAATCGTACAGACGGGCTTCTGGCCGTCTGTTGCATGCGCCTTCAGGTCGAGCGTTTGACTTCTTGAAATAACCTGAAAGGCAACCGTCCGTTTTGCCTGAAAGGATCGTTCTGATTCACTGATAAAATGGTCTCCGACGAACAACTGCACGTCCGTCGACTCATCTGGCGAAAGGACGTACTGCTGCGGCTGTAACCAGTAATCGTGTGCCGCAGCAGGGTACGTCAGGAACACAGCAAGAATTCCGACCGCGGTGTATTTGAGCATAATGGTCTCCATGGACTGACGACGTAGTTTACTTAGGTGGTCAGGAAGGCACCAGGCTGCCGTTGCCCCGGCCCGTATGCTGACGCGCTCCTGGAGAATGTCAAAGGGGCCGCCCCGAATTTTTTCCGGCAATGAGCTGCGGCTCCATTGTTCTTCTAAGGGTCTGAAGACTGCGGCAGGTCCGGAAATTTCGGACTCCGTGGCGAAACCCATCCGCGCTGGTCGTGCTTTCGATTGCGTGGGCAGCAGACGTGGCTAAGATCCGTTCGATGGGAACAGAACCAGACCCTTGAGGCATCACCGTATCCCAACCTGACGATTGCGGGCTGCCGGATCGCATCGTCATAATTGGCCGCTGAATGTGGTATCAACATCCGTTTAGAAGGAACAGGATGACGACTCAAAGTGGATCCGGTGTGCAGTCCTGGTCGCCCGCGCCCCATGCAGCCAGTTGGATCAAGGACCGACTGGACACGTTTGTACAGAGATCGGCGTTTCTGCAGGACTTTGGCACTCGGCTGCGAGAGGAAACCGGGACGCGACTGCTGGACTGGACCGATCGTATCTTCAGCAAATCGACTGCGGGACTATCGACCGCCGGTTTTAGGGAGGATGTCGATACGTCTGTCTGGCGACATACCGACGCACTGCTGCCGGCAGTGACGCTGGGTGCAGACGGCCTTGCCATTCGTGTGGAATCTGTGGTGGATTTTCTGAGTGCGCAAGGATTTGACGATCGAATTTCGATTGTGGGTGACAACGGTGCCGCCGTGCGTCGCGCGTGTATCAGCGAAGAGAACGGCGTCCGCGTGTCAGTCATCGAAAGTCATGGATCTGTGGCGTGGGATCCTGGAAAAGATGCTCCGCTTCCCAACACTGTGTCTCGGCACCTTGAGGCATTCCGGCTGCGACGCCGTGACTTTGCGAACAATGAGGATGTATTTCAGCACGCCGAAACGCTGATTCTCGCGGCCATTGATGAACTTGGGCCGGATCGAGCGTGTGACCTGTTCTTCACGGCAGAACGGGGCTACTGGCAGTGCCGCAATCAGGCGGCCCGCGTGCAATGGGCGCGACAGGCGGCGCTTGGTCTGGGGTGGGCCAATCACGACCATCACACCTATCGTTCCAGCCGAGCGGAGTTTTCACAGCTGGTGCGACTGCTCGAACTGCTGGGGTTGGAGTGTCGTGAACGCTTTTATGCAGGCCGCGAAGCCGGCTGGGGGGCGCAGGTGCTGGAACAGCCGCGAGCTCGAATTGTCGTGTTTGCCGACGTGGACCTTACAGCCGACGAAGTACAGGAGGACTTCGCCCATGTGCCGCTGCGTGATCGCGTGGAACTGGGTACCGTCGGCCTATGGTGCCGCCTGCACGGCGAAGCATTTCTGCAGGCCGGCATGCATCATCTGGAATGCCAGTTCGACTTCGATCGGGCGCGCGAGCAACTGGCGGGTCAAAGTGTGTCAACGATGGCTCCCTTCACGGATCTGCCTCACCTGAAGCAGGCCTTCACAAAAGGCGAAGTCTGGCGTGTTGACGAGCAACGTCTGGCCTCTGCAGTCCAGACGGGTGCCATTACCAGTCAGCAGGCAGACGAATTTCGGGAATCCGGAGTGCACGGTTCGCATCTGGAGATTCTGCAACGCGACGACGGCTACAAAGGTTTCAATCAGTCCGGCATCAGCGACATCATTCTGGCGACTGATCCCCGCCTGCAGGCGTAAAACAGACTTCATTGAGGCGTGCACCGGCGTGGTCGCGGAAACCAACACTGCCTGGTGGAGGCAGTAATGAATGGAATGGTTGTGAAATTGGTGGGGGTGGCCGAGGTTGGAGCGAGGCACGAGTGAAACCCCGGGGCCGATAGTGCCGGTTTGATTCTCCTTCGCACACTCAGTCCAGCCCCGGCCACCCAGCCGCGTGGACACTCTAGCGGATTCTGCTTTAATCCCACGGCAACGTAAACGACCCCTTCAGATTCACCAGGCCGGAACGACGACCAGACAACTTCAGCAGGAATACACAGGAATGACCAGCGTACTGATTCTGGGAGCGGGCAAGATCGGACGAATGATCACTGCGTTTCTGAGCCGCACGGAAGACTATCAGGTACAGGTTGCCGACGTTGATGCCGCACAGGCAAACGCGCTGGGGCAGCGATTTGGAGTCCCCGCCCATACGATCGATGCCAGCAGTCACGACGAGCTGCGCAGCATCATGGCGAAAATGGACATCGTGATCTCCGCGTTAAGTTATCGCTTCAACCCACTGATCGCACACGTCGCACTGGAGACCGGGACCAGTTATTTCGATCTGACCGAAGACGTGGAAACAACTCGTGCCGTTCGAAAGGTCGCCGAATCCGCCGGCGACGAGCAGATTTTCATGCCACAGTGCGGACTGGCACCGGGATTTGTGTCCATCGTCGCCAATCATCTGACTGATGGCTTCGACACGCTGGACACCGTGTACATGCGCGTCGGGGCGTTGCCGCAGTTTCCGTCGAACGCGCTGAAATACAATCTCACATGGTCAACGGACGGGCTGATCAACGAATACTGTAATCCGTGTGACTGCATTCACGAGGGGCGCCGTATCGAGGTCCTGCCGATGGAAGGGCTGGAGCACTTCTCGCTGGACGGAGTTCGCTACGAAGCCTTCAACACGTCCGGCGGACTGGGCACTCTGTGCGAAACGCTTGATGGTCAGGCCCGGGAACTCAACTACAAAACGATTCGTTATCTGGGCCATCGAGACCTGATGACTGTGCTGGTCAACGATCTGCGGCTCAGCCAGCGCCGCGACGTGTTGAAAGACATTCTGGAAACGGCGATTCCGGTGACGTACCAGGATGTCGTGGTCGTGTTCTGCACGGTGTCCGGCCAGCGAAACGGTCAACTTACTCAATTGACCGATGCACGCCGGATCTACCACGAAAAACTCGACGGCGAACACTGGGGCGCGATTCAGATCACAACGGCAGCCGGCGTGTGCGCGGTGGTGGATTTGTCTGTGCAGGGCAAACTTCCCGGCAAGGGCTTTGTGAAACAGGAACAGGTCCGGCTTGAGGACTTCATCGCTAACCGTTTCGGTAAGTACTACGACACATCCGGAAACTCGGGACTTGCGCGACAGATCAGTTGATCGGCCGGCAGGCCGTTTTAGTCAGAATTCACAGGGACAACAGTCATGGACATTAGCTTGCGGGAAAGTCTGGATCGAATGGGCGTGCCGCGCGAAATCGTGGCGACGGCGACTGGCGGCGAATGGCTTGCCGGTGGTGGAACATCATTGCCGGTGAATTCACCGATCGATGGGTCACGTCTGGCCCAATTCGGCATGGCGACTTCGGAGGACGTCAGTCGTTCGATTCACGCTGCCGACGAAGCTTTTCGAGCCTGGCGGGTTGTGCCGGCACCCCGCCGAGGTGAGTTTGTGCGACAGATCGGCCAGGAATTAAGAAAGCACAAGTCGGACCTGGCTCAGGTGGTCTCATGGGAGGCAGGCAAAATCCTGCAGGAGTCGCTGGGTGAAGTGCAGGAGATGATCGACATCTGCGATTTTGCAGTGGGACTCAGCAGGCAGCTGTACGGCCTGACGATGGCCAGCGAACGGCCTCTGCATCGGCTTACAGAGCAATGGCATCCACTGGGGCCGGTGGGCATCATCAGTGCATTCAATTTTCCCGTCGCGGTCTGGGCATGGAATGCGATGCTGGCTCTGGTCTGTGGCGATTCGATGATCTGGAAGCCGTCGGAGAAGACGCCGCTGTGCGCGTTGGCCTGTCACGGAATTCTGCAGCGCGTGGCGCAGTCATTCAACGAAGTGCCGGATGGCCTGGCCAGTGTCGTTATCGGTGACGCAAGCGTCGGGCAGACACTGGCGGAATCACCTGCTGTGCCACTGATTTCCGCCACCGGCTGCACACCGATGGGGCGCGTAGTTGGGCAAACCGTGGCTGCCAGGCTCGGTCGATCACTCCTGGAGCTCGGTGGCAACAACGCCACGATTGTCACTCCGTCGGCCGATATGGAGCTGGCCGTTCGGGGCATCGTGTTTGCTGCGGCGGGAACCTGTGGCCAGCGTTGTACTTCGCTGCGGCGATTGATCGTACACGAATCGATTGCCCAAACGTTAACGGAACGCGTAATCGCGACGTTTGCCAATCTGCCTGTTGGTAATCCGCTTGAACCGGACACACTGGTGGGACCACTGATCGACACAGTCGCGGGTGAACGCATGCAGGAAGCCCTGCGTCAGGCGAAACAGCAGGGCGGACAGGTGCATGGTGGCGAACTGGTGACCGCAGGTGTCCCCGGCGGAGGCTGTTATGTTCGTCCGGCAGTCGTCGAAATCAGTGCGGATGCCGACATTGTGCAGCAGGAAACCTTCGCGCCGATTCTGTACGTGATCCGCTACGAATCGTTCCAGCAGGCCATCGCCATACAAAACGCAGTGCCTCAGGGGCTGGCCTCATCGGTCTTCACTTCGGACGTGCGCGAGGCCGAAGTCTTCTGTTCCGCGGCTGGTAGTGACTGCGGGATCGCCAACGTCAACATCGGTCCCAGCGGCGCGGAAATTGGCGGAGCCTTTGGGGGAGAAAAGGACACCGGCGGCGGTCGCGAATCGGGGTCGGACAGCTGGAAGGCCTACATGCGTCGAGCAACCAACACGATCAACTATTCCACCGAACTGCCGCTGGCACAGGGGATTCAGTTCGGTTGAGGGCGGCGAGACTGCGGCATCGTCAATGACAACGTCGATTGCACGCTATGCCAGCTGTTTCCATAACTGGTCGAATCGGCGCTGAAAGGCACTGACCAGTCGAAGGTCACCACTCACGACGATGTTTTCTTCGTTGCGTTCCGCGGCTGACCGAGTCCAGTTGTAGCTTCCCGAAACAACCAACTTGCCGTCGAAGATGGCAAACTTGTGATGCATATGATCGGGTGTCTGATCGTAAGCCACCAGAGGACCGAGTCGTTCCAGACGACTTAGATCGCTGCCACGGTCGTGGGCTTTGTCGTTGTCAGAAATCACTCGCACACGCACACCCCGGCTATGAGCATCGATGATGGCGTCTGTGACGCGGTCGTCTGTGATTGTAAAGACGCAGATGTCGATGTTTGTCGTTGCCTTGTCCAGCAATTCCTGAATGCGATATCGGCAATCATTGCCAGGGCTGAAATGGACCTCGGCGATGTTTTCTGTGGAGCGTTGCGTGCCCGGTCGTTCGGCGCTGACCAGCAGCCCCATCACATCTTCGAGCCATTCGACGGCTTTCTTCGAGTCAGGACCTGACAGGGATTCCCGCGCTGTCAGAAACGCTCGATTTCGAATCCAGTCACGTTCGTGCGACTCTTCGGCGTCGAGCGCCAGCAGGGATCGCAGAACTTTCTTCTCTGATCGCGAAACCTTCCCATCCTGCAGGGAAGATCTCAACATTCGCTCGATTGATGAATGGTCCATGCCACAAAGTCTAATCGGGGAGTGCCACGTTTGTAATTGCTGCGGAAAAAAACAATGAGCACAGCAACGCTTGCTCGCACGCTCCGGCGCGGAAGCACCTATGCACGACGCATTGCTCAAAGGACATTCGTTCCCGAACTGGAGTCTTTGAAGGTGCGGGTTTTCGTACCCCTCCTGACTCATCCTGGGCGGGGCAAGTCGACCATGATGATGCAGTCTCCCGGCCGGAGAGTGACATTTCGTAGTCCCTGTTCACATCGTTTCTTAGCGTCTCAATGACAACGGAAACACGAAATAGCGCAACTTCAAAGGCGGGGTTTTGCGAACGACAATCGGAATTCATTCGTCGTTACCGGTCTGCTCGTCCACTTCCGTGAGTTTTAGAATCCTGCCGGCGATTTCTTCATTCAGGTCCTCATCCGTCCAGTACCTGAGATGGGAGGTCAGAACATTGCCGAGTCCATTACGTTCTTTGTCCTGCACGATCTCCTCGAACCGTCCGCCGAGCTGGCGGAGAGGCCAGCCCAGTGGGTCGTCGCGATCATAGAAATTGACCCACTGAAAATCTGAGTTGATTCGGAAGAACCGTTGTTCGGCGATCGGAACAACAGATTCGAAGAACGGGAGACTGCACCCTGTGGTGATCAATAGCCGCAGGTTCGCGAGTTTCTGGAATTCGCTGGGGCGCTCCGTGCCGTCCCAGATTCCCCGCCCGTTCTGCACATCACAGAGGTAATCGAAAATTACTTTACATCCCAGTGAATGGGCCACCACGACCACGGGCTGACCGTCGCCCAGCTCTGCTTCAAGTTTGTCGATGGTGTTTCGCAACTCTTCGTGCGTACGACGGTAGTAACTGTTTGGGGCGGTCTGATCGTTTGCGTACGCCAGAGCATCACCGACGCTTGCCAGCATGAGTCGCCGGATAATCATTTGATCGAGCAGATTCCCGGATCGGTCCTCCATACGATCATAGGCCCGGCAAAGTTCTTGCTGGCGGGTCCGCGACTTGCCGTGGTAATGAACGGTCTTCACGATGATCGCAGTCTGACGCCCGGCTTGCTGCTGCAGGGCCGCCCGCAATTCTTTGTCAAAATCCCGACCCTGGCGCTGACTGCCGACTCCATGCAGCGTCAGCACACCGATGCGATGTTCTTCAGCTCCCTGCGATTCGGCAAAAAACGGTAACGCGAATACGACTACCAGCGAAGTCAACATCGACGGAATGGCAGTTTTCACATGACACCTCCGGTAATTCGTTTGTCTTCCACACGCGCGTCGGACTGCAGCCCGGCCTGCCGATGAATTCGAAGGCCTTGCTGCGGTATTAGATTCTTTTCCTGAACGACGTCACAAATTACGAGCTTCTTTGCGCAGGTGTCAGCGGCGGACACATTTGCTGGCAGTCCGCCGCAGATTCGTCACGGGGCCGCGGGGAAAGCCGTGGTCGCAAGGTCGACGTGGTACACGGTCCCCATGTACGTCACCAGATAGATTTCGCCCTGCTGATCGATCCCGAAAGATGCGACACCGCCGGGGGCTGTGCCGATCTCTGCCACCGTCTGCACGACGCCCTGCTGCTGGCGGAGTCCCCACACTCGGCGAGTATTGTAGTCGCCGAAAATGTAGACTCCGTCGAACGAGTCGTTCTGTTGGCCTCGATAAACGAAACCGCCCGTCACTGAAAACCCCAGCCCGTGTTTATAGGCAAACAAGGGTTCGGCATAGGTCTCGTCAGCGCGTCGGTATTCCTCTGAGAATGGTGCGAACCCTTCGTGGACATTCCAGCCGTGGTTCTGGCCGCGTTTGACAATACTCACTTCTTCATAAGTATCCTGCCCCACGTCGCCGACGTACAACTCACCGGTCCTGGCATCAAAGCTGAAACGCCACGGTTCCCGAAATCCCGTGGCCCACGTTTCCGGATGAATCCGCGAGTCCTGCCTGTGAGCGTCAAGAAACGGGTTGTCCGGCGGTACGGAATACGGGCGGTCGGGATCTTTTCTGTCCACGTTGATTCGCAGAATGGAACCGTGAAAGATCCGCGGGTTTTGTGAATACCCCGGTGGATCCTTCTGCGGCCCGCCGTCGCCAAATCCAATGTACAGCATGCCGTCGGGCCCGAATTCAAGACAACCACCGTTGTGGTTGAATGCCGGCTGGACGACGTCCAATAACCGCCGAGAGGATTCTCCACTGTCGCTGAGTCCATCCTTTGAACCGCGCCGCTCGACAACCGTCGTCTTGACTTCGCCTTCTTCTTTGACCTCGTGCTTCAGAAAATAACGGCGGTTGGTGACGTAATCAGGATGAAACGTCAGACACATCAGGCCCTGATTATTGCTGAGATACGTTTCGTCGGCCAGATCCAGAAACACGGCTCGCCGGACAGATTCGCCATTGCGAATGAGTCGCCAGATCTTCGATGTGTGATGTTCGATGACCACCAGATCACTGTCCGTTCCCGGCAGCGCACCGCACCAGACCGGGTTTTCAAAGGCCTGATCCGGGGCATGAATCGGTCGGAAGGTTACCGGCGTTTTCAGCCGCTTGATATCGATTGACTTCCCGTCTGCCACGAGTCCCTCGTGCACGCCAAACGACAGCGTCCGCATGTACGCCATCAGATCGGCAAACTCTTCTCGTGAAATTACGCTGACAAGATCCTCAGGCATCAGTGAAATATTCGACACCTGCATGTGCTCGACATCAGGTGAAGGAATGTCCTTCTGTTTCCCTGTCACATCAATGATTCGATGAACGGCCTTGTTGACACGTTCAATCCGACCGATGTGCGTGAGGCCGTCGTTCGTGACGATGATGACCTGCTCAAAACCCGGCTTGATGGATTTGTTGGGGAACAGAACCTGTTCAATCAACTGTTTGCGCTGATATTTGTCACCGATGCCTTCCAGGTTTGGCCCGCTCTTTTCTTTTCCGGTCACGTTGTGGCAATTGGCGCACAGCAGCTTCCTGTGCTTCAGAAACAGCGACTCGCCCCGTGTCGCATCTCCCTCGTTTTCCATCGCGTAGTGCAGATAAGCCGCTTGTTGTTGCGGGTCGCTGTTCTGAGCGTTGACGGTCTGGCCAAACGCAACCGCTGCAACAAGGCAACAGATGACGGTGGATGATAATAACCGGTTCATGGGCGGCACGTCCTTCGTGTCAGACAGCGGGAACTGGACAATCAATCAGAATCACTGGCAGAGTCAGTGGTTTAAGGGAAGCCCCGGAAAGGGGTCATAATACCAGCACGAAGACATCTGAGGTTTCTTCAAGTGTTGAGTTGAGAAAATGTCTGGAATTGTTACGTGTTCAGGAAGCGTACGATTGGGGGGTTCCTGGCGTGAATCGTGATCAGGTATTTCTGTGGATCGTAGGGAGTTCTTGTCTTCCAGACGACGAACAGAATTGGAATCCAGCGAGAGGCCGGCTTTCGAATGGCGGCATGGTGCTTCATTCCACGACTGCGTTGCAGCAGGTAGTAAGCCTTGCTCCAGGGACACCATTTGCGAGCGTGATCAGCGAACTCGTGAAATGTCTGCCTCAGGTATTTCGGACAGGCGTATCGGCGATGTACAGTCTTT
Source organism: Fuerstiella sp. (assembly GCA_039831575.1). Lineage (GTDB taxonomy): Bacteria > Planctomycetota > Planctomycetia > Planctomycetales > Planctomycetaceae > Fuerstiella. The sequence continues at coordinate 185 of JBDONA010000019.1, read as the reverse complement.
GATTTTCCGCTCTGTTTGGTGGGGCCGTCTGCCTGCGCGAGTTCTTCGCTGATCCATTCTTCAATGGCTTCGGGCAATTGTTCAATAGTTCTCGACTGACCGTTTCCGTGAGGATCGACAGAATGAACGTCGTGTTTCCGATCAGCCCAGTCGATGCCGATGAATCTCGCGGGTTCACATTGTTG
>JBDONA010001013.1:0-6016 GCA_039831575.1 Fuerstiella sp. | reverse complement strand
TCGAAGCCGTGGAGGCAGCGATCAATTCCGTCCGGGACATTGGCTTTGCCGGTCAGCCGGTTGATGACCCAAAAATTGAAGTGTTCAGACGGTAAATGCGGGCCGGCCCGCAGGCGATTCGAGTTGACGCTCGGAAACAGATGGCATGAAAGAAAGCCCCGGAAGGGACCACAACACAAGCTCGAAGCGCAAGCGAGTGGGTCTCGTGCAATTGAAAAACACACTTGTCGACGCAGTGTGCTTGTATCAACAGGTGATCCGCTTCCGCCGGTCGCTACGAAAATGTGCAGCAGATGGAAACATGAATCCGTGATGTCAGATGCGGCGGTATCCCGACGATGTTCGATCTGCGGCGTCGCGGCGTTTCTGCTGACGGGAGCAGTTTTCTTCTGCTGGATCGGCCTGCGATTCGGGATGAATACGCCGCCATCGTCGACGGGTGACGAATCCAGCTACGATTCGATGGCATGGGAACTCAGCCGCGGCCACGGGTTTGCTGTCAACTACGACGATCCCGCCTTCCGCGCACCGTACGACGAGGCCGCTGAAACGCAACCGGAACTGTTCACGATTCGATCATCAACGCCGGGGCCGATTGCCTTTCGGCCACCGCTGTTGTCAACTTTCGCCGCTGGTCTGAACATGGTTTTCGGTCGGCAGTTCTACGCCGTCAGAAGCTTAAACGTGCTGCTGATGGCAGCCACCGCCGGCCTGCTGGCGTGGTACGTATGCCGAGAAGCAGGGTTCGTAACGGCGCTCATTTCGATTGCGTTCTTCCTGATTGATGTCAGATCACGTCTGTACGCACGAAGTCTGCTGACCGAACCGCTGGCGTGTTTCCTGGCGACGTTGCTGACCCTGACATTGCTGAGCATCGTCAAACACACGAATCGCAAACGGCTGATTCTTGCCGGAATTCTAACCGGAGCATCCATGCTGACACGATCAATCGTAGTGCTGTGGTTGCCGGGACTGACGGTGTTCGTATGTATCGTTGTTCGCAGGCTTCATAAACACAGCTGGCGTGATACTGCCGGAAGTACCGCATTGTTTATTGCCACCACGCTGGCAGTCTTCGCGCCCTGGGGAATACGAAACGTCCTGCTGCTGGACAGGTTCAGTCCCATGGGAACACAGGGGCTGATGGAATTGTCTGCTGGTTACAGCGATGCAGCATGGGACAATTTCGGCGTATGGCAGAACCTTGGCGCACAGGGTTTCTTTGATGCCGTCGACACATTCGGTCTGTCAAACGTCGAAACCGAACTGGCAATGGCCGAAGTCAGCAGTGCAACAGCCGTCGAATGGATCAGCCACAATTTCGCAAAGTTAGTCCCATTGGCCGGCATGAAGGTCTTCAGCGAATTTCGTCCTCACAACGTGGTCGAGTTCATTGTCTTGGTGTTTGCCCTGATTGGCCTGTTTACCTCAGGCCGGACCGCAGTATTGGTATTCAGTGTACTGCTGGTGACAAACGCGTTTTCGGTTGCGGTGACATGGTCCGTGGAAGGCCGTTTTCTCGTGCCCCAGCTATTCATCCTGCACGCGTTGTGTGCGGTGGGCGTTTGCTCCTGCGCACGTAGCCTGCAGTCAACGTTGAACGAAACAAGACGGTCGCCGGTGGTGTGAGGAAGGCCCCTGGAAGGGCACCATCATACGAGCTCGACGCGCAAGCGAGTGGGTCTCGGGCGTTTGAAAAATACACCTGCCGGCGCTGCGTGCTTGTATCACGAACGGCAAAGCCTCATGAGTGACGAACAAATGTCACGTGCGGGCCAGGCCGCATCAGGATGTCTCTGCGTGCAGTGGCGCCGACACCGATTGTTGCCGCAGATCAAGCCAGCGTTCAAACAGCAGCGTGTCCATCCGCAGTTCAAAGTAATTCTGAAACTCCATGTCAGCCTCGGACACCACAAACCCGGCGAAATTGTGGTCGGCAAGAATGTCAAAAACGCCCATGCAAAACTCACGAGACGTGTACATCGGCCGATGTTCGGTCGGACCGGGCAGATAGCCAGGCATATGGATGTGCTTGATGCACTCGGATGCTCGGTCGAACACACCGCGCACCAGAGCAAACAATTCCTCGATGGGTGCGTCATGCAGCGAAAACTTCCAGATGTGTTCAATGTCCAGAGTTACGGAGCCCTGTTCATGGACCCATGCGGCAAGGATGTCTGCTGGCACCCGCTGGTTCTCAATCGCCAGTGGTATTTGCGGATCGATCGATCGCAGTGGTTCGGCGTAGCGTCGGAACATTGGCTCGTGAATGACGACCGCCGATACGTTCAAGTCGTCAGCCAGCCGACAGCAGTTTTGCAGGTGAGCCTCATTCAGCTCAGGCTTATTGGGAAAGTGCAGCGCAAAGTCCATCTCGAAATTGCGAGAGAGTTGGACAACGTCGTCGACGCGTTCCAGCACTGCCGCGTTCAGATAAAGCTCAGCGTTGCGAAACCCTGCATCGTACGCCTGTTGAAAAGCAGACGTTTCGGGCAGGAATTTGGTGGCAAGTTTCAGCATCAACACATTCTCTGATTGGGTTCGCACACTGACGATCGCGGAAGTCAACGTTTTTCGCGCCAGAGCTCGCCGACAGACTGAATTCTCATGCCGGAACGCGTCTATCACAGCCACGAAACGAGGCAATACACGGTCATCACGGCTTCGGCAGACGCGAATTCCTTCTCAATTATCGGCGTCCACCGTCAACACAGCCAGTTTCTTCCGATGTGCCTCACAGCCGTCATCCACTTATTCACAGGCGAAAACCTCTGTTCAGATGCAAAAAGGTTGGCGTTGAATCGAAATTCGCCACCCGCCGAAACGGCCTGTCAGCTCTGCACGCCAGCTCACATCTTCGGAGAATCTGGTCAGATTGGGATTCCGCCAGGATTGCTGTAACGGAGCACCACATTGCCCGCTTTGGTTATTACTGCCAACAAAACACCTTGCAGGAGCGGAACAATGCCAGACGGATCACGAAAACGCCGATTTGCAACCAACCCGGCCAAACGAGAATGGTACGCTCACCATCGAGCCCTCAGATTCGCCCGCCGCTTCGGAATCTGTGCCGCGTAGTGATACGAATGCGTCTGGGCGACAGCATATTATGCTGACTCGTGGCCGCGAATGACGCGTTCCAGCCTGATAAAATGGCCTGCCCACGAGCCAGGACGGTTCACGAGAATAAGTAAACGGCTCAGGACGCCGACTTGAATCAGATTCCGAAGATCGCCAGCACAGAGCCGCAGCTTTGTTGCACTCATTCCGCGCTTCCGCAGTTGTTGCCGAAGCCCGCCCGCGATATCCCAGGGCCGCCCGATTTCACTGTTTCGCGGCCTGAAAGCACCTCCCCGCAACCAGTCGATCGTGGTACAGCTACCATACAAACACGGCTGCGCAGAGCGTGACTGCATCCTGAGATTCCCTGAATCGTCTGCGAACCGTGTGCTTGTTCTACCAAGGATGGACAGTTCACATGTTCAGAACTCCGATACTACTGCTTCTTTTTGTATGCACGTGCGGACCTGCCACCGCTCAGGTGCGGCAGTTTCCGTATAAAGCGCGAGTTGTCGTAGAGCAGACGTATGTCCGCAGCGGCGGAGGCGAAGCTTTTTACCCAACCGCAGAACTGCGTCGCGACACCACCGTCACCGTGCGTCGGCACGATCCCGGCGGGTGGTACATGATTGATCCGCCCAAGGGAAGTTTCAGCTGGATTCCGTCAAAACACACGCGACGCCTCTCGTCCGACTCAGCAGAAGTGGTGGAAAGCAACGTCGTCGTGTTCGTGGGCAGTTCCTTTGGCGATGAAACTCACGTCTGGCAGCGAAGAATGATGGCCGGAGAAAAAGTGACCGTCCTGGGCGAACAGCAGGTCGACACCCTGTCGGGCCCCAAACAGATGCTGAAAATTGCGCCGCCGAAACGAGAATACCGATGGTTGCCCGGTTCGGCCGTGATCCCTGTCGGCGAAACAGCTCGCGCTGATCACGACCGCAACCCCTATGCCGTGCCTTCCAACGCCATCCGCCCGCAACAACACACAGCGGGCACAGAGGCGGAACGACAGCATGGCAATTCTTCGGTCTCACCAAGCAAACAGCTGCTGAAACTGAAACAGATTCGCGAAGAACAGCGACAGCTGCAGGCGATCGATCAGAGATTTCGCAGCATGATTATGGCCCCCCCGTCAAAGTGGAAACTGGACGCCGTGGAAGCCAATTACCGCGAACTGCAGAACAGTGCGAAATACAAACCGGTGGCCGGACAGATCGATCTTCGCTATCCGGCCATCAAACGATATCGCCTGCGAAAGGCGGAATGGGATGACCTGGATCGACTCACCTCTGAAACAGAGAAGCGTGATTCTGAGTTGCTGGCCACACAATTCAACCTGCCGCCGACCACAACGTCGCAGATGATAGCCAACCAGCAGTTCGTTGTGGGACCACCACCCCCTGCCTTTGGACCGCAACTGCAACCGATTCCCGAACAGTCACCACTGCCATTTCCTTCAATTCCGAACGGGACCTTAATTGGTTCGACCGAGACCGGTTCGACAATCTGGGGCCCCTCTCCGGGACAGCAATTCCCGGCGACAACGGGCAGCAACAATGGAGTTTCATCGGTCCCCGCCTCCAGCCGTTACATCGGTGCAGGCATCATTCAACGGGGCACCGGAATGGAAAATGAATCGTACCTGCTGACGTCATCGTCGGGAAAAGTCCTGGCTTACCTGACTTCCACAAAATCAGTGAGCCTTGAAGAATTCGTCGGCAAAGCCGTGGGACTTCATGGGAAGCGATGGTTCGTAGATAAAACTCAACATGATGCAATCGAGGTAAGTGGCGTCGAGGCCGTGCGTATTCGGCAATAATGCGGAATGGCGGCAACCCGTCTTGAGCTGCCGCTTGATGCTGTGCAGCCCTCTTCAGCGGATCGTTGCAAAAATGCAGACAAAACGAACGGTCGTTGTTCTGAGAGATTCTGACTCCATTACTTGAATCTTTTTCGTGAATTTCATGTGCAATGCAGCTGCAGAATCTGCCGGTATCCAAAGCACGTTGCGTAACTCGTCCCGCAACTTGTGTTTACGACGGCAGTTTTTGTGGCGTCGCGAAATAATCACGCGACAACTCGTCTTGACCCATTTCAGGAATCCAAATACGTTTCGGGCATGTTGATCAACGTTGTGAATGCAGCGTCAACAACAGACCGTTGTTAAGCCAATCGCCCCCGGAAGCAGCTTGAGTCCTCCGCCCCCCTTGGGACTCGTTGCTTCCGGGACTTACTGAAACCCCCAGCGTTTTCGCTGGGGGTTTCTTTATTATGACGTTATTATGATGTTAATCGTCAGTCTCGATGGCCTCTTTGATTCGCATCACGTCGGAAAGCTTCACGAGTCCGTGAATGTGGTCTATGCCATTCAGTATGGTATTCTGAGCCGTCTTGAACGTGACATCCGGTTTCACTATCTGCCACGCACAGAGTGGGTCAATTTTGGGTTCACCTCCATCGAAATCCGGTGCGTACTTCCATCCATTTTGAGCGGACCATCGCCAAATAGTGGCCGCTGGATCGCCAGGGACGATGTCCTCCGGCTGCAATGACGTGAACGTTTCAGTCTTAACACTTGACAATATAGAACTCAGCGTCCACAAGTGGACGTTCAGAATGTTCGCCTAGAACATGACGACCGCTGCTGACAAACTTTCCAGAGGGAGTCAGCAGTGTCACAGATGGCCGCTCTTGCGGTCTATAATGGGTCGCCAAGGCGTTAGAGATAAAAGGTCAGCAGTTACACCTGTTGACCTTTCTCTTTGCGCAGCGCAATCCAGTGACCTCATGGTGGCCACGGTTCAGAGCAGGCATCGAAGAAGCCCCGTTCGCTCAAAGCGATTCTGTTTGGGAATGACTCAAACATCGCGTCGCCCCTCCACCAGAAACCGCACGACCTCTTGCCGTGGAATCCGCCGCCGGAAGTCCTTATCCCAAAATCCGTCGATTCTGTGAG
>JBDONA010001032.1:0-6025 GCA_039831575.1 Fuerstiella sp. | reverse complement strand
GCTGGTCAGAACAGAATCCCGTCGACTGGTGGACGGCTTCCGTCAAGAGCGTGAAGAAAGTTATGAAAGCGGCCAAGTTGAAGGCCGCCGACGTCGGTGGCATCGGTCTGAGCGGGCAGATGCACGGCAGCGTGTTTCTTGATAAGTCAGGCAGCGTTATTCGCCCTGCACTGCTGTGGAACGATCAGCGGACCGCTGCGGAATGTGCAGAGATCGAAAAGCGAGCGGGAGGGCGAAAAAAGCTGATCAAGATGGTCGCCAATCCGGCTTTGACCGGCTTTACGGCTCCCAAGATCCTGTGGCTGCGAAACAACGAGAAAAGGAACTTTAACAAAACCGTTCAGGTCCTGCTGCCGAAGGACTACGTGCGGTATCGTCTGACCGGCGAATTCGCAACGGAAGTCAGTGACGCGTCCGGCACTTTGCTGCTGGATGTCGTGAAACGCAAGTGGTCCAAACCTCTGCTCGGAAAACTGGATCTGGATGCCAGCCTGTTTCCGCGGATGCACGAATCCGAGGACGTGACCGGCGGACTTTCACCGATGGCGGCAAAGGCGATGGGCCTGAAGGTCGGGACACCTGTCGTCGGGGGCGGCGGTGACCAGGCCGCCAGCGCCATCGGCAACGGCATTGTTCGCAAAGGCGTTGTGTCAGCAACGATGGGGACCAGCGGTGTTGTGTTCGCTCACAGCGACGAGGTTCAGGTCGATCCGGAAGGACGATTACACACATTCTGCCACGCTGTGCGAGGCAAGTGGCATGTGATGGGCTGTGTGTTGTCTGCTGGCGGCAGTCTTCAATGGTTCCGCAATGAACTCTGCCAGGCAGAAGTCGCTGCCGCAAAGAAAAAGAAGGTGGATCCGTACGAGTTGATTACGCAACAGGCGGCGAAAGCTCCGGCTGGTTCGGAAGGCTTGTTTTTTCTGCCTTATCTCACTGGCGAACGCACGCCGCACGCCGATCCGAACGCTCGTGGCAGCTGGATTGGTCTGAGCCTGCGGCATGGCAAGGGACATATGGCCAGGTCCGTGATGGAAGGAGCCACCTACGCGATGCGTGATTCGTTGGAAATTGCGAAGAGCATGAACATACCGGTGAAGGAAATTCGACTTTCCGGCGGCGGAGCCAGAAGTCAGTACTGGCGGCAGATGCAGGCTGACATTTATGGACAGCCCGTCGTGACGATCAATGCGGAAGAGGGACCGGCGTACGGTGTCGCGTTATTGGCGGCGGCAGGCACCGGGGCCTACAAGGATGTGGTCGAAGCCTGCAAGGCGACGATTTCGGTCGTTACAAAAACGGTGGCAAAGTCCGCTGCAAAGAAAACCTACAATAAGGCGTATCCGGTGTATCAGCAGCTGTATGCGTCGCTGAAAGATGACTTCGCGAAGATACAGAAACTGGTGTGAGCCGTCAGCAGGCCTCGATCGACCGAAAGGCGGGTGCGGCACTGCATGATCAGTGAGCTGGCAGGCACCAATTCTTCCACTGCTGATTGAGCCATTCGGCGTTCGGTGCGGCATCCGTGATCAGGAAGCGGTAACGGCCGTGGAATGGGTGATCCCTGTCAATCGCGAACTCTCCGTCAACGCACGGCGCAAAGCAGAAGTACGGCTTGAAGGGGTGTAGACGAGCGGCCTGGGGAGCTCGATAGTTTTCGGCGTGACACAGCACGGTGATGCTGACAGCGTTGGCGTCCAGTGTTCCCGTCAGTGAAACCCATCTGGCGTGCTCGTGGTTTCCTTTGCGACGTTCCGACCCGTGATCGTTCAGAAAGTCACTCGGCTCGCGTTGTTTGTCGCCGTCGCCTGCGGCAGTCCCGGACTTCTTCTGCAGCCATCGCACGGGCCCGCGGAGTGCGATTCCACCGTAGTGATACTCGGTGATGATGAGAGGTTTTTCGGTCAGACCTGTCTGCGTCGTTTCCAGGTCGAAGCAGTGCCAGGTGCCATCGGTCGGATAGGCGGAGATCTTCCAGCGTTCCCGCAGGATGTCGACCACTGGTTCCTGCACAGCTCGATGCACAAGCTCCACTTCGAAACCGGTTGCCTTGTTGTCGCTGAAAGTCGTGACAACGCGCTGATGGAGGACTCGCCCGGTACCGCCGGCGAGATTCCAGAAGTCGACGTCGCGACCATCCCATTTTGTGCGAACCCACGCCGAAAAGATTCCGTGCTGATGCGGGTGATCGAACGGAAAAGTGGCCGTGACGACCTTACCGGCTGGAGATGACACCGGATGCAGGAAGCCACTGCGACGATAGGTCGGATCAATCCCGTCCGGCAGCGGCGGCGACTGCTTGTTGTACACGAGCACCTGGTGGCCGCCTTGAGTTATCGTGATGGCGGCTTCGGTTTCAGTCAGCGTCAGGTCTGCTGATGTCGCACCTTGCTGACCGGGTGACTGATCTGCTGACAATGTGTCTGCCAAAAGACACGGCAACAGAATACTGATCAACGTGATGAATTTCGTGCGGCGATTCGTCGTCATGTCAGATTCCAACAGGGGCTGCCCGGAAGTCGCTTTGCCGCCGAAGTCGTGTCAACGCGGACAATTGTCTGTGCGAACACACAGGCGGCCTACAATTCCACCAAATACAGGCATTCATTGCGAACGGCGTGGCCAAATCATTGTCATTCTGGAAACTGCGCGTTTCCTGACTGCCCCCGCCCCGCGATTTTCTTGCTACCCTAACCTATGCCACTGCCTATCTTTCAGATTGACGCTTTCGCTGATCGACCGTTTACCGGAAACCCGGCGGCCGTCGTGTTCCTTGACGACGAACCCGACAGTCACTGGATGCAGTCCGTGGCCGCTGAAATGAATCTTGCCGAAACGGCCTTCGCTCGAAAGCTGGTGTCCAACCGATTCGACCTGCGCTGGTTTACTCCGTTGATCGAGGTTGACCTGTGCGGTCATGCCACGCTGGCTGCTGCACATTCCCTGTGGGAATCCGGCAGCGTGCAGAACCGAGCCGACATTTGTTTTGAATCTCGCAGTGGTCAGCTGCACGTGAAGTCATTGGGCGAGTTGATTCAACTGGACTTCCCGATTACGCCGGCCGATGAATGTGCTGCTCCCGACGGATTGCTGGAGAGCCTGTACGTCGACGGACAACCCATCCCGACGTCGTACGTCGGCAGAAACATATTTGACTACGTGATCGAAGTTCCGGATTTGAAATTCGTCGAGAATGTTCAACCGGATTTTCGGCGACTGAAACAGATGGATGTGCGAGGCATCATCGTTACTGCTAAGGCGCCCCCGGAATCCAGGTTCGACTTTGTGTCGCGGTTTTTTGCGCCGGCCGCGGGCATTGATGAAGATCCCGTGACGGGTTCGGCACACTGCTGTCTGGCCGATCACTGGAGCCGGCGACTGGATAAAAGCGAGCTGATCGCCTATCAGGCGTCAAATCGAGGCGGAACAGTGGAGATGAGTGTCGTGGGGGATCGAGTTCTATTACGAGGCCGCGCCATCACGATTTTTCGCGGCACGCTGGAGGCGTAGAACAGTCTACTTCTTGTCGAAGACGATACTGGCTCGTGGGAGTAACGAAACTGCGATCGAAAAGCGATCGAAAAGCGATCTTCGCGGCCACAAGTCAGCGTGAAACGCTGTAGGCGTCACTCTTAATCGCAACATAAGCCTGGGAAGCCCGGGCTACTTTTTCCGCTTCGCCAGACTGGCTTCGCGTCGTGCCCGAAATTCGTGCGACAATTCGACCGCTCGTTGTCGGTCCGCTTCGTCGTAGTCCCAGAATTCCTGCACAATTTTTTCGCACTGTGGATAGTGCGAACCATCGTCACCGATGTCTTTGCGGAGTTGCGCGAATTGAGTCTTCAGCGTCGTCCGGATATCACGGTAGGCGGAATCGTCGTAGACGTTGTTCAGTTCCTGCGGGTCCCTGACCAGATCATACAGTTCCCACGCCGGCGGCGTCTGATCAGCGCCTTTGTAGTTGCAGCCGTAAAAGTAGATCAACTTATGAGTCTTGGTACGAATGGCCATTTCGCCAGGGTTGTCGTGGTGAGCCATATGCATCCAATATCGGTAGTACGTCGCCTGCTTCCACCCGTCTGGTTCTTTGCCGGTCTCACAGATGCTGCGAAATGATCGTCCCTGCATGGAGGCCGGAATCTCAGCCCCGGCGAAGTCCAGCATCAGCGCGGGGTAGTCCACATTCTCCACAATGGCGTCGCTGCGGATGCCAGGTGAAATGGTTTTTGGATAGCGGACGATGAAAGGCATTCGTGCAGACTGATCATAGGCCCAGCGTTTGTCCTGGTAGTCTCGTTCGCCAAGCCAGAACCCCTGATCACCTGTGTAGATGATGACCGTGTTGTCGTAGAGCCCTTCCGCCTTCAGGTAATCGAATAACCGTTTCAGGTTGTCGTCGACGCCCTTGACGCAACGCAGATACTTCTTCAGATATGCCTGATATGCCAGTCGCTTGATGTCGTAGTCGGAAAGATTCGGGTCCTTGTGATCCCATTTGAATTCTCCTGGGAACTTTCTGGGCAGATCAACGGCGTAAGATCGACGGGGATTGCGTCGACCGATCGAAGTGCCGATGTGGGGCACCAATTCATCGTTGTGACCTCGTGTTGCGATTGAGCCCCACGTGTCCGGCATGTCCCACAACGTATCGGGCTCAGGGATTGCGACATCGGCCAGATACGTGTCGTAGCGAGGCGCACTTTCAAAATAATCGTGCGGAGCCTTGTACTGGTGGCACAGAAAGAACGGCTTGTCAGTGTCACGATGTTTCCTGAACCACTCCAGCGTGGAATCCGTGATTGCATCAGAAGAATGCATGCCCTTGTGCGTCACGAAATTTTTCGGCCACGGTTGATCGCCCTGAATTCGGAATTCTGTGTTGAAGTATTTTCCCTGGCCGGGCAACACCTTGTAGTAGTCAAAGTTGGGTTCAGTCTTCAAATGCCATTTGCCGACAATCGCCGTCTGATACCCTGCCTTTTTCATCTGAATGGGCAACGTTTGTCTGTCCGGTGCAATTCGTCCCCCCAGATCAAACACGCCGTTGATGTGGTCGTACTGACCGGTGATCACACAGGCTCGGGAAGGAGTGCAGATGGCGTTGGTGCAGAAGGCGTTGTCAAAGCAAATGCCTTCGGCTGCCAGGGTATCAATCGTCGGAGTGGGATTCAGTGGCTTTAACAGTGTTGCGAAGGCCCCCACCGCCTGAGCCGTGTGGTCGTCCGACATGATGAACAGGATGTTCGGCTGGTCGGCACCGCTGACTGACGTGAAGACGTTGAAGGGAAGGGTTGCGACGATTGCCGTCGCCAGAATTGCTGCAGTCTTGAGCATTGTTAGACGTTTCAGATCTGAGGGGACGTAGGATTTCTGGTCCCGCACTCCGGTTTGGAACCGTTTATTCTCGACCGTAAACTACCAGCTCTGCTGGTGAGCACTCATGAGGCTCTGCTGTTCCTGATACAAGCACGCAGCGCAAGCAAGTGTATTTGCAAAACGCACGAGACCCACTCGCTGGCGCTTATAGCATATCCGGATGTTCGGCTTTGTGCAGTTTGTCGGGCGGCGGCCGTTCCCTGCAGCCGAGCCGTGCCGACAAGCTGGATTCACAAAGCCGGCGAAACGAGAATTCCGGATCGCAGTAACCCGATGATGAAAACACTCGCATGCTGGCCCGGCTGTGTGAAGTGCGACGCAAGCTGGTCGATGAACGAACAAGGCTTACTCAACAGCTGACTGACCAGCTGAAATGCAGCGTTCCCCTGGCACTGAACCTGCCCGGGATCAAATCCTTTTCGCCGCTGGGCTGATCCACGTCAATTGCGCAAGGCGGATCGCAGAGTCCTTGTGAAGGTCTGTGCCGAATACAGATTGCGGAACGAAAAGCAGCAGGAAGAACTGATCCATGCCATTCGAACGGCAAAGCTGCTGTGCACGGACAACGCGGTCATCAAACCGGCGACCATTTTCATCAAGGTCCTCGCAGGTCAGATTGGCAAGTTGAATGAAGCTGTCCAGTGCGCTG
>JBDONA010000512.1:0-6028 GCA_039831575.1 Fuerstiella sp. | reverse complement strand
CGACGCGTAAGTTTTGAAGTTGCGATTTTTCTTGCCCCCTCACCCTAGCTCTCTCCCCAGGCATTCGGATCAAGTTCTAAACCTTCGACAACACGTGTTCTTCCGAATTCCTGGGGAGAGGGGACCAGGATCGCGCAACTTCAAAACGCGCAAGCGAGGGATGTCTTTGGAATTGCTTCGTTTACAGTCCCTCGGTCACGCTTCGGGTCTCCAGCCAGCAGGCTGGACCGAGCGCAACGCTGTTCCGGCACCGTCAGTCGACTTCTCTGATCACCCCATTGCCGGAGCAGCGTCGCTGCGCTTCGGGATCCGGCCTACTACAGCTGTTTTCTATATCACGCGGTCGTTCTGTAGCGGAATTCGCCAGGAAATTCGGCAGAGACAGGTCGAAAGCCTTGGCGGCTTCCGCTACGACAAAAAGTAACCTGCTCTAAAAGTAACCTGCTCTAGCCGTTCTGCTATCAAAACGCGTCAACCGCGGCCATGAGTCCGCAAGAATCGCTGTCTTGGTAGACCTTCAGATTTTATCTGAGCCTCAATTCGTTGCCGTACTGGACGGTTTATCCTCATCCAACAGTTGTCGGATTCGCTGCAAAACGGCATTAGGCGGTCCGCCTTTCAGCAGGAACTCAAAGTCGATACCCGATTCAATACCATCGGGAGCATTACCCGACGATATGAGGACTTTCATGTCGGGATGACGCTTCATGATCTTCGCCCGTAGTTCAATGCCGTTCATTCCCGGCATTGTCACATCGGTCAACAACAGCGATATCTTCTGATCGTGTGACTCAGCGGCGGCCAGGGCATCTGCCGCACTTTCGACCGCCACGACCGCATAGCCAACACTCTGAAGAATCGCCTCCATGGCCGACCTGACGAAGTCGTCGTCGTCACAAACCAGAATCACCTCGTCGCCGCGGAGGGACTCGGTGAGGATACTGCATGGGCTGGTCGGCGGTTCCACGACCAATTCAGGTGCTTGAGGCAGAAAAACAGAGACGACTGTTCCGACTCCTTCGGTGCTGTTGACAGCGACAAAACCGCCGCTCCTGGAGATGTCAGAGTAAACCACGGAAAGTCCCAGGCCGGTTCCTTTGCCAACATCTTTTGTGGTGAAGAAAGGCTCGAAGATTCTTTCGCTCGTTTCCGGTGACATCCCACAGCCATCGTCAGTCACGGACAGTTGCACGAAATCACCGGCCGCGCATCCTTCCGGAACGTCGACATCATCGAGTGCGACAATGCGAGTTCGTACAATGATCTTGCCGCCGCGCGGCATCGCATCGCGCGCGTTGAGTACCAGATTCAGAATGACCTGCTCAATCTCGCCCTGGTCAGCGCTCACGAGTGCAGGATCGGACGGCACAATGCCGCTTAATGAAATGCCGGAGCCGATCAGCCGATTCAGCATGGCTTTACTTGCCGTCACGACATGGCGGACGTCAAAAACAGTGACATTCCTGCCGTGTTTTTCGCGGGCAAACGACAGCAATTGCTTGGTGAGGGCTGACGCTCGGCTGCCAGCTCGCTCAATGTCCGACAGCAGGCCCCGCGATTGCTCGGACAAAAGGTTACCCGATGTATTTGTCAACAACTCAGCGTTGCCTCGGATCACAGTCAGTAGATTGTTGAATTCGTGTGCCACTCCACTGGCCAGCTGGCCAATGGCATCCATCTTCTGAGCCTGGCGTAATTCTGCTTCAATCGAGCGTTTCTCGTCCTCTGCCTGTTTGCGCTCGGTGATGTCCTGTACGAACCCCACCATGATACGATTCGTCTCCTCTGCCTCTTTCTGGAACTCCGCCTGGGCATAAACTGTTCTCAGCGATCCATCCGGCCGAACAATCCGATATTCGAGGCCGGTGTCCATGCCCTGATTCATGGCCTCCGCGATTCCTGCCTTAATCCCGTCACGATCATCCGGATGGATCAAACGCATCACATCTTCGATTGAACCTCCGAAATCGTCCCGGCTGATTCCAAATATCTGAAAAATTTCATCGGACCAGATGATTTCATCTCGAGTGACATTCCACTCAAAGCTGCCAACGTGTGCGATCGCTTGTGCCTTTGCCAGCAGTGCTTCGCGATCGTTGGCGTAGCGTTCAAAGTGTGACTGATGGGCGCGATGCACTTCGCGCACGAGTTCGTTGGGGTCACCGGCCTTTTCCAGATACCCAAACGCACCACTGTTCACCGCATCACGGGCAGATTCGAATTCGCCGTAAGCCGTGTTGATGATGACGCGGACCCTGCTGCCCAGCGCACGGAACCTTTTGAGAAGTTGTGTGCCCTGCATATCCGGCAATCGCAGGTCCACGACCGCGATGACGAATTCCTGTTGCTGAACCTGGTGCAGAGCCTCGGCTGCCGTTGTACATCCAGTGACTGCGAAACCCTCTCCTTCAAGAAGGGCGGTTAGGGTCAACAGCAAAGAGGAATTGTCCTCCACCAGCAGCAGGCGGGAAAACCGGGAGCGCTTGGACAGACTGGCCGCGGCAGCAACCAGACCTGTGCTGCTTCCCTTTTCCCCGATGCTCATTTCTTATCCTCACCTGGTTTTTGCAGGCGCTTGGAAGTTTGCTGATTGGTGATACGATCCAACATTTCGATAACATGATCCAGATCGAGTGGTTTCTGGATGATGGTATAGGCGGTGCGTCGGACTGCTTCCCTGGCGATCGAATTGAATTCCTCGTCCTGTTCGGAAATCATGATGGCAACGGCGTGCGGAGTGACTTTCTTGATGGCCAGATAAAGTTCAAGCCCATTCATGACAGGCAGTTCTGCATCGATGAAAATCAAGTCGAACCGAATCTGTTCGGCCAGTTCCAGCGCGTCGTGAGGGCTACGAGTCAGCGTGACCCGATATCCCTGCTCTTTCAATGTGTCCTTCAGCGTACTGGCAACGGCCTCATCGTTCTCCACGACCAGAATCGCCGTGTCCCTGACCTCACCGATCAGCTTGACAACTCGCTCGACATCCAGAGGCTTGGGCATAAACGCTATGGCCCCTTCATCAAGAGCCACTTCCTTCAGGTCTTCAATGGTGTAAGCGCTCATCATGATGACACGGACGCCTTCCTGGTGTCGTCGAATCTGCCGAAATGTTTCCACTCCGTCAATTCCAGGCATTCGTACATCAAGCAGGATGACTCGGTAGCCCTGTTCCGCACACAGTTTGACGGCTTCGTGCCCGCTGGCGGCCACGTCGACTTCATATCCTTCATCCTGAAGAATATCAGCCAGCGTAATACGCATGTTCTGCTCGTCATCGACAATAAGAATCCGTCCACCTGTACTTTCATCCACAGCAAGCACCCTTCTCCGACTATTTTACGGACCTGTGTCGGCGAAGTTTAATACAAAACAGGGCTCCAGTGCCATCGCTCGGCTGTAATTCGATGGTTCCCCCGTGCCGTTCAATGATCTCTCGACAGATTGCCAGCCCCAGCCCCAGGCCCGTGCCCTTGGCTTTGGTTGTGAACAACGGTTCAAACAACTTGTCACGGTGTTCGGCGTCCACTCCCGGCCCGTTGTCCTGGACGGTAATCAGGCCATATTCCTCTTCCTGCCACACCTCCACACGGACCCCACCCGTTCCATTGACAGCGTGCGCCGCGTTGTTCACCAGATTGAAAATGACCTGGCGACACTGTTCCTGATCGGCAACGATCATGAGTGGATCAGGGCTGGACACCAGCACGTAATGCACGTCCGTGTCTTTTTGCATGCGGTCGAAGACTTCGCGAACAACGCCGGCCACGTCAAATGAGGCCTGGCCTGGTTCCTTGGCGCCGGCCATCTGCAGCATGTCACGAATGACATAGTCTGCCGTGTGAACCTCGTGATCAATGATATCGAGATACTGCGCGAATTTTGCATTGCCTTTGTCAACGTGCCGTTTCAGGAAGTAGGCGGCATTCCGCACCGCCCCCAACGGATTACGGATTTCGTGGGCAATACTGGCCGTCATCTGGCCGATGGTTGCCAGTCGCGTCTGATGGACGAGTTTCTGGCTGAGTTCCGCGAGTTTGACCTCGGCCAGTTCGGTCGCCCGCCGCTGATGCTCCAGAGGCTGTCCCTGAGCTCTTCGCACGTCCTGCGCTGACCGTTTGCGGGCGGTGATGTCCTGCACGCCTCCCCGCAGGTCAGTGACGTTTTCCTCTTTGTCGCGAGTTACGTAGGCCGTTGTGTGAAGCGTTCTCAGCGAACCATCGGGGGCCACAATCCGATAATCAGCGTCCAGTGGGCTGCCTGTGCTCAGCGATTCTTCCAGCTGGCTGAGGTAGGCATCACGATCGTCCGGATGCAGGAGTTCGGCGAACGCCTGCTTCGTCGGCGTAAACGTCTCCGGGTCTTTGAAGTGAATTCGATACAGCTCTTTTGACCAGTACAGTTCGTCGCTGCACAGGTCGCCTTCGAACGAGCCGAGAGAAGCGATTTTCTGGGCCTCGGCCATGTCGTTCTCACTGGCACGCAACGCATCTTTCGCTCGTTGTCAATGTATGGTTTCGATCAAGACGATGCCCAGCGATTTGATGCGGCCATCCAGCGCCTTCATCGGAAAGTAAGAGACCATCCATTGTCGCGTGACGCCCGGGTGCGCTGGAGTCTGTCGATTGACTTCGACACTCAGGTACTCTTTGCCTTCGGTCAGCACCTGCCGAAACATAGGCTCGATCACAGGAGCAAGGTCCGGCATGATCTGGCTGGCCGTTCGTCCAATGTGCTCAGCCACTGTCGCACCATTGATCTCGGCCAGAGTCTCATTGATCTCGGAATAGCGAAGATGATCATCGTTGATGGCCAGTCCTGCTGGTGAATCAATAAAGAATGCACCCAGTTCCTGCTGACTCTGGCGCATCCCGTGATCAGCCTCCCTGCGTTTCTGCTCTCGAGACTCCAGCTCGCGAAGCATGGAATTGACGCCTTCCTGAAGCGTCCCCAACTCATCGTCTGACGCCTTGCCATCAACTCGCGCACTTAGATCGCCATCGCCGACGCGTGCCGGGCACAGCAGCGTGCGGCGCAAGCGGGGCGTGATCAACAGGTACAGCAGGCCGGCTGCTCCCAGGCTGGTGAGGATAATTCCGATCGCCGTCGAATTCACATACTGCCGCAGCAGGTGTTTTTTTCTGTCTCCGCGAGGCTGGTCTCTGCCTGGATGTAGAGATAGCCCACCAGGACGTTTTTCACGCGAATGGGAGACAGGACTTCCAGAAATGGGTGCGTGGCGCCCTCGCCAAGGCCGCGCAGCGTTTCCGTTTCGCCTTCATTGATGTGCCGCAGGAATCTTTCGTTCAGCGTGGACGCGGCCGGCTGGCCTTCCAACACCGGATCCGACGCGTGCAGGATCATTCCGGCGCGGGTCACCACGACGGCCATGACGGTCCGCTCGCCCAGGAGAGTGTCCAGTTTGGACAGATCCTTGACGGCGTCATAATTGAGTGCATCCTGTTCCATCAACAGGGCCGGCAGCTCAAGGTGGCCCGCCACACGGGCGTCGATCTGTGCGTCAAAGTGGTTGACCAGGTAGAAGCCCAGACCGGTCAGGACGAGTCCCTGCAGGACTATGATGGCCATGACCATATTCAGGATCAGGCTGTGTCGAATTCGTTTCAATTGAGCTCCGTACTTATGATTCGAAAGGCTTCAGCCGCACTGGTCCTGCCGGCCAGCAGCAAACGTAGTTGCTCGTTGAACAGTAGATTGGAAGTTGCGTCGTTGCTGCCAAACACAAGAGTCATGGGATGATCACGGAAAAAAACGAGAGCCGTATTTCGTGGACATATCCAATTGGTACTGCGTCCAGATATCCTGGGGCTCATCGGGCATCGACAGGTGACCCCGCAGGCCGGTTGGGTTTTTGGTGTACCGAACCCATTTTTCGGCTGTCCTGGGCCCGCAGATGTAGAGCAACAGGTCAACGGCGTCGTCGCGGTGGGGCGCGTTTTTCAGCACGGCCCATGTGGGCAGGTAGCCGCCGACTGTGGCACGGCTGGGCTGGAAGACCGGCAGTTTT
>JBDONA010000208.1:0-6043 GCA_039831575.1 Fuerstiella sp. | reverse complement strand
GGCTGTGACGCCGACACGCCCCGCCTATTATCCAGGGGCAGCGGAACGCTTCGAGCGATTCGCCGGCGTTGATTTGTCAGCGGATCACAATGGGTGTCTGCCGTGGACACTGTTGGTCGACCAGTCGATTGAACACAGGCCGGAGCTGTTTCAGGAAGAATCTTTTGTTTGTGTCTGCGCAGAGACTCGGCTGGACACAAATACGCCGGAACAGTTTCTGGCTGCGGCGACCGCCTTTGTGAATGATCGAATGACGGGCACACTTTGTGCTTCTGTCACTTTGCCCCCCCGCTTTCGACGTCAACATGGCGACGTGATCGCACGCTGCCTGTCAGATTTGCGATATGGTTCCGTCTGTCTTAATCAGTGGTCCGGGCTTGCCTACGGACTGGTCAGTCCGCCATGGGGCGCGTATCCCGGTGCGACACCAGCGAACGTGCAGAGTGGGATCGGAAACGTGCATAACACGTATCTTCTTGATCATGTCGAAAAGACAGTTCTTGACGGGCCGTTGGTCAATTTCCCCAACCCGGTCTGGTTTCCGTCACACAGAAAATCTGTCGCTGTAGCGACTCAATTAGTGCAATTGTATCATCGTCCGTCGGTGTTTCGTCTGCCGGGTCTGTTCGCTGCGGCCTTGATGGGGTGAACGTCAAACCATTGATCCGTTGTTGCTGTCCCGTGTGTGGTGTGCCGGGTTTTGTCAGCCAGTGCTTCCGAAACAGGTCTTCGATCTTGATAAAGGGTTTATTCGTGCAACGATCTTTGTCCAATCCGATTTCGATAAGCGCCGCCGTGTTTCTGTTGTTCGCGTCAACGATGACTTGTGCCGCTGAGACGACTGACCAATCGGGCCGGTCCCTGGCCGCCCGGACGAGAGTTTTTCAGCCTGGTGAAAATGTTCCGTATGAACTTCAGGCCGCCCTGATCAATGCTGTGCCGGGCGACGTGATTGAACTGAGTGCGGGCGTTTTTGATTTTGAAACAGAACTTAACATTGTCTGTGACAATTTGACGATTCGTGGCGCCGGGCGGGACAGGACGATTCTTTCATTTCGTGGTCAGGTGGCCGGCAGTAGTGGGATCGTGGCGACCGGGAACGGCTTTGTAATCGAAAATCTGGCGGTGGAAGACACCGTTGGCAACGCGATCAAAGTACTGGGAGCAAGAGACGTCACGTTTCGAAACGTGCGGGTTGAGTGGACAGCGGGGCCAAAGTCGACAAATGGTGCGTATGGAATCTATCCCGTCGAATGCCAAAACGTGTTGATCAAAGACTGCGTGTCGATCGGAGCATCGGATGCCGGCATTTACGTCGGGCAATCGCAGGATGTGATTGTCAGTGGCTGCTATGCCAGACAAAACGTCGCTGGTATTGAGATTGAAAACACGCTGCGAGCGGATGTCTTCGACAATATCGCCGTGGACAACACGGGAGGCATTCTGGTTTTCGATTTACCGGGCCTGAAGTTGACGAACGGCGGACACGTTCGAGTTTTCAGGAACAAAGTCTCCGGGAACAATCACCAGAACTTTGCCCCCCAGGGCACGATGGTGGCCGATGTACCGTCAGGAACCGGCGTGATGCTGATGGCCACCGATAACGTCGAGATCTTTGATAACGACATTGCGAACAATCAAACCAGCAACATTATTGTGGTCAGTTTCCTGATCACGGAACGCAGGATCAATGATCAAAGCTATGACCCGTTTCCTGAGGCATGTTCGATTCATGACAACAGGATTTCCGGGGGAGGCACAATACCGTCCGGAAAGATCGGAACTATGCTGTCGCCGCTCATGGGAGGGCAGTTGCCGGATATCCTGTTCGACGGATTGCTGAATGCCGCAAAGCTGAAAGACGGGAAATTGCCGGCAGAACTCAGGATGCGGATTCGCGACAACGGAGATGCGACATTCGCGAACGTGAACATCGGCGATCTTTCACCAACAAATATTGTCACCGGAAAATACAAAATCGAGCGTGATCTCGAACCGTACGGGGCTGACCTGGCACCCATCAAACCCGTGCAGCTACAGGCACACGCGAAGCCATCACCCAATGGCAACCCGGCCGTCGCCGTGTATCGGGCGGCTCCGGAAAAACTGTCCGGGTGGGGACTGCTGGATAAGACGAATGACCGGTGGGTGCCGGCTGCAGGTTTGATTTCCTATGACCTCAACACACCGTTGTTTTCGGACTACGCTGTCAAACATCGCTACATCAGACTGCCGCAGGGCCAGCAGATCGGGTGGCATGAGACCGAGGCACTTGAGTTTCCTGTCGGTACCGTGATTGCCAAGACGTTCGCCTACCCGGTTGCCGCTGCCGACAGGTCCGCAGAGGAACGATTTCTGGAGACACGAATACAGGTGCACGAACGGTCAGGTTGGTACGGTTACTCCTACATTTGGGACGAGGATCAGTCCGATGCCACGTTGAGACTGGGGGGCGGAGTTATCAACGTTTCGTGGAAGGGGCAGGACGGTAGTCTTTACCAAAACAAATATCAGGTGCCCAACGCCAACCAGTGTCTTAGCTGTCACAGCCGCGACGGCCGATTCGTGCCGCTGGGTCCGACAGCCCGGAATCTGAACGGTCCTGGACGACAGCACGGCGTCGCCAACCAGCTTGTCGATTGGGTGAAACGGGGCGTCCTGAAAGGAGCTCCTACCGTAGACCAACGTCCCGTGCTGGCTGTTTTTGACGATCCCAACAGCGGGTCTCTGGACCATCGCGCACGGGCGTGGCTGGAGGTCAACTGTGCTCACTGTCACAACCCGAAAGGATCAGCCCGGACGTCCGGCCTTGATCTGACGACGACTCAGCAGGACCCTGGCAGGTACGGCGTGTTTAAGTCACCGGTTGCTGTCGGCAAGGGGGCCGGTGGCCGCCGATATGACATTGTTCCAGGCAAACCTGACGAGTCGATCCTGATGTTTCGGATGGAGAGTGAAGAACCAGGCGCTCGTATGCCAAATCTCGGTCGTAACCTTGTTCACGAGGAATCGAATTCGTTGATTCGCGAGTGGATTCTTGGCATGTCGGAACATCAGTCCACGGAATCAGACTGACGGTGGGCGGCCGTCGAGCGCCAACCGTTTGGGAGATGAAACAATGAATGAGACCGCGTGGTACTACAAGCTTTTTTCAGAAGAGTTTGGCCCCGTCACTGCTACTGAGATCGCAAAGTTGCTTACCGACGGAACTCTGTCGCCGGATGATTCTGTACGAGCAGACGGAGCAGACGAGTGGGGCAGTGTGGCGCAGGTGCCGCAGTCGGCAACCGACGACGCATCATCAGAGCTGACGGACCTGTCAGAGTTGAACTTTGTGTTTGAGGAAAACAAACCGACTGCTGACTCCGACGTCCCCGATATCGATTCCATCAATCTGCAAAGTGATTCGAAGTCTGCGCCGCTGCGACAGCCAAAGTCCGCCGCACGTGAGTCTGATGATGAGGAGGCGGTGTACTACGTCGAAACTTTGGGCCAGGTTTTTGGACCAATGCCGATTTCCTATCTGGTCAAAATGGCTGAGTCGGGTGCCCTGGATTCGGACGAGAAGATTCGCTGTGGAGAGGACGGTGAATGGTCATTCCCTGAAGTGATCCCCGATATCGCCGTCGCGATCGGCACGGCTGCCAGCCGGAGTCAGGAAAACACCCTTGCGACGAAGGAAGGGCGGCAGGACAGTGCACCGCCGCAGCGTAAGACGGCTGCCGGTTCTGCCGAAACGTCGACAACAGCATCCAGCTCCGCGGCACAGTCGGCGGACGCAGCGACGACAGGGCGGTCTCAGCGTGAAACCCGGCCCACAAGGAAAAAAAAACGGCACAAGCCGAAGCAGGACGAATTTCTACAGGAGATCTTTTCGGAGCTCTTTACGGCGGATGGCAAAGTTCGTGACGTCGCCGATCGGCCGAAGCAGAGTTCTGCCGCCACTCCGCAGACGACGAGGGACGCAACTCCGTCGGCTCCACAGGTCCCTGTGAACGAGAGTTCAGTTGCGACTCCCGTTGCAGGCGCGGCATCGATGCCGGCCGCTGCAGTGTCGTCCACGAGTGGCGGAATGCCGTCGGCTACGCAGAAACCACCGTTGCCTGTGACCCCACCACCGGTCCGACCTTCGATTCCGCCAAAGAAATCCGGCGGAGGCTTCCGTATGCCAGAGCCGAAAGTTCTGAGTATTTTCGGTGGTGTTGCCGTTGTCTGTCTGTTGCTTGCTGGTGTCTTCACCGGTGTGATTTCGCTGCCGGGGGCGTCGATGGATGTGGCCGCGGAGTTCACACCGCTGAATTTCGAATACCTCAGCCTGTCGAAAGGTGCCATTTCCGAAGAAAAATGGAAAGACTATGGAAGTCGGGTGCGGACGAGGTCACGAAAAGTGATGGAGTATCTGACGGCGAAGGGAGAGTTGTCGGATCGGGAGGATCGATATCGGAAGGCCACCGTGAAGTACGTGGAATTGGCGAACAGCAACGCCGACGATAAAGACGGGCAAAAAGCGATCTTTGAAGAAATCGCGGCCCTAATCAAGTAATGTCAACCGTCGATATGCCGTAACCTGCCCGGTGCCACAGCGTATTAGGCTGACGTGTGGCCACGGCGCTGGTGCATGAGGCTTTCCTGCGGCTGCTGGGCGGCAGTGCTCCGACGTGGGAAAATCGCCGGCATTTTTTCGGGGCGGCGGCCATCGCGATGCAATGAATTCTGGTTGAGCAGGCCCGACGGAAGAAACGCGTTCGTCACGGAGGAGTTCACCACAAGGTCGACATTTCGGACCTGAACATTATCGCTTCCGATGTGGCACCGGACGACGATCTGCTGGCGCTGGACGAAGCCCTGGCGGAGCTTGAGCAGCAGGATTCACAAAAAGCGGAGCTGGTGCGGCTGCGTTTGTTTTGCAGGTCTGAACGAAGCTGAAGCTGCAAAAACGTTAAACATCAGTCGGGCGACAGCGGCCCGGTGGTGGGCGTATTCCAGGGCCTGGCTATTCGAACGCGTTCGGCATGCCGGCGAGTTATGACCTGACACCAAGTGAACCGCGGAAGCCAAAGGCTGTGAATCGCGACAGTTCAATAGTGTCCAGGATTTTCGTGGCTGCGATGTTATTGAAGTCCAGAATCACGCGGCGTGCCCCCGCGATATCCGGTGTCTGGCGTTCCACCAGAAGCAACTCTCCGGTGATCATGAACTCCACAAACGGAATTGTTTCGCCGTGCACCGTAACCACAATACCTTTGCGAGGGATGCTGACCGGCCAGTCAGCAAACAGTTTCTGCATGGGATTGGACGTCGAGGCTTGCACTGGTGAAATCATCGAGTGTGACCTGTTGCGGATGAAATGCTGCGATCGTATCTCTCTGCATCTAATTCGGCAGTTCATTTCTGTGGCACGCATTGTCACTGATAGTGCCGTTTCAGTTGCTAGAACCAGCATGTTCAGTGGGCAATTGTCTTACCGGAGTGATTGCTGCGTCTTCCATTCCGGGATGGGAAACCGCCACCACGGACTGGACTGCCCAAGGTCGAAAATGGCCTGTTTTCTAAGCAAGAAGGGGCTGCC
Organism: Fuerstiella sp.; assembly: GCA_039831575.1. Lineage (GTDB taxonomy): Bacteria > Planctomycetota > Planctomycetia > Planctomycetales > Planctomycetaceae > Fuerstiella. The sequence continues at coordinate 474 of JBDONA010000208.1, read as the reverse complement.
GCAACCGATAGCTGTATGCTGAGGCTTCACGGAACAATTCTGGTTGGAGGACATTGAATGTCAGTCACAGAAGATGCTGATTCTGCAGCAGATTCTGCAGCAGATTCGCTCAACTGGGCGAGCCTGCGCGCCGCGGCACTGAAGTCGATTCAATCAGTCAGCATTCCCAGCGACATCGAAGTGCCTGCCTTGCCTGAGGCGGTCACCGAATTTTCACAGCGTGCCGCCGACCCGGATGTCAGGATTCGAGACCTTGCTACCATTGTCGAAAAAAACGCCGGGCTAACCGTTGAGTTGCTCAAATTCGTGAATTCGGCAAGGCTACGCACCGACATGCCGATCGGAGATGTGGCCTCCGCGATCGCACGCGTGGGAATTCGAGGATCCTCAACGTATTTGGTTGCGATGGGCATCAAGGCGGCCAACAGTGCGCGGGCGTCAAAGCTGATCCACCACGGCCGCGCGTGGAGTGAA
>JBDONA010000885.1:0-6061 GCA_039831575.1 Fuerstiella sp. | reverse complement strand
GCGTGATCAGCAGACCAAACGTTAAACTGTACACGTTTTTTCGACGCACTTTTTTGTTGTTGTAGCGGTGGCCTTTCCTCGGACGTCGCTGACGTGTTGCCCGTGTTACCCGTGTTGCCCGTGTTGCCCGTGTTGTACGTGTTGTACGTGTTGTACGTGTTGTACGTCTTCTTTCTCGCCTGAGAAAACATGGTGGCGTCGACGATGAACAGAAATCTTCCTGTGGCGGATTCCATCCGCAGCATTGCGGCTCGCAGCGGTTCGTTGAAGTCGTCCTTCTGCCAGCGAGGAGGTGCCAGGAACCGAGTCAACTGTCCGCGATGGATCGATTCCGAGGCAATCACCCCCGTCGCCGAAGAACATGACATCCGCCCTCGATGCAGAATAAACGCCAGCACCATCCGAGTGACCATCAGGCGAGCAAAGTCGTTGAGCGAAGTTTGAGACAGATAACGCTTGAGCGCACGAGCCGATTCGACGACGATCACCATGGCGGGTTCTTCCGCATGAGTGGTGAGATTTCAAAGATCCGTTCATCGGTGGGATCCGCTTTTCACGCAATACCAATCTCCCTGACATCAATGAAATAGCGCAACTTCAAAACTTACGCATCGGGTTGCCAGAATTCGTGCAAGAGGCGTTTTGAAACTGCTCCCCGGGGACATTCCCGCAAAATCTGTCAGTCAGGATGGCAACGCCGTGTCCATTCAAACCAGCGGACGCACCCACGAAATCGCGGTGGCTTGTTCCTATGCACTGTCGCCGCAATAATCGGGTATGGAAAACGAAAACTCGCAAGCCTCTGATGCCACAGCGGAGTCCGTTCCGACGGTCGCCGAGATTCGACAGTGGATCATCAATCAACTTGCGGCAGAGCTGAACATCAGCCCGGACAGGATTAACGTGGACCAGCCCATCTTATCCTGCGGGATCGATTCGATGCAGGTTGTTTCGGTCGTGGCAAAACTGGAAGACTGGCTTGGCGTCCGTTTTTCAGAAAACCCACTGGAAGATCACGCAACCATCGAGGCACTTTCGCAGTACGTGGCGAACATAAGGAGCGACATGGCGTAGTGCGGGCATGGCCCTCCGCCGGGATGCGGCCCCCCATAAAGGGGCGGGAGTCTTTTTGGGCCAGCCTGTTTCCGAATGGCAATGATTCATGACCGAAAAAGACTCCCGATCCTCTACAGCAGACGCCTCTCAACCAGACATTCTCACGGCGTGGGCACGCGCAGCCCGTTGCCTGATGCTGCTGTTTGAACTGGTGCTGGTCGCAGCCGTTGTGTACCTGTTCAACATCGAGGGACAACGGCACTTCTTTCCGGTGTTGTGTCTGATTATAGGCGGCTTTGCGATCCATACGTCGCTGCCAACAGGATACCGCCTGCATTTCTTTGCCCTGCTTTCGATTACGTGCGTCCTGTTTGTCATGGGTGTCAGTAATGGCCTATGGGTCCTGGGAATCGGCAGTGCCTTGATCGGTATTTGTTATCTGCCAATCGCCTGGGGGACGCGGATCGGAATGCTGGTGGTGGCAACTGCCGCTCTGATCTTCACGCGGGCTCAGTTTCCGTTGCCGTTCTGGCCCGTGCTCGGATCGATGTTCATGTTCCGACTGATCATCTTCGTGCACGATTCAAGACGTGGAACAGCCATGCCGGGGCTGGCGTCCTGTGTTTCGTATTTTTTTCTGCTGCCCAACGTCTGCTTCCCGCTGTTTCCGGTGGTTGACTACAAGACGTTTCGCACCACATGGTACGACCAGGACGAGTGGGAGATCTATCAGCGCGGTGTCCGTTGGATCGTGCGAGGGCTGGTGCATCTTTTGTTGTACCGATACATCAAGACATACCTCGTCCCCGAACCCTGGCAACTTTATGACGTGCCACATCTGGCATTATTCATGGCGACGAACTTCGCCCTGTATCTGCAGGTTTCGGGGCAGTTCCATCTGGTCACAGGTCTGCTGCATCTGTTCGGCTTCAACCTGCCGCCAACGCATCATCTGTTCTTTCTGGCATCCAGTTTCAGCGATATCTGGAGGCGAATTAACATCTACTGGAAGGACTTCATGACGAAGTTCTTTTTCTTCCCCACGTTCTTTGCCTTGCGCAGTCGCGGTGCGTCCGTGGGGCCGGCCATTGTGCTGGGGGTGTTCTGCGTTTTTGTGTGTACGTGGCTGTTGCATTCGTGGCAGACATTCTGGCTGCTCGGCAGGTTTCCCGTGACGGTCAACGATGCGTGTCTGTGGCTGGGAGTGGGGGCCTGCGTTGCCGTTAATGCGGTGTTCGATTCCCGCCGCGGCACACGACGCCAGCGATCAGCATGGCTGGCTGCCTTTAGCCTGTCGTTGCGAACCGTGTGCATGTTTTCCCTGGTCAGCCTGTTTTGGGCGTGTTGGACAAAACCGGGATTCCTGTATTCCATTGGAGGAGTGCTGGACCGGCCGGAAGCAGGTCACGGACTGTTCGTGGTGCTGATGTGGATGCTGGCCGTGGTCGCAGTCGGGGCGATACTGATACTGTTTCAACGTTGGCGGACGTCCCGGGGCAGGACGCCGGTCCCGATGGTTTTTCAGGATTCCGTAAAACTGCACCTGGCAGGAATGGGACTTGTCGTGGCATTTGCGTCACCGTGGTTGAGCCACGCGCTTGACGCGAAGGTGGCACGGGAGATCGCCGACTTCCGGACCAACGCCAAAGAAAACGCGGAGATGCGACTGCAGAGCTACTACGAGGACCTGAACATGGCTGCCATCCAGGCCGGGCCGCTGCTCACTTCCTTTTCGCCGCAGGACGATACTCGTCGCGCACAGGCTCAGGGTTTCTTCAAAGTCTCTCGACCAGCCGACATGTACCAGCAGGTCGAACTGAAGCCGGGCATTCGGACGCAACTGGACGGCCGTCCGTTTTCAGTCAACCAATTTGGGATGCGGGACAGGACATCGATCACACTCAACAAACCGGCCGACACGTTTCGCATTGCGGTGGTGGGTTCAAGCATTGTGATGGGCTACGGCGTGTCAGATGAAGAAGTCTTCGGCCGTGTTTTTGAGAACCGGCTAAACACCGAGCGCACCGATGGTGCTGCACGATTCGAAGTCTTGAATTTTGGTGTTGGCAAACAGTGGGCGTTCCATCGGCTAATCAGAATTCAAAGAAAAGTCATCGGGTTTGAACCCGATGCGTTGTACTACATGGCCCATCAGGATGAATTGAAGGAACTGGCCAGCCATCCTGCGAGAATTCTGGCTCACGGGCTGGAACTTCCGTCGCAATCTCTGAAAGACGTTGCACGAAAAGCCGGTGTCACTGGCGGAATGCCGCAGGGGGCGGTTCAAGGTCGGCTGCAGCCGTATGAAACCGAAATCCTGGGCGCCATCTACAGGGCCATCGTTGATGAGTGTCGGGGACGGGGAATCGTTCCGGTCTGGATCTACCTTCCGATGCCCGGAACCATGATGGAAGATCCCGCAACCGAACTCCTGTCAATCGCCAAAGGATCCGGTTTCGTCGTGTGCGATCTGTCCTCCTGGGCCGAGGGCCAGAACTGGGACAGTCTGTTTCACTCAACGGACGAGTATCATCCCAATGCGAAAGGCCACCAACTGATCGCGGACGCGTTGATGCGAATGGTGCTGACTTCTCCGGAAACGCTGGCCCAGCCATAGAACAAAGTCCCGGTCTCTTGAAGAGACCGGGACTTTCGGACAGCCACTTTTTGTGACCACGAAGCTGAATGTCAGCACGAACTTCCGCGTATTCTACAGCGTAACCTTGGGCTGTTTCTGGAATGGTTTTTTCGTTTCAGGGCTGGCAATTTGTTTCTTACCCAGTCGCGTAGCTCCGGCCTGCGTTGCCTTCGACCCTTTGAGATTCAAGGTTTCAATGCAATGGAAGTTTGACAGCTTGTCGAGTCCCGCATCGGTGATCGCTGTGTCGCTCAGGTTAAGGTCAAACGTCTTTTGCAGGACCTTTCCAGCATCAAGTTTCGCCAATTGGCTGTCTGTGATTTTGGATTTGCTAAGGATCAGTTGGAAGACGGCATCTTTCTGAGCGACCTCTGTGATCGAAGTGATCAACTCATCAGTGATCTCCGCACCACTGAGATCGATTAGCCAGCCTGTCATTTCGAAGCCGTACCTCCTTTTACCTTCCTTGGTCGCTGTTCCACCGGCAGCCTGAATCAGACCGCTAAATCCCTGTTCTTTCTCCTTCTTCTTCTCGTAATCGCTTTTGCCTGAGTAACTGCCGCCACAGCCGGACAGCAACAACAAGACAAAAGTGAACGGCAGGACAATCATTACGCGCGGTAACGGGCAGCGAGGGGCATTGCGGAGGGACATGGTAACTCCTGAGCTAAGAACATAAACGGGCGGGCGGGGCGTAAGGCAATATGAACAGGTGTCCGAATCCTCGCGGGCTCGGACACCCGACCCTGAAGGCACATTCGCTTCTTAGTATTCGCCAATAACGTTGCCATCATCGATTGACCCAAGACTGTGGTAAATGCCCTTGTCATTCCCGAGAGGATCGTCGTTCCACTCAACATTTTCACTAATGAACCGCGTTGAACCATCCGCGAGTAAGAACTGAGCACCGCCGACGTGTTCACTGGTGAAGGCCAGCAACAGGTTATCACTCGCGTTGGTGTCGCCTGGATCGAGGCTGTGTTGGCCCGTATTCATCCTATACTCCGTTTTTCCCGCGAGACACCAAATATTTGTGAGGCCGTCACAGGTCAGTTCCTGTCCCGCCCACACCCCTGCCCACGGACCGTCAAGGGTGTCATCGCCGCTGTTATTCTTGCTTCCCCGCTCACCTACCATGATGGTGTTGGAGGACCCGTCCGTGATATCTCTGAGACCGATTTTTCGGTTGTTGCCGCTGTCAAAAATACCGTCGTTGTCACGGTTACCATTGCAGCCCATGTAGTTCGATTTGGCAAAAATGATATCTGTCGGATGCGGCATGGGATTGCACAGACCTCCGCTGCCTCCTCCCACGAATGGGCGATTGCGATTCACCTCTGCCTCAGGATCGGAAGGACAGATAAACGCCGCCTGTGATGTGGTAAGCAATGCAAGGCGGACTGGATCGTTGGCAGCGTCCTGAAAATTACTGGGGCCAATATCCAAACTATTGAACAACGGTGCCTGGTCGATAAACGGCAGGATCATGACTGACCACGCCCATTGAGAATTGATGTTACCGCCTGGACTCTTGTCCAGGTATGACCCAGCCGGAAACAATCCGTGCACGTCATGGTAGTTGTGCAGAGCAAGACCGAACTGTTTCAGGTTGTTCTTGCATTGCGTTCTGCGAGCTGCTTCGCGTGCCTGCTGTACGGCCGGAAGCAACAAGGCGATCAGGATGGCGATGATCGCAATCACCACCAGCAGCTCGATGAGCGTAAATCCACGAATGGAACGAGTTCTTCTTAACACGGCACGCCTCCATTTAAGAATGTAGAAGGGAAGAGCAAGTATTGAAGTTTGCCACATTGCTGTGGATGTCTCGTCACGGTCAGAAAGCATATTACCCCACAAACCGAACGAATAGTCAAGAAAGAGTCAACAATTCTGACACATCAGGCCTACAAACCCCATGCCGTTCACGAGACCGTTTTTGCCTGGCCGCGCAGGTCTATTGTTTTTAAGCTCGCCGGCGCGAAGGCAGTTCAGAGTCCCCATCTACGCCTTTTTTCCAGTCTTCCTTGTCACGCAGCGATGATGTGGGCAACATGTGGAATCAGCTGGCCGGTCTTTCGGAAGGACGTCAGCAGACTGTGCACACGCACGATGCCAATGACAGAGACTCCACGATTGCCGTGATCTGCTTCATCGGCCATCTGTATTCCATCCGGAAGTGGGGGCGATAGACTTGCGTGCCGCACGAACACCAGCAATCGTACTCTGCCTGTGGTCAGCGCTCTGGCTTTCGTATCCGGCTGAAGCGGAGGATCAGTTTGCGATCAGGGACGGCGATACGGTCGCGTTCCTCGGCGACAGCATCACGGCCGCGCGAACGTACGGCAAGTTGATTGAGAAATTCACGCT
>JBDONA010000962.1:0-6062 GCA_039831575.1 Fuerstiella sp. | reverse complement strand
TTCGATCCGCTTGAAAGAGCGGGCCAGATCGGTTTCTTTTTGAAGTATCTACACATCAAAAAGGAAACCTCACGTGACCCCGTAGAATCAATCTAACGAGTTCAACGTGACCCTGTAGGGTCAAAATACTCCGCCGTACTAAAAAGGCCGTGAAATACGGGCATTTCAACGACTACAGAGTCTCGCATCTCAGCCGCTTGATTTCATCCGTCTGCCGCGGAAACTGACGATTTTCGGCGCCGAACATGCCCTTCCTGCTCCAGCCATGGCACATCCTGCTTGCTGCACTCTGCGGCATGGTGAACCAGCGACAGCAACAGATCATCGAATTCCAGAATGCGCAGATAGACGCGCTGCTAAAGAAGCCGGGAAAGATCTGCACCGAATCGTGGTCATTCTGCGGTGAAGGTGCGCGCTCAGTTGAAACAGACACCGATTGACTCGCCTGTGGTTCAATCGCCTCAACCACGTTCGGCCGAAATCGTGACTCGATTCGCTCGCTAACACCTGATTGTTAAAGAGCTTTGCGGTCGGTTCAGTTTTTTGACCCTACGCGGAGTAGAGGTCCGGACGATTTCGAAATCACGCAAAGTTATTTAGCAAACAGCAGGGCATATTTTAGTAACGACTAATTAACGCGGTCAATGCATACACCCCTGGCGAAGGCGTTCCGAAGCACGGTTACCGGTTCTTCGCCACAAGTTTTTCTGACGAAGCGGACATGCCATCAGCGGCGATTGCCATGTCACTGAATCTATTCGCTAACTGTGTCATATTCCAGACATGCATGGCACCCTGACCTTCCCTTCGATACTTAATGAAATCTGTTTCGTCCACTTTGTAAGCTGTCCCATCAAGTACCGCACGCCCCGATGGAAATTGAAAGATTTCCTCCGGCGTTTCTTCGTTCCACTTCCACACACCGACGGTGCCATCGTATGAGGAGGTGAAAAACATACTGTCATTAATAAAGCCCAGCGAGGTGATTTTTTGCGAATGCAACGGCGCCGGTGTGATGGCCCGGGTTGCTGTGTCGACCTTGTAGACAAAGCCGGCTTCGTCCCCGGCCAGAATAAACCCCTGTGTCTTGTTGAAAGCAGTTGCTGTCAGAGGGACAAGGTGGGGCGCAACCTGAACAGACCATTCCGGCCGGAATGTGGACGCCTCGGGGGGACGCTCAACCGAAAACAGGTGCAATCTGCCATCACTGTCACTGACAGCCGCCCCATGGTCTTCAACTGTGACAGTCAGTGTCCGCCCACCATTATTTATCTTCGGCCACAAATTCGACCAACGCCACCGTTGATCGATTTTACCGTCTTTCAGCTCCAGCCTCTGAACTCCTGATGCATGGGCGACCCATAAGTCATCTCCCGTTGGGGAAAATGCAGTCGCACGTGGTGTTTCCACCTGGATGTCCCACTCAGTCTTGCCGTGAATGTCATGCAGACTTAACGAACTGAACTGATTCACGGCAACAGCAAATCGATCGCCGTGCGGATGGAATGCCGCAACACACGCACGCCGGTGGTTTCGGGAGTGAAGCTTCGGACTGTATTCTGCAACCAACTGCTCTTCATCATCACCGTTGAGTTCTGTGAGTTGCACCCGAAGAGAACGATCACCGTATCGATTCTGCGTTGCTGTGACGATGTGCGTCCCAAGAGGAGAGATTGCTCCACATTCGAGCGGCTCAGGCCGAACAGTCGTCAAACGATGTTCCTGGAAACGACTAATCGCAATAAGCTGAACTCGATCTCCATCCGGTACCGCACAAAAACGCCCTGTTGGATGTACTTCCGACGGCCAGTCGCTGTCTCGGGCTCTGACAGATAGCCATTCACCAATGAGTGTCCCGGTGGCCGTATCAAAAATGTGCAGCCGTGGGGGAGAAACACTCTGAATGAGACAGACATTACCGTTGCTGCTGCACGAAAAGTTCTGATTCAGTATCTGTGACGGTCGCAGGCCGTGTGGAATGTTAAGAAATCGTTCTGGTTGTTCTGGTTGTTCTGAGCCAATAGCCGCAATGCCGACACGTCCCCGATCAATAATGAATCTGATGCTGCCATCACGCGTGTCTTTAAAGAAAGACCATGTTACCGGTCGTTCCTGTCTCTCTGTTAGTGACCTGGGGTCGAATGTGTGCAACCCCGAGTCGCCCAACGCATACAGTCGGTCAAACGCCTTAGAGCATGCCATTCCGTGCATGTGGTTAACTTCTGTGCTTGCCGTTTCACGAAACATGTCATTTTCGGCAATCTCGAATTTCAGCAGTATGTCATTGTCTTCGGCCACCACTGTGTTTGCATAAAGGGTCCGACTGTCGGGGGAGAACAGCAGCCGGGACCTGTAAGGCGAAAGGGTGTCCAGTTCCTGACGTTTATTATTAATTTGCGTATCCCAGACAAACAGTTGCCCCCGGTTTCGACTGGCGGCAAGCCAACGCCCATCGGGACTCCATTCCAGGTCTCTGATGCCATCAATTTGCTGATGGGAAATGAGCCTTTGAATGTTGCCCGGACAAGACAATTCTGCCAGCAGATCACCAGATGGAAACTCATACAGATTGACCTTTATGTGCGGGTCAGGCAATTCATACCGGTCCTCACCGATGGCGATAATGTGCCCCTGAGGGTGAAATGCGACAACCGATGCGTTAAATCCCGGCGCAATCTGTCCCGCAGGACGCAGCTCTGCTTCCTGCAGACACGCGATTGTTGTCGTGCGCAGTTCTGTGTCCGAGGTCGGACGGGGGGAACCATCCCGTATCTGGTTTTGCTGCCAGGCAAAATTTTCGCGTGCCGCTGCTTCCACAGTATCCAGTGCTTGTGTCTGAGATTCCGGCGTCCTCGCGAGAACAAGAGCTTTTGCATCTGACAAGCTGCGAAAGTACTGAGCGACCCGTGACTGCTGCTGGCTGAGGTCAGCTTCCTGTTGAGTCAGTCGTATGTCGTGATTGAGTGTCTGCAGGCGCACCGCAACCAACATAACACCAATTAATAGTACCTGCAGAAACGCCAGGCCGTTCACCAATCTGCGGTTTTGCCGATACCAGTATCCGAATTGATTTCGAAATGACGGCGGCACGATACTGATGGGTTTCGAGTCGCGCAAAGCCTTAAGATCATGCAACAACGCTGCTGCCGATTCGTATCGAGCTTCGGGCACTTTCTGCAGACACTTGAGGCAGATCAATTCGATCTCGACGGAAAGTTGCGGGCGGATTAGTCGTGGTCGATCCGGTTCAGCGGACTCGATCCGAAGAAGTGTCTGCAGACGGGTTGGGCCCTGAAACGGCAACTTTCCGGTCAGCAATTGGTACAGCAGGATTCCGAATGCGAATATGTCAGTATGAGTTCCAGTCTGACTCGTTCGCCCGGCAACCTGTTCCGGAGCCATATATTCTGTCGTGCCCAATACTGTTCCAGTCCGAGTATGCCGATCACAATCGTCCATGAGCCTGGCCAATCCAAAGTCAGTCAACTTCGGCGTCCACAGCGTCTGGCCAATCTGAAACTGTTTTTGGGGGCCTTTCTCCGAGGTCTCAGTCAACAGAATGTTGCTGGGTTTCAGATCGCGATGCAGCACGCCACGATCATGAGCATGCTTCAGGGCTTCAGCCAGACAGATCGCAAAACCAAGGACTTGTTGTTCTGACAACTCCGTACCCGCACGCAATACGTCTGCCAGTGTCCCACCTTCGCAGTATTCGTATATAATCGCAGGCGTGGGTTCCGATATCGCTTCCAAGACAGTCACAATGTTGGGATGACAAAGCGTGCCGGCCGCACGCGCCTCGGTCAGGAACCGATATCGCAGATCGTCTGTGATCAACACATCCGGCCGTGGAACTTTGATAGCGACTTTACGACGCGTCCGTTGGTCTTCGGCGAGAAAAACTGCCCCAAAACCACCACGGGCGATCAATGACCGAATTCGGTAGTCGCCAAAATGATCCGGCAGTCCGTTTTCCCGCCCAATTGGTGGGAAAGTCGCGGTCTGCGTGTCATCTTCAGATTGCGAAGCCTCACTCGGCAGGTCCAACTTTGCTAATTCGTCAACAAGTTGCACGGTGTCGATCAACTGCGTCAGCTTAGCATGATTTTCAGGGGACAAACCTTCAAGGCTGGACAGATGCCAATCTGATTCTCCTCGATGTCGTGCGTCATCAGCCGCGATCAGTCGTTCGGCCAGCATGTTGTCCTTGTTGCTCATTTACTGCGATCACCTTCGCAAGTGCGTCAACCGACCGGTACAAAGCTTTCCGGGCCGCCTCACGAGTGAGGTGTTGAATCTTTCCGATTTCATGAAATGACTTCTGTTGCCAGTAACGCAGACGCAGCAGTTCCTGCTGCTCGGGGCGTAGTTGTTCCAGACTTCGTGTCACGTTGGAAATTGTTGCCCGTTTAATCAATTGGTTCAGCGGCAAATCACTGGATGATTCACTGCCCGGCAGCGTCGCGACATTTACCCCCGCCACTTCTCTTCGCGTGGTTCGTTTCTTTGAATCTACGAAACGCCGACGTTTGTCGAGCAGATTGTGTTTTAAAATACCCCAAAGCCACGACCGCCATTCACTCCTGTTTTCACCTCGAAAATCACCAAAGGACCGCTGCGCGTCAACCATTGTCTCCTGAATCACGTCAGATGGTGACTGTTTGCTCTGAGCCGCCAAGTCACACTCCGCAGCCGCAAGGAGCTCCCGATAGACTGTGTTGTCCGCTGTTATTAATTCGTCGAAGGTAAATGCCCTGCCATCGCGATCCCGTCGCGACCATTCTACCGAAGGCTTAGAAATCCCCGAATTTGGAATAGACGGATTCTTGCGTGACATGTCGCCTGTCAATTTAAAAGGCGTAGAAACTGGCGAGAGCGGACACTTTGTTCCGTGAAAAAAACAGTTTTACAGGAGATTGGTTGTTGATTTATCGTTCCTGATAATAACCAAACGGAGCAGCCAGAGCGTACAACTTTTGTGAGCCCATACAAATCGTATCCCTTAAAAAGGTCGCGGTGGCGACGAAGCCGCCGCGGCCGGATTGAGCCGTTCAGAGGCCTGGGGCACGACTCCGGATCCATGATTCAGAAACACAGGGAATACGTAATCACTCACTGCATTTAACGCGGGAAACGCGAGTTTGAGTAGTGTTGTGTGGAGCGTAGCCTTCGTTGGTAAAACCTATGCAAATGAGGCCGCCTCACCTGTCGTCAATGCGGACCACAGGATGCCACGCGCTGCAGACGATCCGGCGCCAGTCAGGGCATGAAAACACGTAGAATCAACGGAAACTAAGGTTTCCCAAGCGTTGTGGGCGGTGGTTGGGGTTGTGTGAGAGAGCCATTCCGTCTCGGAAAAATAGCAAATCCGACATCTTGCCTTTGTGGTCGGGGATTGAGGCTCATCGCCAGATTGCGCCCAAAAATTCGGAATAACCGTCATTTTTTTTTTGTGGAAACAGCGTCCCTTTTTTGTGGAAACAGCGTCCCTTTTTGATCATTTTGACGCCTGTAACGGTGGTGCCCCCCCCCTCAGTTTCCCTAATACTACCATTGTTTCGTTCTTCCCATTGCCAGCCGCATACTCGTGTCGGCCGGACCTGGGCACTGATTTTTTACGCGTAATTTCTATCCGGATTTTGTCACCACAGCGCACATTGACGTCATCTCCACGGTCGGGCCTGGCCCTTCATGAGGCGGGACGACGTCAACGACTTATCTTTCTTCAGACCTCAACGAGTTTTCCCCCGGAGTAGCCATGCTTCTCAATTCGTGGTTGTCATACATTCGTCGTCGACTGTATCAAATGCGTCGGCCTCCTTCACTTTTTGCTTCTACCGCTCAACCTGCACGCCCCCATAAGCGTCGCAAATTTACTGTTCGGAATCCACTTGAACAGCTTGAGCGGCGAACGCTCCTGAGTGGAGTTAACTCAGAGGAAGACTTTGCAGCAGTTGCGAGTACCGACTGGGGGCTTAGTGACGTCCATCAGACTGATTCGGCTGCCGATGACAGCATCCACGATGCGACTCAGGGGCAGATCGTCTATCTGGATTTCGACG
>JBDONA010000605.1:0-6065 GCA_039831575.1 Fuerstiella sp. | reverse complement strand
TGTTGTTTGAGATGTCGTTGTTCTGAATGACCGCGTTAAGCAGCCCCGTTCCCGTGGCACTCACCGTGCTGACGGTTTCAATTCCGATACCACTGTTCCCCGTGATCGTGTTGCCCGAGATGATTCGGTTAAGCGCTGGTGTGCCGAAGTCGATTGTGCCACTGCCGTCAATGGACAGAGTTGCACCGTTCCCGCCGTTCTGAGTGAGCTGATTGTTGATCAGGTTGCCGTGGATGACACCGCCGTTAGCCGCAATCGCACGGAATCCATCGCCTGCATTCATCGAGATATTGTTGCCCTGCAGGAATGCAGTGCCGCGATAGGTGTTCGAACCGGAGCCACCGATCGTGTTGTCTGCATCGATGAATGCCGCGGCACCGTCAGCGTTCAGGCGAACGCCGTGTCCAGCACCGTTCGTGATGGTATTGCCCTGAATGGTCAGGCCTTCAGCACGAGCACTGTCGTTCATGCTGATGTTGATCCCATGTTCGGTGGCACCGACAATTGTGTTGTTGTTGAAGGTGGAGTTGATCAGGCGAGCATTGTCGGTTCCCGTAACTGTAATTCCGTTGCGGGTTGCCCCGGAGGCCACACGCAGGCCGATGGCGGCCACGAGCTGATCAATAGGCCGCGTAAGGAAAGGTGCTTCCCCTGGAAGTTCACCGGGATTGGTGCCACTGAAGGCAAATTCTGCTGGTTCCAGCAAAGACTGAATCGATGTATCGATCGCAGGTGTCCCCATGATCGTGTTCAGGCCGGACGGTGTGGCCGCACCTGTCTGCTGGATGTGTCGCAGAGACAGTGAGTGACCCAGTTCATGCGCTGCGATCAGCCCGATGGCGCGTCGAGTAAACGTCAGGTTGCCGGATGTGAGCGCGTTGATGGCAAACTGTGGCGTTTGTGACGGGTCTTCCACAATGATCGGGGCCGGATACGTTGGCCCCGTGTATGCGTTCGGAGGGTTGAGCAATGTAGAAAACTGATTGATCCCGTTTGTGTAGACTCCCGCCGCAGAAGCTCCCAATGCCAGTGGCGTGCCAGCCAGTCCCTGCCCTGGTCCCAGTCCCTGAGCATTTCGAATGTTGCCGATGTCGGCGGCCTGCCCCGCCAGCCCACCGAGATTCGCTGCACTGTCTCCAATTGTCACCGCGTAGTACTCCGTCGCTCCATTGGAAGGTGCAACGCCTGCGTCGCCAATGACAAAATCAAGATCCAACTGCATACCGTCGGGGATCGAACTTCGGGTATCCTGGCCGACGGTCGGGATGGTGTGATAATAACTCTGAATGGTCTGCGTGATCGCGTTGGTGACCGTACCGAAGTCCGTCGCCGCGAAACCGTATTGTGTTATGTCGAATGGATTGACCGTTCGGCCGAGTCCGTCAACAACGGAACCCTGTGTGGCATCGACAAAGTCCAGGACAATTGTCAGTCCGGCGGCAGCGTTTCCACCCTGAGTTGTGTTGAACAGTGCGTCAATCTGGGCTGTGGCAGTGTCCTGTAGGTCGACTGCGAGCCCTGCTCCGGCGTTGCCCTGCAGTGTATTGCCAAGAGCCTGCTGGGGACCGCCGATAGCAAACAGCCCGGTGCTGGCGTCGTGCCCGAAGAGACACAGGCCAGCAATCGAGTTGTCGTTCATCGTGTTTGATACGATCCCTTCATCAAGAAGTCCATTTTCGTTCAGGTCTTCTCCTGGATCCATAATGCCGTCGCCGTCCAGATCTTCCGTGATCGCCATAAACAGGCCACCATTCTGATATTCAATCAGCGCACCGTTTGCGAGATTGGAACTGAAGGTGTTATTTGCCATGCTGAACAGATTAAACGTGCTGCCATCAGCTCGCCCGACAAATCCATCGAACGTGTTTCCGGTCGATGTGTTGTCCTGAACCACGGCGTTTATCGTTGACCCGGTTTGTCCCGCAACAACGATGCCTTGACCACCATTTGTGACCGTGTTCCCAACGATGCCGGTGGGTTGTACGGACGTCCCTCCGGGGCCGACTCCTGTGGGGCGATCTGCGTTAATCATTGAATTCAGACCGGCGGTCACGCTGATACCAACGACCGAATTGTTGCTGACCGTGTTGTTACGAACCAGCAGTTCCGTTGTGGAGCCACTGGCTGTTGTCAGCACAAGTCCGGACATCGATGCTCCGGATAGTCCGGTCGCCGTGTTTCCGTCCAGAATGATTGTCCCCGAGCCGTCCACAAGATTGACGGCCGTTTCATAGTTGGTGAACGTGTTTCTGAGAATGGTGGCGTCTGTAAACGGCAGCGGATTGGTGATACCCGTTCCGAAGACCGTCATGGCGGTGTTCGATGCATCAATCCGCATGCCCAGAACTGTGTTTTCGTTAGACAGTCGAATTACGCTGCCGCCGGCGACCATTGTTGGATTGGCGATTGACGCACCCAGACCCGTCCCGGCGGCAACTGCCGGAATAATGAAGTTGGTGCCGGCAATAGTATCCAGCGTGTACGCTTCTGTTGTGGATCGCAGCACCTGACAGTCGAACAGAGCTAATCCGCCGTTCACGGTCAGGTTCGTGTTGCTGTCGTCGTCTCGGGGATTCACGTTGATCACGTCGATTCCCGCGTTGTTGTTCATGGCTGCGACCATCAGAGACGTGAACGGATCTTCCAGAGTACCCGCTCCGTTACCGGCAGCTGTTGTACTGGTGGCGTCCGGGTCAACGTAGACCACGTTGAATGCCCGGCCCTTGGCCGCGTTGAACAGGGCTTCAGCGGTATTGACCACGTCCATGTTGGTGTGAATACGATTGCTGCGATACACCGGATCTGCCAGACGATCACGAACCCGCTTGGGCTGCATGATGGCTCGTTCACGATAATTGGGAATTGTGTAAGCCAGGCTGACCCAGAGGTTATCACCGAACGTGTCATCGCCCGTATATCGCACGTCGACTGTGGCTGACTGAGTCACCAGCGCCTGGACTCGGGCCGAATACCCGAACGTTTCATAGCCCTTGTCGTTATCCAGGTAGTAGCCGCCCGCATACGCGTTGATTCCGCGCCGCCCAAGCAAGGGCAGCGGACCGCCGACTTCGAAGTCGCCCCCGGAATACGCGTTGTCCCATGTTGATGTGCGTGTACGAAATGCACTGTTGCCACCAAGGGACAGGTCTGTGCCAAGACTGCTGTTCAGCAGGACGCTGTCCGTGCCGGAAACAAAGTAGCCGTTAGCAAAGAAGTCGATGTACTTTCCGAGTGACTCCATGCCGACCCCGAAGCGTTTCCATCTCTGGTTCTGGCGTCCGTCGTCGATGTCGCCGTAAACGTTCCAGCCAAAGACTCTGTTTCGAGTGGCGTCATAGTTACGCCAGATCAGTCCAAAGTTGTAGGCTTCTCCTCTGTCGTTTGTGAGAGACGCTGACAGGTCTCCGATCAGAACAGAGTTGCCAGGCACCACGTGATACGGAATTCTGGCGTTTAGCCGCTGATAAGATTCGTTGAAGCCCAGACCTTCACCGACGTTGGATTCAAACATCAGCTGGGGCCCGAATAACGGGTTGTTGACGACTCGACGGCCGAGGACCGGAGATTCTGTCGCTCCAAAGCTTTGTTCAAAGTAAGGAGTGAAGTCAGTTGGTGGCGAGAAGTTGCCGGCCCGCCCGCCCTGGTTCTCGGGCGCCGTGTTGCCTGCGTCGCCGTTTTCCGGATTCGGAACCTGGGCGGGCGCATTTTGTTTTCCCGTGTTCGAATCCTGGCCCGCCGGCAGCACGGGGGCCGGTGGGTCAATGATTTCATCACGTGAAGTCATACGTATGACCCCCGGTTGATCGCCCACTGACACGCTGGAAGCGGTAATCAGGGCGCAGCAACTGAGAGCCAAACAGGAAGACGCAAAAATCCGTGTCGTGTTCATCGGTTATTCCGATCGATCCGTAGGGGCAGATAGCGCGAGATGTACCGGCGCTATCGGTTACTCTGTTCGATCGGAAAAACACCCCTGGCAGGTTGAGTTAAAATATGAGGGTTGTGCGGATACTTTGGAATGTAGCGATGGTCCCGGTCGCGCGCAAGTTGCTGTACACAAAATGCTTGGGGCGAATTCGAGGTTGATCGCAGCGTTGATTCCACCACGCGCAAAAAGAAAGCTGCCGAAGGCCCAATGCCTTCGGCAGCTTATGCCGAACTAAACACGTTCGAATCAGTCACGTGTGAATACGCTGCTGCCAACTAAGCTAATTGCGGCATGTCAGCGTACACACAGCCTTAGATGGACCATCCGTCGCGGTATTCACGATGCACGAACTTGTTGACCTCTGGCATGTTCGTGCTCCTCAGGTTCTTCGCATCCCATTCGATGCGGCTGCCTTCTTTTGACCGGATGGCAAGGTTGCCAACCAGGATTGTTTCGGTCAGATGACCAGCATAGGCAAAGTTGGACGTTGTGCCTGTCTTGTACTCGCCTTTGCAGGTCTGCACAAATTCCCATTTTTGTCGCTGATCACCACTCCCGTTGAACGGAATTCGCGGCAGCGTCTGCTCGGGTTTTTCAAAGTCCTTGAAGTTGTCTTCAGGCAGCAGGAAGTACTTGGCACCGTAGTCATCCGGCGAGAACAACAGGCCTTTACTGCCAACGATCACGGCTCCACTGGTCTTTCTGCCGTTTTCATTCTTCTGCTTCGCAATTCGTGCCTGGAAGGATTCCGGCAGTTGGCTGATGATCGAATCATCCGGCAGGTCTCCACCGTCGTACCAATGGAAGTTGCACGCTGCCAAGCCGTCGCGTTCCGGGAACTCGAACAGTAGGCTGGAACTGGCCGGGAAGGTTTCGCCTTCAAAGATGCCTGGATTCCTGACAGCCGTGACAGCAACGGGATCCCACAGTTGCAGTGCCATGACCGGCATGTTGGTGGTATGGCATGCCATGTCACCGAGTGCTCCGGTGCCAAAGTCGGCCCAACCACGCCATTTGAAGCCGTGGTACACGTTTTTCTTGAAGGGCCGCATCGGAGCTGGTCCGATCCACGCATCCCAGTTCAGATCCTCAGGAATCGGGTCTGAGCCTTCCGGCCGGCCAATTCCCTGAGGCCAGACTGGGCGGTTGGACCAGATGTGAACTTCACTGACGTCGCCGATGGCACCGGAACGGACCACTTCCACGGCTTCGCGAAGTCCATTTTCTGAAGACCCCTGATTGCCCATTTGCGTGACGACGCCTGTTTCTTTGGCGACTTCCTGCATGGTGCGAGCTTCTTTGATCGACCATGTCAGCGGCTTTTGGCAGTAGACATGCTTGCCCATACGCATCGCTTTAATGGCCGCTGCCGCATGGTTATGGTCCGGCGTGCTGACGGTCACGATGTCAACCTTGTCACCGAGGCTGTCCAGCATTTCACGATAGTCGGTGAACTGTTTGGCATCCTTGAACTCGCGGCCCTTCTTCTTCAGTGTGCCACCGTCAACGTCGCACAGTCCTGCAATGGAAACTCCCTGTTCGGCGATGTGGCTGGTATCGCTGCCGCCTTTTCCGCCAACTCCCACACAGGCTGCGCTCAGTGACTGCAGGGCTGATGTGTTGGCCTTCAGAGATGTTTGTCCGCCCACCCAGAACGCCGTTCCGAGTGCTGCAGACTGGCCAATAAAACTTCGTCGACTTGTGTCTCTTGTCATCGAATGGGTACCTCAGGCAGGCTTGAAGGTTAACGGTGAGGGCGCGATTTCAACCATACGGTGAGCGCCCGCGCACATCAGCAGATGAGCTGGAAAAAATGCCAAACTCAAGGCTGGCAGTCTTCTACGATACCAAGGTCCGGGAAAACAGCAATCAAACGACCGAGATTACCCAATCCAACGGCGGAATTCGTTGCCAATTTGCGGGTTTCTGCTTACCCTGAAGCCTCTCAGCCTGCCCTTTGCTTCGCCCGGAGTCCTGTCCCTGATGAATTCTCGATGTCCACTTAATGCTGTTCTGATGCTGGCCCTGACGTGTCTGGTTTGGGGGTGCCGAAACGAGTCGGCGCCACCTGCCGCCCCCGGCACACAGAGTCCGACTTCGCCTGCGAAAACCGTCGTTACGCCGGATGACGAGGCGT
>JBDONA010000347.1:0-26237 GCA_039831575.1 Fuerstiella sp. | reverse complement strand
CCTTGGACTTCTTTCGCTCAAACAACTCTGGTGCGACCTTGCTCCGCTTCGAGGAATCGCCTAGTGCGGATCCGCATGCTAGGTGGTGTGGGGAGGGTCACCGGCGACGGTGGCCCTTACCCGATTTGCGTCAGCTGCCACGGTCCGTCGACGACGGCCTGAATCGGCTGGCGGAACGGCGCGAATCACAGGGCTGATACTTTTTGTTCGATGAAGCGAATATGATGTGGAATGTGTTCGGCAATCCGCTCCACCAGCGTTTCCAGCGTCATAGCACCGTCCGTCGAATGTACGCCCGTCCGTTGAAACGCTTCGATTGGGCAACACTGAAGAATCCGGAGAATCTGGCGGCGTGTCAGCGTAATCAGCTGCAGTTCCTCTTCAATGTCTCGATCGGACCAGTACAACGCTTCGCAGTACAGATTCGGGTCGGCGTCAGAGAGCGTCGGGTTGTCTTCAGCAATGACCCGCTTGATGCGGTCGGCGTAGACTGTCTCCGCGTCAGACAGGTGACAAATGACCTGCCGGATGGACCAAAAACCTTCGCAGGGGGGAGCATCAAGGTCGTCCGCCGCTACCTCCGCAACCGACTGTCGTAGAGTTTCCGGACCAGCTGCGTACTCAGCAAGCAGGCGTTTGAGATCGGACATGAAAAGGCGCCTTCAACACCTGGAAAGTGAGCAAGCTGATGCACGGCGTCAGACTACGAGACGAATCGAACACGGCTTATAGCAAATCGGGCCCGGCCATTAAAAGGGACGGCACGCCGACAGATGTGAGGACTCAGCCGGCGTGCCGATGCCCGCCCGATTTCAGTTTTCTTTTGGCGCTGCTACCGTGTGTAATTCGGACTGAATTGCTTGAGTGCAGGGCCGACATACTTTGGAGGGACGCCCAACAGTTCAAGTCGTACGGTATGATCTGTGTTCACCTGTCCGGTGATGGACAGCAGCGAACGTACGGCCTGCTCAAACCGTTCGTCATGTTCGTTTCCAACGGAGTACCATTCGCAGCGGCTTACCTCCTTAAACTGCTGCAGCAGTTGAAGGAGGTCGATGCGGAAACCGACGTGTTCAATCTGGCCGTCTTTCGGGCCACCAATAATCTCCGTGGTTCCCAGGTACATGGAAATCAACCACCCGCGTTCGTCCGCCTGGCAATCAAAGCCGACCCGGCCGACGTTTGATAATGGCTCAAAGATGTCTGCCACGCGGCAGATGAAATCTTTCAACCATAGTGGGCGATGATCACGCTGCTCACGGCGTGTCTTGTAGTCCTGCATCTGCCGCAGGAGTTCTTCGATGGACATAGTTGGGATGCCAACGGTTTAAGGAATCGTAGGGATCAGTTCAGAAGCAGGCTGGTTACAGAACGAATCCTTCTTGGCCTGGTCGTGCGGCCACCGATCAAAACTCCGTTGTCTTGTATCTCCTGAAACTCAGTACCGCAGATATCGGGATTGGCGGCGTGCGGGTTAAGAGAAAGCACCGCGACACGGGCAGATGTCCCCATCGTGTTCCTGTCCTTCCAGCGGCGACGCTCAGCGACTGTTGATCCAACCGTACCGATTGCTCCGCCTTTACTTTTTTCACCGCCTGACTGCTGCGGTGCGTTTCAATCGTCGCAGCCCTGGGATGAAGACCTGACACCCCCATACGGGCCGCGAAGCAGTTGTGATCACCGCCCGTAGAATCCGGCTTCAGGGCGGGACGTTCCGGTCGTATGGCCCGCCCGCCGCCCCGCAGGATTCACGCTTCAGTAAAGCGGTGTTCAGAGATCCTTACCATGCGGGTTTACATGAAGTTCTGCGGCCTTTTCATTTGCTCTGGACCGCGGAAATCCGTTTCGCACCACCAAGTTTGGGGGAAGGCCGGAAGTCCTGTGGCGACAGGCGTTTACGTTCAATTTCCGAATATGCGGGTTTGTGGGCTTTTGGCATCAAACGTTTCGGCGTGTGGTTTGCTGGAAACAAATGTTGATCAAAGGCGGCACCAGTGTTCTGCGTCAGACAGCACGGCCCGCCAGCGGCAGTCAGGGAACCAGCAGCACCGTGTATCGAAGAAAGACTTCATCGCGGCGGCGCAAATGCTGGTGCCTGAACAGCCTCTCTTAACAATCAAAGAAAGGTACAGAAAAATGTTGAACAAGTTCTGGTTGGACGAAGAAGGAGTCATCCACTCGGCCGAAATTGTGCTGCTGGGCACAATTCTGGTCCTCGGGATGATTGTCGGTCTTGTGGACATACAGTCTGCCGTCGTGGCTGAAATGGGTGACCTTGGCGACGCTATTGGAAATATGGACCAGTCGTATCAGACTACCGGCATTGTGTCGCGCAGTTACGGCGGTGCTTATGGTGTCAAGGCCGCGACATCCGGCGCGTCCTACAATGATCTGCCAGATGCCTGCGACTGCAGTGCGATCCTCTTGTGCAGCCCCGTCGGCAGCCGGGGAGAAAAGAATGCGTTCGCAGACTGCGATGCTGTTGGTGGTACTGCGGCCCACAATGGAAGAGTATTTCATCCCGTGACCAACAAAGCAGCCACCAGCGACGGTCGAAAACGCCAGCCCGTACCACCGGTCCCGACGGTGAAGTAATATCTGCGATCGGCCCAGGTGACTGGCCCAATCTCTCAGAATTTCCGAGCGACACCCATCTTTGGGTGTCGTTTTTTTATTAAGCTACGGCGCGGGCAGAACGGTGTGATTTCTGCCGTTGCATCACAGTGTGGGAGTTCTGGTGGACAACAGGAATGATTGTCACGGCGACTGGAAAGTTGGCGCCCAGGTTCTTCGACGGGACGAAGTTCCTCTGCTGATGGGGATTCTGAACGTCACACCCGACAGCTTTTCTGATGGTGGGCTGCACAATCAGGTTGACGCGGCCGTTACTTATGGAACACAACTGGTCCGTGACGGAGCCGACGTGATTGACATCGGCGGAGAATCAACACGGCCCGGTGCGGCTCCGATTCCCCTGGACGAAGAACTCGCTCGAACCATTCCGGTCATTGAGAAGCTGGCCCATCAGACCGACGTTCCCATATCCATCGACACGACCAAGGCCGAAGTCGCCCGGCAGGCTCTGGCTGCGGGGGCTGTTATCGTCAACGACATCTCCGGATTGACATTTGACCCCGAAATGATGTCGGTGTGCGCTGAATTCCAAGCCGCCGTTTGCGTGATGCATATCAAAGGCACGCCGCAGGCAATGCAGCAGAATCCGGTTTACGAAGATGTTGTTCAGAAAGTTACGGAGTTCCTTCAGACGCGGCTGTCGGCCTGTGAACAGGCCGGGATCGACCCTGCTCGGATCTGCATTGATCCGGGCATAGGCTTTGGCAAGACGGCCCAACACAATCTCACACTGATGCAGGCCACGGCCCGAATTCGAAAGGAGTTGGGGCGACCGATACTGGTTGGACATTCACGCAAGCGATTCCTGTCAAAGTTGCTTGGTCGGCCAGTTGAAGAACGCAACGCCGGCACTGTGGGTGTTTCGGTCGCACTCGCACAGAACGGTGCTGACATTCTTCGCGTTCACGATGTCAGCGCCACTCGTGACGCTTTGACGGCGTGGATTGCGGTACGAGGAACGCGGTCATGATGACAATTCAGCTGCTTGTTTCTGTGAGGAATTCTCAGGAGGCCATGATCGCAGCCGATGGCGGTGCAGACATCATCGACGTGAAGGAGCCCGATTCCGGTTCGCTCGGTTTTGCAGGCGCAGCGACGATCCGTGACGTTGTTGATGCCGTGGCCGATCGGGTTCCCGTGTCAGCGGCACTCGGCGAATGCCTCGATTGGTCGACGGGGGATATGGCGATCGACACCCTTCGGTTTGACGGCAAGCGGCGCTCCCTGTCGTACGTTAAACTGGGGCTTGCAGGATTGCTTTCCACCACAGCCGGTGACTTATGGGTTGACGAGTGGTTAGGAACACGACGGAGATTCGATAGCTGCCTGTTTAGTCGGAAGGTTGCCGAGCGTTGCATGGGATCACGATCAGAAGAGCAATTGGAGGCTGCTGCCCCGTGTGCCGTTGCGGCGGATCAACCGCGGCCCGGCTGGGTGGCTGTTGCGTACGCAGACCATGAACAGGCAGGCTCACCGCCCTGGTGCGACGTACTGCAGGCGGCTCAATCGAGCAATTGTGAGATTCTGCTGATTGACACTCACGGCAAAGACGGATTGACTACGCTTGACTGGTTGTCTGAGTCTGAATTGGTCGAAATCCAGAAGCGCTGTCACCGGAGCCAACTGAAGTTTGCCCTTGCCGGACAACTGAACCGGACGCACCTGCCGATCATCAAGCGAATTCAGCCCGACGTGTTTGCGGTACGAGGGGCAGTCTGTGACGGGCTCGATCGATGCAGCACCGTCAGTACCGACAAGGTGAAAGCACTGAAGACGGCTCTGCAATAAGGGCGAATGCATAAGCCGACGTCTCCGGCGGAACAAATCGTTTCACCGCAGGGCACCGTCCCGCGTTCTCGCCAGTCGTCCACAGCCAAAGCATGGCCCGCTGGGAGCGGCGGCGTGGCACTCGCGAAACCTGAGAATCCCCGGACGGTCCTGTGTGCCGTTCCGTGAACCAGACCACACCCGTCGGTTTCAAGTCCTGAACTGCTCGACATCATGTGGTTCGGTCGGCGTGCCAGGCTGTTCGGCCTTGTCAGGTTCCGGATTCATGAGGTCCACCGAGGTGATGCGTTGCAGGCTCGTCCCGGAAGGTGTATCGAGAGCCAGGTGGTCCTCCGGACGTGGTGGCGGTGCTTCGATGGGAAGTTGTATGACAAACACGCTGCCTTTGCCGAATTCGCTTTCCAGATAGACGTCGCCACCAAGCAGTCGTGACAGTTCCCGGACAATCGAAAGGCCCAGCCCGGTTCCCCCGAATTCGCGTTTGACATGATCTCGCTCACCGGGAATCGTCGTCCCCTGCCGAAACTTTTCAAAGATCTGATCCTGTTCCTGCATCGGAATCCCGATGCCCGTATCTTCGACACTGAACTCAAACGTGGTTGCATCCTTCATCTGCGAAGTCACGCGCACGCGTCCTCCTTCAGGAGTGAACTTGACGGCGTTGGACAGCAGGTTTGTCAGGATTTGACGCAGCTTTCCGGCGTCCTGGTGTATTTCGGGCAGTGGTGGGTCCGGATGGCGG
The DNA here is from genome assembly GCA_039831575.1 of Fuerstiella sp. Lineage (GTDB taxonomy): Bacteria > Planctomycetota > Planctomycetia > Planctomycetales > Planctomycetaceae > Fuerstiella. Next base: position 21,073 of record JBDONA010000347.1, on the reverse strand, counting down.
ACACGCAGATCGATGTTCTTCAGGTCGGCCAATGGCATGATCTGATTCGCCTGATGTTCAACCAGTTCACGCACGTTGACCGGCCCCGGCGTGAGTTTCATCTGGCCGCTTTCGATTTTAGCCAGGTCCAGCAGATCATTGATCTGCACCATCAGGTTGCGACCCGATGTCCGAATGTTGTCGACGTAACGTTTCTGTCGATCGTCCAGATTCGCGGCATGGGCCAGCACGTCGCTAAAGCCCAGAATACTGTTCAGCGGAGTCCGCAATTCGTGGCTCATTGTGGCCAGAAACTCGTCCTTCAACGCATTGCTGCTGAACAGTTCCAGATTCGCCTGTGCCAGTTGATCGACTTTGGCGCCAAAACTGTCGTTGACTCCCCGAAGTTCTTCGTTGACCGTCGTCATGTGCCGCAGCATACGATTGAAAGCATGACTGAGTTCTTCGAACTCGTCGCCCGTGTTGATCACGGCGCGGAGGTTCAGGTTTCCGCGAGCAATTTCGTCACTGACGTCTTTCAGGTGAAGGACGGGCTTTACAATGATGTAGCGAACAATCAGGTACGCCACCAGCATGGCCACGAATGTTGTCACAATCGCTGATGCCACCAGGATGATTCGGTTATGGTTGAGTTGATCTACGACGCTTGCCATGGGTAAGGTGACAGTGGCCATGGCGACCAGTTCTCCGGCTTTGTACGCTGATGCGTTCTTTCCGTTGTGGCATTGCAGACACGAATTTGATGCCGTGATCGCCTCATAGTACTTCAGGAAACGCTCACCGTCGGCAGTGTCGTCCATCCGCCAGTCCTGAGTCTCGCCGTTCTTGAACTTCACCCACGCGTCAATGGCTTCGCCGTTCTTCGTTGCGTCGCTGTTGATCAAACTCCATTTCACGACGAGTCCGAATTCGTTGACGGATTCAAGTTGGTCGCGGAACGTGTTGAAGTCGGCGCCAGAAAAATCCACCAACTCCGGGACATCGACGGTTTGCGTCGACGGTTCCTTATTCGGCGTGGATAAATCGGTTGTTGACACCTGCGGCAACTCGGCTGTTGCAATATCGTCAACCATCGACGTTGCGTCGTCCGTTGACGCGGCCTGTTCGCCATGTTGCTCTGCGTAACGCTGGTAATGTCTGCGCAACAGAATCTGCGGAACCAGTGTCTGCGCTTTGACAACCTGCTGGGCTTCCACCAGAGCCGTCGTACGACCGGCGTAAATCCAGAAACTGGTCGTGATCAGGATCATCAGCGCCGCTCCGAACAGCAGTCGGCACTTCCGCTCCAGACTGGTCTCGCCGAGCAACTTCTTGAGTCCGCGGTAGTTGATCACGGTCTGGCTTTCGTGGACAGTGCGTCGAAACGAAATCGATTGACGGAATGGTTTAAACGAACAGCGTCAGTTCCTGTCGATTATAGGCTCGAACAGAAGGCTGGTGAACGACTTACGACAAACCCACTGGCTTGCCCCTCGAGCTTGTATTTGCTGCTGTTCATGCGAAAGTGGCGCCGTCCAGCTAAAGTCTAACGACGAATCGTCACCGCGAAAACAATACTCACAGCAATCTGTCGGAACACAGAACGGGTTCGGATGAATCAACGAAACATCGTGCTTGCCATAACCGGGGCCAGCGGATCGGCCTACGCCATCAGACTGGCGCAGGTTCTGTTAGGTGCCGGGCACCACATTCATGCGATTGTCAGCGGCGCTGCGCGTCAGGTTGCCGCGCAGGAATTGGACGTAACGATGCCATCCGATGATGCTCCGACCGATGAGTGGCTGCACTTCACAAGGACTGCGCTGACGACCGGAACAGCGGCGAAACTGGGTTTTGGTGAGTGGTCCACGGAAGTTACCGGCACATTGTCGGTGCACGGTTTCGGTGACTATTCGGCCGGGATTGCCAGCGGTTCTTTTCTGACGGGCGGTATGATCATCTGTCCGTGTTCGATGGGAACGATGTCGTCAATTGCGTGTGGTGCGTCGACCAATCTGGTTCAGCGATCCGCCGACGTTCATTTAAAAGAGCGAAGGCCCCTGGTCCTGGTGCCGCGGGAAACTCCTCTTAGTGTGATTGGTCTGGAGAACATGACGCGACTCTCCCACGCGGGGGCCACAATTCTTCCGGCGATGCCCGGGTTCTATCATCGCCCCGAATGCGTCGCGGACCTGATCGATTTCGTGGTCGCACGAATCTGTGACCATCTTGATGTGAAACACTCGCTGGTCCGGCGCTGGGGCGAAGCCGAGTGACGCCCAACGGGCAGTGCCGCTGATTTCGCAGTGATGTGGTGGCAATGATACGTCTTTCGCGATATGACTCGCCCGGATTTCAGCGTCGCCGGATTCCGGTGATGCTTAAACATCTCCATCTTCCTGACAGGATTCTGTTTACCTATGACAGCAGCAGATCGACACTCGACCGGCATTGCACGACTTGACGAAGCGCTGGGTGGCGGTCTGATCCCGGGCGCGCTGACCGTCGTTATGGGTGCGACGGGCATTGGAAAGACTCAGTTTGGTGTCAGCTATGCTCACACCGGCATAGCGCAGGAAGGACAGTCCGGAGTCATCTTTGATCTGACGACACGGGGTGATTCCCAGGGACAGGCTGAATATGCGGAGCGGATTTGCGACTGGAAACTGCGAACGCGAGAGCTGGTGGATCGTATTGATCCGGCGATCGTGTGGGACGCCGATGAGATTCGCTCAGACTATCTGCACGTGTTTCGCCGCAGCGGTCGTCGAGTGACAATCGGCGATATGCAGCCTGAAGAATGGCAGGAATTCAAGGCAGACCTGATGCGGCGACTGGATCAGACGATTGCCTTTTTTTATGGGAATTTTGTCCACGGCGTGCGGCGGGCAGTCATCGATGGCGTTGAACCGACCGAAAAAGACTCAGACTCGTTTCAATTTCACCTGTTTGACTACATCTACCATCAGATTCTGCGGAAGGAACATGACTGGCTGGCCCGCGACCTGTTTCGCGTACACTACCGATCGCAGCAGGAAAACGTGATGCGTCACGAATACGATCATCGCCGGATCAGTGGACTGCTGCTGTATACGTGTCACGAAGTCATGCTGGATGATTTGATTACCCGGCCAATTCAGTCGGGCGATGTCCTGTCGAATGCCAACACGGTCATTATGATGGGCAAGACCCGCCAGGGAAACAAAATTGGCCGTGCTCTGTACGTTGCGAAGCATCGTGGCAGCGCGTGCGACGAATCCATTTTGCCGTATCACATCACTGAACAGGGTATCGTATTCGCTTAGCGCGAATCCTGACCCCGGAAACCGACACCTTGAACAAATCAATCGACACATCATCTCTGCACAACAGCCGATTCATGAAGGCCGTGCGCCGCGAGCCGGTGGATACCACTCCCGTGTGGATCATGCGACAGGCGGGACGATATCTGCCGGAATATATGGCCGTTCGCAACAAAGTTACGTTTATCGAGCTGTGCAAAACGCCGGAACTGGCCTGTGAAGTGACCGTCACTGCGCGAAATATTCTGGGAACAGATGCCGCCATACTGTTTGCCGACCTGCTGCCCATTCTGGAACCGATGGGTATTGACCTGGAGTACGTCAAGGGCGAAGGCCCCGTCATTCATAACCCCCTTCAGGAAGCGGGCGCTGTAGACCGACTCACGGCGTTGGAATCGGTCGACGTTCTGGACTACGTTTTTCAGGCAGTTTGCCTGATTCGCGCGGAACTGCCTGCAGACGTTCCGTTGCTGGGGTTCGCGGGAGCACCATTCACTTTGGCGTCCTACTGCATCGAAGGCGGAGGTTCGAAAAACTACGTCCATACAAAAAGGCTGATGTATAGCGATGCCGGTGCATGGAATGCGCTGATGTCCAAACTCGTGGATTCCGTCAGCATTTACCTGAAGGCGCAGATCGATGCGGGATGTCAGGCTGTTCAGGTATTCGACAGTTGGGCGGGGTGCCTGTCGCCGGCGGACTATCAGCAGTATGTTTTGCCGCACACAAAACGACTGATTGAATCGGTGCAGGACCACGCCCCGGTTATCAATTTTCTGACCGGTAACCCGGCCCTGCTGCCGCTGCAGCGGCAGGCTGGCGGCACGGTGATGGGAGTCGACTGGCGAATTCAGCTGAATGATGCGTGGGATATTTTTGGACCGGAGTTCGCCGTGCAGGGCAATCTGGATCCGGTTTCGATTTACGCCGAATTACCAGTGCTGAAGGAACGTATCAAAAGTGTCCTGGATTCGGTTCGAGGACGAAACGGGCATATCTTCAATCTGGGGCACGGTGTGATGCCCGACATGAGTCCTGCTCACGTGAAAGCAGTCGTGGACTTCGTGCATGAATTGGGAGCATCGTCCTCATGACTGCTGGCGGTCCAGAGACTGCGACGCATCAACCCGCAGGAAGTGGCAAAAAAGTTGCCGTGATCGGCGGTGGAATCACCGGGTTGTCGGCGGCTCAGCGGTTGATCAGTACGGACCCGCGGGCTGAGGTTGTGATTTTCGAAGCGAGCGAGCGGTTCGGTGGCATCATTCGTACCGAGCAGGCGGACGGGTTCTTAATGGAACTGGGGCCGGACTCGTTCATCACAAACAAGCCTGGCGGCATTCAACTTTGCGACGACATCGGGTTTACCGACCAACTGATCCCCACCGACGGTGAGTTCCGCCGATCACTTGTTCTGCGGAACGGGAAGCCTCAGCCGGTTCCGGAAGGATTCATGTTGATGGCTCCGGCAAAGCCCTGGGCGATTGCCACATCGCCCGTGCTTTCCGTCGCAGGGAAAATCCGATTACTGGGAGAAGCATTCGTCCGGCCGAAGACTAATGCCGACGACGACGAATCGCTGGCCGATTTCGTACGACGTCGCTTTGGCCGCCAGACGCTCGACCGACTGGTGCAGCCACTGATCGGAGGGATCTACACGTCCGACCCGGAAAAACTCAGTCTGAAGGCCACCCTGCCACGCTTCATCCAGATGGAACAGGAGTACGGCAGCGTCATACGAGGAACGCTGGCGGAACAGCGTCACAAGAACGGGCGAGCAAAGACCGATTCTGTCAGCGGTGCTCGTTACGGACTGTTTGCGACACCCCGGGACGGACTTGGCAGTCTGGTCGAAGGTGTGCTGTCGTGGCTGCAGGCGTCCGGCCGAGCGACTTTGCGTTCGAACCTTCCCGTGTTGAGCCTGTCTCAAAGTCCCGCCACCGGTGGAGCGGCCAACCCGTCCTGGAAGGTGTCGCTGCCGGACACCCCGGACGAAATGTTCGATGCCGTGATTCTGACACTACCGACCTACAAGGCCGCTGACCTCTTGAACGATGCGAGTTTTGTGGATCTTGCCAAGGCTCTGCGTGGGATCGAGTACGCGTCCAGTGCCGTAGTGGTCACCACTCACCGACTGAGCGACTTTCGCCATTCGCTGGACGCCTTTGGGCTGGTCATTCCGGCGATCGAAAAGCGCAGAGTGCTGGCCGTGTCGTTTACCAGTCGTAAGTTCCCCGGACGCGCACCAGCAGGTCAAGTGCTGCTGCGAACGTTTGTGGGTGGAGCGATGCAGCCGGAATTACTGGAACGGTCTGACGCGGAGATTGTGGACTTCGTGCATCAGGAGTTGTCGGCGATGCTGGGCATGACGGCCAATCCGGGTTTCAGCCGAGTGGTCCGGCACCAGCGGGCCATGCCGCAATACCACGTGGGCCACATTTCACGAGTGGCCGAAATCGACCGTCTGACCGCTGCGCACACGGGATTCTACCTTGCCGGCAGCGCTTACCTTGGCGTCGGACTTCCCGACAGCATTATGAGCGGTCGATGCGCTGCAGATCAAGTTCGGCAGGACGCCTGATGCCTGCTTTCGTGAGCAGTCAGGCTGCCTGTACGACGGCAGAAAGCAACGGGCTCGCTTAGAATTTCTGCACTCTTCCAGCACGCGCCACTCGGCCCAGAGAGTCGACGAAGATCAGGTCAGTGGCCGAGACGGACCGAATGAAAAACGAAAACAACCGATTGACGCGAGCGATCTCGACGGACCTTGTCACGTGAGCGGTCAGCTGACCGCTCTTGACGCTCCAGGTTCCGCCGGAGACCGGCGACGATCCTGCTCCCCGACGGCGTCAGCACTGCTGCGCCTGAGGGCGTTCGATCTGCCACCGGCCGCCGTGGGTTTCGCTGCGGCGCTACGCTCCGCATCCAAACCCACGGTGTATGAAGTCTCGGCTATTTCCCCCGTATTGAACATACAAGGGCGATTGAGTGTCGACGTGCAAAGGTCTGGTTGTAGACCCTCTCCGGGCCTGATAGCCCGACTCTCCCGCAAGCGGAAGAGTCTATGCGTGAATCGAACTGCTTGCAGACGCGCGATCGTAGTTTTGAAATTTTGTATAGAGACGTATTTATCGGCTGCCGGTCGAGCAGCCTGACTCCAGAAGAATCTGGTGCCAGGCTGCGTTGTTGTGATTGTTGGGCAGGTGCCTTAACATGATGCGACTATCGCTTCGTGTACCAGCGTGAGAACTGCGCAGAATCAGCAGGACACCTCATTCAGCGTTAAGGAGCGCGCCTGCAGGCTGACGCGCCTTGTTTGTTTGTCGTCACCACAGGTGGATACCATCCCCTGCCGCTGAATCCACTATTCTGTGAATCACCCGCTTCTTCAAAATAGTCATGGCACGCGACCAGAGGTGGTTCAGGACGACGTCTTCCCGGAAGGCATCGTTGCTATGGACTATGCGGAAGAGGCCCGCAGTCTGCTGGTGGGAACGGCGACCGGTCACCTTGTGTTACTAAATCAGTCCGGCGAACAACTGAAACGCGAACGTGGCTTCGACGACATTCGTTGTCTGGTCTGGTCTGACACGGGAAAGTTTGGGGCCGTGGCCCTCGCCAACGGCTGGCTGGTCTGTTTCGATGATCAGTTGAAGAAACGCTGGGAGGTCGAATTGACGGGTGAGATCCGCGGACTGGCGATCACTCCCTTTGGCAGCCACATCGCCGTGAGTTCGGAATCGTCACAGACCCACATCGTGACCATCGACAAGAAGGAAGTCGCCAAGTTCGACACGCCTCGTCCGCTGGATTTTCTCCACTTTCTGCATGAGAAGCCATTGCTGATCGGGGCCGCGGAATTCGGTCATTTGTGCTGTCACCAGCTGGACGGTCACGAAGAATGGAACGAGCGGATCATGAACAACGTGGGCAATATTGCTGTTTCCGGGTGCGGAAAACGGATTCTGCTGGCTGCTTTTAACCACGGAATTCAGGTCTTAAGTGGACGGGGACAGCAAAAAGGCTCATTCATGGTTGATGGGATCCCCAATGCCGTGGCCGCCTCCAGTACTCGCAAGCGACTGGCCGCCACCACGCTGGAGGATCGTATTTACTGGTTGAACTTTGAGGGCGAACTTCTGTGGGCCTGCGATTTGTCACGTGATCCTGCCAAATGTATGTGCGTGGATCCAATGGGGGAACGGTTGTTTGTGGCTACGCAATCCGGACGATTGCTGCAACTCTTTTGGTAGCCGCTGGGCTGACGAATTGACTCGTCGGCCAACATTCCCAATTCAAACGTGCAAATTGCCTGTTCGAATCCAGCTGCGGGAAAGCGGTAACTTCCGCGAGGTGGGGAAACGCGAACATTGATTCCGCTTCGCGGCGTAGTAGAATCCGTGAGATTGGCCCCCGCCTGCATTCTGCAAATCTGCCAATCCTTGGGAAACTTCACGTTTCGTTGTGATATAATTCGCCCTCCAGCGCGTTAGTCTGGTGCCTCCCACAAATCTCTGGAGTTCCAGTAATGTTTGCTCTGCTGTTGTCCACCGTGTCCGTGAATACTCTTGCCTTCGGCTTCGGGCCAATGGAACTCAGCATTATTGCCGGTGTTGTGCTGCTTCTGTTTGGCAATCGTCTTCCCGGTGCCGCAAAGTCCCTGGGCCAGAGTTTTTCGGCCTTCAAGAAGGGAATCAAGGAGGGTTCGGAGGACGAAGACGAAGATGACAAACTGGATTCGAAGGACTGACACAACTAGTGTTTATCAATGGGAAGATTCCGGCCGTACGGGATCTGTGCGACAGCGAATTGAGACCGTGTCGTCGTCAAACGAGTCTCCAAAGTTCACTTCGACTGATTTAGAGCGTTGCCATGTTTTTGCCTGAATTACTCGTTAGCCTCACACACGATCTTCCTGTCCTTGCATTCTGGAGTCCCGGTCCGCAGGAAATGATGGTCGTGGGCGTGATCGCGCTGCTGCTCTTTGGAAAACGGCTGCCCGAAGTTGCGAAGAACCTGGGCAAGAGTTTTTCTGAGTTTAAGAAGGGCATGCAGGGCTTCCAGGATGAAGTTCGCCGAGAATCAGACGACACAAGACGGTCCATTGATTATACACCGCCCTCGACATCCACTTCTGCCGACCGTCCCGTCGCAGACGCTGACTCCGAAAAAGAAGACGACGAGTTTACGGCACCTCGCTTTGAAATTGAGGACTGACCGGAACGAGTGTTATCCTGGTGGGTTGGCTGACTGGCCGCCCAGCCGTTCGGACCGTTGCAGCCGAGCGTAATGGCCAGTGGGTAGGCATAGGTGACGGCACTTTGCTGCGTTTGATCGTCTGGAACGTGGTGCCTGCATTCGTCGGACTTGATTCCATCACAGTCATTGTGCGGATCTGCTATGCTTACGGTGACCTGTCGTCGTCACTGCTCACCAGTCCATGCGAACACGCGTCGCACTGATCCTGCCCATGTTCGAATGGAATCCGTCAACAATTTTTGTTGCTTCCTCTGTGGGGGGGGTCGTTGGTTTCCTGTCCGGTCTGTTTGGCGTGGGCGGCGGGTTTCTGCTGGTACCGATACTGAACGCACTGCTTGGCGTTCCTATGTCGATCGCCGTTGGGTCAACCGCCTGCTACACACTGGGCCCAGCGACAACAGCCATGCTGGCGCGGAAGCCTCGATCGGGCTTTCTTGAACTGCCTCTGATTCTGAGCGGCGGGTTGTTTGCCGGCGTCTGGACGGGGACGCGTGTCCTGGGATGGTTGCAGGATACCGAGGCGATCCGGATTCTGGGCCGAGCCCTCCCGGCTGTCGATCTGGTTGTGCTGCTCAGTTATGCCGTGTTGATGATCGGAATTGCTGCGATGTCGTTGATGGATGCGTTCAGTGCTCAGCCTTCGACGGGAGTGCGGCGGCGCGGATTACTGACGTCGATGGCCCTGCCGCCCATGGCGGAAATTCCCGACCTTCGTCCGGGCGTTTATTCGATCCCGCTGCTGGCATGGACGGGACTGATTGTCGGTTTCCTGTCAGGTTTTCTGGGAATGAGCGGCGGACTTGTCCTGGTGCCGGCCGCAATTTACCTGTTGGGCCTGCGAGTTCATGACGCTACCACGGTCACGATCGTCATTGTCTGGCTGGTATCGATTCAATCGACATTTATGCACACTTTGCAGAATAACGTCTCGCTCTCACTGGTGGCGGCACTGCTGCTGTGCGGGGCAATTGGCGCTAACATCGGTAGCCACGTCGGCATGCGGTGGCATGGTTCGCGGCTGAAACTGGGGTTTGGTCTGATGGTGCTTTCGGCAGCTGCGATAGTGATCGCAAAGCTGTGCGCACTGTGGGTTAAAGCGGGCTGAGTTGCGGTTGTCAGCGGCGTGTCGTCATGCGTGGTCGTGAAGTTGGGCAGTTTCGTAGCTTGGGACCATTGTCCCGAGTGGCGTCAAATTACTGGACGGGACGATGGTCTCATCCTGCGGAAGAAAACGACAATCCGTGACTGCACGGTCGTCGGCACGCGGTGGCAGAAACACTGGAGCCGAGGCCCGCAGATGAATACACTGTGGTCCCTGCCTTCCGACGATTCCCTCCTTTGAACATGCTCACACGCGGCAGCAAACCTGTCCCTTCTCCCCGGCGGGACAGAAGGTGTCCGCTGGGCGGATGAGGGGGGCTGCTGTTTCCGACGGCTGCTTGTTGAGCCATACGCCACCGCCATTTTTAAGTCGCGAACACACCCTGAGCACTCGTGAAGTCACTGCCTTCGATTGTCTTTCCCGCAGGACGTCGTGCTCAAGGTCGTCCTGTTGCTGCGCAACACGCGACTGGTAAGGCGAGCGGGGGACGTAAGTCCCCTGATTCATGCGCAGGTGCGATGCGAAAGTCACCAGAACTCCATTCACGGCGCTTTCATTCGTGACACAGGAAACGACCGAAAAAAGTAAGCCCCGAATCAGGGCACTGACGTACCCCGCTCGCCCGCGCCAAATGCAGGGGGCCGGTGACTTGTCTTCGTTGCGACGGCCCGGGCACAGCTGCCACCAACGCCGAGCCACTTCGGCGTCTGACCAATCGCTGACAACATCCGGCCGGTTACGTAACACGACATGGAAATGATTGGAAAGAATCGCGAATCCTTAGGACCTCCACCCCCACCATCTTCCCGGCCAGAAACTCAATCCGCTGACGAATCCATTCGGGGCGATGTTCGTAGTGCTTTCCCGTGACAGGATCATCACCGTACAGGAGACCTCGCCACACACAGCGATGGACGCCGTGCACGACGTTGATCTCATCATCCGGACAACTTTCAGCACGGCTTGAACGTCCTATGGTGAAACCTATCTGCTGCAACAACGAAAATGCAAATTGCCCGGAATAACAGGTCGACGCAGATTGTCAGCTACAGTTGGGTGGCACTTTTGCCCGCACGATACCGAACGATCCGAATGCGGCAGACTTTGAACTGTCGCAGTTGAGTCTGCCATCGGACGTGTCGCTGGGGCGACTGAGTGATCGTCGGGAACTGCAGAAGATGATCAATCGGCAGACACGTGTTCTGGATGGATCCGCTGCGGCCAGAGGGTTGAACGCCTATTACGAAAAGGCGATCAGTATGCTGAATTCCATACGCGTACGCAATGCGTTTGATGTTTCTGGCGAACCGACGGAACTTCGCGAAGCCTATGGTCGCACAACTTACGGGCAGGGCTGCCTGCTGGCTCGACGACTGCTGGAATCCGGAGTGAAGTTCGTGACGGTGTACTTTTCCAGAAGCATCGATGGTCGCAGCAAGACCGACGGTGGCTGGAATACTCACGGCTTCGATGATACGCGAATGTACGAAATTCTTCCCGAATGGCACCTGCCGATCACCGACCATACTTTGCCCGTGCTGCTGAATGACCTGGAAGACAGAGGCCTGCTGCAGGACACGCGGGTGATGTGGTTTGGTGAATTCGGCCGCACTCCGAAAATCAACAAGAACATCAGTCGAGACCACTGGCCAAAATGTTACACCGCGCTGTTAGCAGGTGGTGGGGTGCAAGGTGGTGCTGTCTACGGTCAGTCCGACAGGTACGGTGCCGTCCCTGATCGAGATCCGGTCACCACCGGCGATCTGACGGCAACGATGTACAACCTGCTGGGCATCGATCACACCACAGAGATTCACGACAATTTCGGTCGACCACTGCCGATTGCGAATGGCAGACCGGTGACGGAAGTTTTCGCGTAGTGCTGTGGCGGATGACGTGGAACGCGTCATTCACTGTCCTCAATCCGGTCGAGCACCGGTCGTAGATCAGAAGGAATCACTCCGGCCTTGCCATCGCGACGTAGCTGACGCCCGGTCCAGTCCAGCAACTGCACGTACTCCGCCAGCGTCATGGACAGAAATCCCTTGTTGCTTGCTCGCCGCACACAGCGATTGATGCAGTGCACGACGTTGATCACATTATCCGGACAGCTTTCAGCACGGCTTAAACGTCCCATGGCGAAACCTATCTGCTTCAACAGGGAAAATACAACTTGCCCCGAATAACAGGTCGACTCGGACTGTCAGCAACAGTTGGATGGCACCTGTATACATCTGTATAGTTGCTGTATATTCCGGCAATAGTGGCAACGCGGATAACGCGTGTGGGATTAGTCTCCTGCGACGATTCGTCAGCCGACGCTGTTACCGCAGCCAGTGAAAGAGCACTCCAAATCACCAGCATGATCGCGATCGCGCACGTCAACCGATTCCGGACTCTGTGCATGGGAGGACTCATGGCGGTTCCGGAAGAAACGAGACCCGAGGACTGATTTCATCATTCTGTCAGGACCAAATCCCGCGTCGGCTCGTTTCCAATGTTGGTATTGTCGGACGTGGAGTGATACCACTTTCAGAATTCACAGTCTCGTTTTTGTTTCTGTTCCGTCTCTTGATCAGCGTGAGTCTCCATATGGGCATCTTCGACGTTTTGTTCCGTAGTATGGAAACCCGTACCAAACTCTCTCCCCAAGAGTCCTTTGCCGGAATCCTGTTGGCCGCCAGTGCTTGCAATGGACACATCAGTGATGATGAAACCAATCACTTGCTTACGGCGCTGTTTCGCATGAAGCTGTTTGAACGCATCAACGAGAAGCAGTTCAACCAGGTGATGAACAAGCTGATGGGCGTACTGAAAAAACACGGGCCCGACTCACTGGTCGACGGTTGCTGTGAAACCCTTCCCGCAGAGCTTCGAAAAGCAGCTTTTGCAAACGCCTTCAACATTGTTTTGGCAGACGGTGTTCTGGAAGACGACGAGAAAGAGTTCATCAACAGCTTGAAGGACAAACTTAAATTGGAGCCGGACGTCGCCAGGACGATCGCGCAGGTTATGGTTTTGAAGAACAAAGGGTAGTTTCCCTCGACGCGGCTGCTGAATGATCACAGCGACTTGTCCGAATCCAACTCAATCCCCGAACGGTGAGAGACTCTCATGTCATTGTTTGACGACATTCTTGAAGACGGGCTTCCCTCTGGTCCGGCGGCCTTTGGTCCCCAGGAGGGTTTTGCTGGTGTGATGTTATGCGCATCTGCCTGCGACGGACATATCGGCGACGAAGAAGGACAGAGCTTGAACATGATCCTGAGTCAAAAGAAGCTGTATGAACGTCACACGCAGCAACAGTTCTCATCGATGATGGATCGATTGGTCGGCGAGTTGAAGCGAGGCGGACCGGAAAAACTGCTTGAGAAAGCATACGATGCAGTGCCGCCCGAATTGCGCGAGTGTGCGTTCGCCAATGCGGTCGACATCGTGCTCTCAGACGGGGTCATCGAGCAAGAAGAACGAGAATTCATCGACGATTTACAAGGCAAGTTCGAGATTGACTCAAAACGAGCCAAAGCGACCGTGCAAGTCATGGTCTACAAAAACCACGGCTGATACATGCCCGCAGACTGCGTTGCAGCAGGTAGTAAGCCTTGCTCCAGGGACACTATTTGCGAGCGTGATCAGCGAACTCGTGAAATGTCTGTCTCAGGTATTTCGGACAGGCGTATCGGCGATACACAGTCTTTGATTTTCCGCTCTGTTTGGTGACCGGCACAATCCCGCTGAAGGTGGTCACGTCGTCTGCCTTTTTGAATCGGTCTCGCTGACTATAAACGTTTGAGAGTGTCTGCGGATCTGTGGGTTGACTGCGTGGTGGATTTGCGAAAGTCGTTTCGTTCCAGCGTCGGATGACCGAAGTCCATGGTACGCAACGCCGCCTCTTGTGGTCACAGCCGAGCCATCAGTATCATGTTCGCACGCCATCCCGTTGCGTGCTTCTTTCGGCAGGCAGGCTGCCTGCACTACGCCCCGTCTCGCCTCTCGGGGCAAGTGTTCATCGCGACAGGCCTGCCGGAGCAGTTGGAGGAACGTTATGGAGGGCGACCGCGCCATACACCCTGCCACCACCATTCGCTGGAGATTCGATTCGAGATCGTTCCGAGCCCACTCGAAGTCAAAGACTCAATGGATGCTCCAGTCCCCAAAATACGGCCCACGGCTGAGAAGCCGTTGCGGAAGCCGATCCGATCGTGAACAATAGGGGCGCTCCCCGCCTTGTACCAATCCCGCCTGAACGAATTTCGCTATGCACCGCGCTATACTGCTTTTGCTGGTTGCCTGCTTTGCTGACGTTGCCGTTGCTGACGACGTCACGTTTGAGGCGGACGTTCGGCCCATCCTGAAGGCTCACTGTTTTCAATGCCACGGCGAAGCTGGCGAACGGGAAGGCGAACTTGATTTGCGGCTGCGACGACTGATCGCAAAGGGAGGCGAATCCGGTGCCGCCATCGTCGCGGGAGACGCGGACGGCAGTCTGCTGCTGGAACGCGTTCGCAGCGGCGAAATGCCGCCTGGCGACAAGCGGCTTGGTCCGAAGCAGATCAGGGTTCTGGCCGATTGGATCGCATCCGGTGCAAGAACCGCTCGTGACGAACCGGACATGGTCGGGGATGGTCCGATCTTCACGGAAGAGGATCGAAACTACTGGGCCTTTCAGCAGGTACAGCGTCCCATCGTGCCCGGATTCGATGACGCGCAGCGAGTGCGAACGCCGATCGATGCGCTGCTACTGCAGGCATTTTCGGAAAGTGAAGGTCAGCCCGTTAACTTTGCATCCGACGCAGCACGGGAGCGCCTGATTCGTCGCGCGTATTTCGATCTGATCGGACTGCCGCCGTCCGTGGACGCAGTGGCTGACTTTGTAGCGAACGACACCAGCGATGTATGGGAAGAATTGATCGATGAACTGCTGGTATCAGAACACTACGGCGAACGCTGGGGCCGGCACTGGCTGGATGTCGCGGGCTACGCGGATTCGGAAGGCTATAGCGAAGAGGATCGAGAACGACCTCATGCGTTTCGCTATCGTGACTACGTGATCCGGGCGTTTAACGACGACAAACCCTTTGACGTTTTTGTCCAGGAACAGCTGGCGGGTGACGAGATGGTGACATCGTCGCATAACAATCCGTCGCCCGAGACCATTGAAAGACTCACGGCCACTGGATTTCTGCGAATGGCTCCGGATGGCACGGCTTCCGGCGGCATCGACAAATCCGCCGCGCAGAACCAGGTGATGGCCGATACGCTGCAGATTGTCGGAACGGCATTATTGGGGCTGACCGTCAATTGTGCTCAGTGTCACGACCATCGTTACGATCCTATTCCCACACGTGACTACTATCGTCTGCGAGCCATCTTTGAACCGGCACTCGATTGGAAGAACTGGCGGACTCCGGCCGGTCGACAGATCTCGTTGTACACAGACGCCGATCGCAAAGTGGCCGCACAGTTTGAAGCGGAGGCTGTTGTTGTTGAAAAAGAGAGGCAGACAAAGGCCGACGGATACATTAAACGAACCCTGGACGAAGAACTTCTGCTGGTGCCGACAGACGTGCAGGACACTCTGCGGACCGCCTACCGCACGGTCGCCAAAGAACGCAATGACCAGCAGAAGGAATTGTTGAAAGAGTATCCCAGCGTGGCCAGTATCAGCGTGGGATCCCTGTACCTGTATGACCGCCGTCGATCAGAACGAGCGGCCAAACTGGATGCCGAACGCAAGACCAAGACGCTGCAATATGTCATGCAGACAGTTCAGCAGGAACTATTGAGAGTGCCGACGCCCGTTCGGGCCGCCGTGCAGGCTGCGGTTCAGGCGAAAACCGAAAAACGCACGGCTGACCAGATTCAGTTACTGCAACGATTCCCGGGCGTCCTGGTAACAGCGGCCACTCTTGCACAATTCAACCCGACCGCTGCGGACGAATTGGTTCGCTACAAGCATGATGCGGCAGAGCTGCGAAACAGCAAAGCCTCTGATGACCTGAAGCGATTTGCAGACAAGACCGCTGAAATTCGTGACCGTAAACCGAAGGAAGGTTTTCTTCGCTGCCTGACTGAACAGCCAGACAAAGTCCCCGTCACGTTGGTGTTTTTTCGCGGTGATCATGAGCAGCCGAAGGAAACCGTACAGCCGGGCGGTCTCTCAATACTCGGTGAAGACGCGATCTTCCCGGAAAACGATCCATCATTACCAACCACCGGTCGCCGACTGGCGTTCGCGAAATACCTGACCAGCGGACAGCATCCTCTGGTCGCCCGAGTCATCGTCAACCGCATCTGGCTGCATCATTTTGGTACAGGACTGGTCGGCACTGCTGGCGATTTCGGTGTGCTGGGTGATCAGCCAACGCATCCTCGGCTACTGGACTGGCTGGCGGCCGAGTTCGTCGACAGCGGCTGGAGTGTAAAACACATTCACCGGATGATCATGAGGTCGACAGTCTACCGACAGGATTCTCAGCATTTCGAGACGGGTTCGTCTCCGAAATATGCGAAGTACCCGGTGCGGCGGCTGGAGTCAGAGACTATTCGCGATGCCGTGCTTTCCGTCTGCGGCCTGCTGAACACAAAGATGTACGGCGAACCGATTCCGGTGATGGAGGACTCTGTAGGTCAGATTGTCCTGGGGAAAGAGAATCTGGATGGAGAACGCAAACCGACAAAGGCGACTCCACTGAATGGCGAAGAATTCCGTCGCAGCGTTTACATTCAGGTTCGGCGATCGCGCACACTTTCGATGTTTGAAACGTTTGACGCCCCGACTCTGAGTCCCAACTGTGAACAACGAAGTTTTTCGACAGTCACTCCGCAGGCGCTGTTGATGATGAACAGCGATTTCGCGGTGACGTACGCCGATGCGTTTGCAAAACGAGTCCTGAGCGAAGCGCCAGCGGATGACGAAGAACGCGTGAAGCTGGCCTGGCAACTGGCATATTCTGCAGAGCCTTCCACCGCCGATGTGGCAACCGCCACACAGTTTGTCACAGCTCAGCGCGCCGTGATCAGTGGCAAGAGCGAGAAGACAGCATCAGACCGTGTTGACCACGAAGCATTCGCCATCTTCTGCCAGGCACTCTTTAGTTCCAGCCGATTCCTGTACGTCGACTGAGATCCTGACCCACGAACCTGTTAGCCCGCAGCGCTGGCGACGGGATTCCTGACTCGACCCTCGCTGCCGCGTCGGGCCGATATCGTTGCAGTATTAGCGGTGTCGAGTTACTCGGCTGCAGCCGGCACGATGTTGATGCGACGACCCTTTTGGTCAAACATGACGCTTCCGTCGCACAGCGCGAAGAGCGTGTAGTCACGACCGGTGCCCACGTTCCTGCCAGCGTGCCATTTCGTGCCGCACTGTCGCACCAGGATGTTTCCTGCGACAACAGACTCGCCGCCGTACTTCTTCATGCCGCGGCGCTGAGCTAATGAATCTCGACCGTTTCGAGTGGACCCTTGTCCCTTCTTATGAGCCATTTTTACACACCGTTTCTGTTTACAATTGACTGATCCGTGTCGCGAATACGATCCCGGATCTTTAGCAAGCGGCGGATTCTGACGGATTTCCCCGAATAATCAAGGCTTTTCGCACGCATTCCCGCCGTTAGGCATCGGGGGAATCAATCTGGCACCTGGTTCCCACCCATCAACTTACTCAGCTGGTGCTCCCTCAGCCGTTGATGACACGTTTCGGAGGATAGATTCCAACTGCGGGACTGACACTTTTGCCGGACGTGGCCGGTAACGCCATGTTGGATTACCCAGTACCCGAAATTCCGATTCCTGCTGATTGAAAATGTCGCCGGGGCGGCCAAATTTTTGTTCAATCACTTTGTGTTCAAAGATGGTTTCCCCCGCATCGTTCTGAGAAATACGATATGCATTGGAAAAGCCACTCATGATGATCGTCAGATAGTCGATCTTTGGGTCAACATTGCGCCAGACAGCGACTCCGTAAACTGCGTTTTGAAGCGGATCCGGGTCGTTTACGGAGACAGGGGCCATGACTTCTGTGACTGCCTGAACGCTGTTCAGCAATCGTAGATTTGCGGATCGCCCTCTAAATTCACGCATGAAAACACTGCGCTGAATCTGAAGGTTGACTTCGTCCGGGTAGAAATGCTGTTCGCCAGCATCGTCCGATCTGAGAACGAACCGCGGCACCAGTAGCGGGGAACCCTCCGGGCTGTCGGTCGCATTATCCGGCTTCAGGTCAGGGTTCTGCAGTTTTGTTAACAAAGAATCGCGGCTGTCTCCGGCAAGTTCCGTGTAGTCTCGCTGAATCACACGGTAAATCATGTACCAGACAAGTTCACGTTTTGTCTGGCGAGTCACTGGATCCGTGACGTTCATGAACAGATGTCGGACGGGCTTATACTGCACTTCGGCAATCCATAAGGCTGGATAACCCGGCCCCAGGATAGGTTCGCCAGCGGGCCTGGCCTTTTGAGACCCCAACATCTCGTCCACGCTCATCGCAATGGACGAAGTCCGTACGAACCCGGTATCCAGCGGCGCTCGTATCAGCTGAGCAGAAGCCTGCTCCGCACATACGCTCAACACCGCGACCAATAGCCACATCCTGGTACCCTGCGGCGCTGTAGTTGTGAATGGCATGTCAGCAAAGCCCGTTCGGGACCAAAAGAATTGTCTCGGCAGATTATGCCGGTCGGCTGAGGCCCAACAAAGGGCGTACGTCAGTTGTTATCGGTTGCCAACGTCAACCGAATTGGCACCATCGTCCGTCTATGGCGTCCAAAATCAAGGATTTTTGGGTATTGCCCGCACGGCACGCAGACATCCTGCAGGCTGAATTCGGATTTCGACGTTCAAACGTCCATTTTCGACGCGCGTTTCTCGATTTCTTCCAGACTGAAGAACTTTCCCTTGCCAGCTCCGGGACAGTCTTCACAGACTTCGCCCCACTTTTTCTCCGACGACACATTGGATTGCCAGAAAGGCCATGTGCGACACTGAATCGGACGCACGGGATAAACTTTGCAGTGTCGTTTCTCAGGGTCAAAAAACGTGCAGTCACCGTTCTGGTATTCTGTCAGAGATACTCTTCCTCGCACCAAACGAGTGTGAAATAGCCGGATTTCCCCAATTGGTTTGTCCAGATGATCGGCCATTTCCTGTAGCTCCTCGTCCGTCACCCACACGACGCCAGGTGCACCCGTGCAGCAGTCTCCGCACTGAGAACACGTAAAATTCAGGCCATCTTTGTACCATGGTTCGGAAGATGGTTGTGTTGACTGGGTTTCTGCTGACTCTGACATGCACGAGTTTTCTGGAGAGCGTTGAACGGGAAACACTGAGAACTGGTCTGAGCGTGCCGGACAGTAAATATTCTATTTTGGGTCCGCCAGGGAGATTTCTGTGCGACCAACAGCCACCTGTGCGGCGTTTTCAGGCCGCCATTCCTTTGGCAGCGGGCTGCACCAGCCAATACTTGCCACGAATTTCGCAGCCGCACGGTTGCACAAGAACCTATTTCGGGCTGCACTGGGAAGCTTAACGCGGGTTCCGTGTTGAACGAGCCGCATCCGCCGATTTGAGGCCATTTCGACGTGTCTGTAGTAAGAAAAACGGAAATTTCCCTGGCTGCCATAGTGTTGTGCGGCGGAAGATCTTTGCGAATGGGGGAGGACAAAGCCTCGGTGCAGCTGGGCGGCGAAACCCTGCTGCAGCGATGCTGTCGTTTGATTTCCAGCTTTGCCGACCCCGTTGTCGTTGTCGCAGCACCGGCACAGGAATTACCAGAACTTGACGACGTGATAGACGTGGTTCGGGACGACTTTCCGGGTGAAGGCCCGCTTGGTGGCCTGCTCACAGGGCTGCGTCATGTGGGAAAAATGGCGGCGAGCAAAGAATGTCCGGTCTGGGTCGCATCATGCGATACGCCATTCGTCAACGCTGGAGTTGTGAAGACCATGGTTTCGGAACTTGGCGACTTCGACGTGGTGGCGGTCCGCCACGGAGATCAAATTAACCCACATTCTGCCGTCTACCGATCAGGTGTGGCCGAAATAGTCGAAAATGTTGTCTCTCTGGGTGAACGCCGCGCTACCGCAATTCTAGAGTATCTCTCGTCAAGAACCGTTCGTAGCTCGGTTCTGCGAGAAATCGATCCCGACCTTTCATTCCTTTGGAATATCAACACGGTCGAGGATCTCGACCGCGCAAAGGCACGGCTGAGCGAGAAACCTTTGGACCCCCTCAATCGTTGAAAGTGTCCGGGCCGAATGTCGCTAATTCCCGTTGTCTCGCGAAAACGTAGAGACGATCGTGGCCACAAGTTTGAGAATCGGGCGAGTTTTGCCTACATTAAGCATCGGACAATCCTGTCCGGAGCCCCGTTTTTTTCGGTTGCGCAGGTTTTTTACTGCCCAGAGTGTTCGGTTGAACCCGCACTAGGGGTGGCGTATCACACCTTAATCATGCAATTGAATGCATTTGGACCCTGTCACATGAGCGAAGAGTCGACCACTGAAGTCTCGAAAGTTGACGCAGCGAAGTCCGCACTTAAATCAGTCGGGGGGTCCTTGGGGTCTTCATACGACGGTCGAATCACGCGCATCAGTTTCAACGGTGGAAAATTCGGTGATGAAGAAATGGTTCATCTCCGCGAGCTGCCGGAGCTTCGCGAGGTCAACCTGAACGGAACGAAGATCACCGATGCGGGCTTGCCGGAACTCAAAAAGGTTAAAAACCTCAGGAAACTGGAACTCACCGGCACAATGACGACTGATGCCGGAATGGCAAGTCTGAAGACGCTAAGCGAGTTGCAGGTGCTCACACTTTCCAAGAGCAAAGTGACCAATGCCGGACTGGCACACTTCACGAAGCTGAGTGGACTGAAGGAACTGTACCTGGCAAACACTTCGGTGTCCGACGCCGGTCTGGAACACCTGACTGCGTTGACGCAATTGGACACGCTGGGCCTCACGGGCACGGAAGTCACTGACGCTGGCCTCGTACATTTGAAGAAACTCAAGAAGCTTGAGGTGCTGCTGCTCCGGGACAACAACATTACTGACGCAGGCATGGCGCATTTAAAGGGGCTCAAGAAGATCTGTCGTCTATGGCTTCGAAACACCAAAGTCACCGATGCGGGCCTGGTAAACCTGTTGAAGATGACGGATCTGCAGTGGCTGGAACTGAACGGGACAGAAGTCACGGACAAAGGATTGGCCCACCTGGTAACGCTGACAGAGATTACCAGCCTTAGCCTTCGAGGTTGCCTGATCACCGACAAAGCCATTCCAAAGCTGAAGAAACTGAAGTATCTGGAAACACTTTGTCTGGCCGAGACAAAGATTTCGCAGGATGGGTTAAGAACTCTGAAAACAGCGTTGCCGCGTTGTCGCACGGAAGTGTGACGTCCATCGGCGAGAACGACTGGCGCCCAACATGCAGCTGT
>JBDONA010000527.1:0-6081 GCA_039831575.1 Fuerstiella sp. | reverse complement strand
AGATCCTCAGTAGCGGCTCCAAATGCGGCAATGCCGATTCGTGAACTGTCAAAGCGTTGTCCACCAACTGGCCGACAGATGCTCGGCAGCAGGCTGCGTTGATGGCATCAGGATCACCTGCGGAAAACAACAGTTCGTCGGCCTGTTGACAGGCTGTACGATAGCTTCCGAGAAACGCCTTGATGTCACGTTGCGCACTCATCGGCAATTGGGTGATCTTGGGGCGTCTTCGAAACCTGGCCAGTGCCAGATACACCAGAAGGTCTTCCCGTCGGCGCTGTGAAATCTCCTTCCAAGGGGCTTCATCTGTCACCTTCTGGACCAGGTGAAACGCTCGTTGCAGCGATCCCAAACTCTCGATGATTGCCGGGGACTCCGGAAGCTCTTCTTCTCCCGGGATGCGGCCGTAGCGCGTGAGCGCTTCCATGAATGGTTCAAGGATGTCCTTGTTCTGTTCGAACAGAACCTCGGACACCTTACGCCGTGGTACCGATAAGCGACGATGATACTTATTGGCAACAAACTGCTGCTTGGCTTCTTCGTCTTTGAAAACATAGAAAACACCCGGCGCTGCCGAGATCACGTCAGTTTCGAGGATCGATTCCAGGTACTCACGCAGCTCGTACTGGTTGAAGTACTTCTGAAACGTTCCTCGCGATGTCAGCACTCCGTCGCCATGCTGCTGCTGAACCTTATCCGGTGCAGCAAACTCAACCTGAGCTGCTACCGTCAGCATTCGCTCACACAGCCCCCACGCCTTCAGAACAACGTCCCTGCGTTCATTGATGTCTTCAATAACATTAATCACATAACCAAGATTGACTACCTGGGCAGGGCGACGTTCTCCATCCGTTCGATGCACTGGATCCCAGCCGCTACACGAAATGCCAGAATCTGCCAACAGCTCCAAATCCTGCCCATGACCACAGCCGTAGTCGAAATAGGTCGCCGAGTTATCCAACAATCCATCGCGCAACATGCACTTGACCGGCAGAGAATAACTCTGGCGCCTAATGGCCGTCTTGTGCCGTGCGATCTGTGGTTTTGTGACTTTGTCAGACATCGCTCGATTGATCAGTTCTATTTGGATACCGTTGGCTGCAACAATTTACGTTAATCACACGTCTCGTCCACCCGAAGCACAAATTTTTGGGATCCGATCGTTGTTTCAAGTCTTTGACCCCGCCATAGCAGCCATTGATCAGTCCGGTCTTTTCGGCCCGGTCAGTTTTCAGGGGTACCTGTCAGAGCACGGCCTGCGTGCAGACACGGCAACCGCAATCTCAGTGGATTCCAGGGAAAAACTGCGAACTGAACTTCGCGATAACAACTGCATGGTGCTGCGACTTGGGCGGGACGAAGGCGGCAAACACACAGCATTCGCGTTAGTGAAGACCGACGATCTCGACGATTTTTTTCTGATGCACGAAAACATCTTCACTGCCGCTCATCAGATCTTTCTACCGGATTTGTCATGGAAAAGCCTCTGTGCCTTTCAGGCTCTTGGCAAACTGACTGAGACGTCCCTTGTCAATCTGGCGATCGCTTCAGGGCTGCTGTCATTTGCCCTTGGCATCGACAAAACAGAGCAGCACTTCATTCCGGCAACGGGGCAGACGACATATTCGTTTGACTTTATGCCTCACCAAAGTTGCCCGGTCGTTCTGAGTCACAATGCGGGCCAGGTTGAAGTTGACGCTTTGTTTTTTGCGAGACGTAATGGCCAGGAATGTCTTTTCCTGGTTGAAGCCAAGACGGGGGCAAAACGTCAGTCGTTGGCAAAACACAAGCTGGTGTATCCGCTACTCGGCATCCGTCAGTTTCTGCCCGCCGGGATTTCCGTTGTTCCTGTGTATATGCACTGTGTCGCGCGCGACGATGGCTACGAATTTCGAACAGTTGAATGCAGCTTTGAATCACCGGCTGATCAATCTCCGCCAACCCTTTGCGACCTGACGGCCGCCAGCAGCAGCAACCTGTTTCTTCCGTTGAATTCATCCAGAGGTTGATTGACTATGGGCGCAGCAAAGTTGCCAGCCAGGTCTCGTCGATTCGGCGTCGGTAAGGAAATTGGAGGAGCAGTCTATGTGCATCGCTCGTACCAGCACCTACTTCCTGACGCTGTTCAAATTGCCATGCCGGCCACCCCTGATGGTTTCAACTACACCGTTGTTAAGTACCAGCTGAAGGCAGAAACGGTGTCGTTCATCGTTTGCGACGATTTTGACTCAGCGGACGAGCCGGCAGTCGGTGACGTGTGTACCGTGAAGCCTGACGGGGCCTCAACGTTTCGAAGGCAGTCCAGGGACCCATGGATCTATCACCATAAGTGGCTCTTCGTGGCGGACGACTACACGGGCTTTAACGTGGAAGCGGCGAAGACGAGGTCAAGACAGTGGCTGTCGCTGGACAACATCGACTTCCGCCGCATCGGCAAGAAAAGCTACTGGGAAGAACACCTTGTTCCCCGGTTGTCAGACGCGTCTGCTTAATACTTCTCGTCAATCTGCTAAGGAATACTCCATGTCGACTCGCCGCGAAGACTTCTTCAAGTCGGCTCTCGGTTCGCAAGCCGCTGTCATGAACGCATGGATGCTTTGGAAACGCAGTGAACAGTTTACAGCACAGGATATGTCTGCAGAGCTTTCGACGGTTCCGCTTCGTGCACCGCGCGGACGAACAGCAGTGAGGGACATTTATGAGGTAACTCGTTCAAATGAAACATTGGCTTGGCTGTACTGATCGGCCATTTGCTGCATGGCATGTTCGCTGCGTGGCCCCCACCGAGTGGTCAGCGCGTACGTCTTACCGTCTGCGTGAAGCAACTCAGCGTTGCTACAGAACCAGCGGGCTGAGTAGAAGGGCGGGGACTGCTGAGCGAGCGTCTCAAATGTTGCCGAGTCGACAGACCCGTCAACAGTCAGAAACAGCTTCGTTCGCCAACTCAGGAGTGTGCCGATGTCAGCGGGACTGATGCCCGTTGAGCATATTGCCTGCAGTACTGTAAATACGGCGTCACGTTTTGCCAGGTTTGGGTGCACTGTGTCGCCGACGGTGACATTAAATCGTGTGGAATCCCGCGACGCGCGTCGACTCGCCCGTTCGCGTTCGTGTCGCTCCCTGAGTCGGACCTGGTAATCCTCAGCTTCCGGCAGCGGTATGACCTGTTGTACGTCCAGCAGTACGTCACCGCTCGAACCGTATGGCCGCAGGTGCACACACGTGATGTTAAGACCGGACAGGTTGAGCCAGAGTACTGAAGTTGTGAGTTCCGATGAGAATTCTGCGGAAGCGAGAACGATGCGCACCTCCGTCCCGAAGTCATCGTCCTGCTGCTCGTCCCATTGAAGGAAATCCAGCAGAGACTGCTGAGCATTACGTTCATCGTTGCGTCTGGCTAGATACGCCTCGAATGTAGAAACTGCCTGTTCAAACGTCATCGTGGACACCATCGCCGCGTAGCGCAGGGCCTGCAGGTCCATGTGCCCGCCGTCTTCGGTGCGTTTTAGTTCAATGACGACCAGATTCGCATCACGATCGATCGCCAGCAGGTCGATACGCCGTCTGCTGTCCTCCCAGTTACCGAACTCTTCCGCAATGACCAGCGTATCCGGCGCGATAATCTCGATCTGGTCGCGCAGCAGCCGTTGCAGGTCCGCCCGTTCGGTGATCCCCAGGTCCGAAAACGTAGCTGAGGCAATCGGCTGTATGGCATCATTTGTGTAGCGATAAATTGGCATCGGCTATCCCACGTCGTTGCGTATGACGTTCCCCATAATTTGACAATGGTGGTTAGGCGTTTCGGCAGCAGTGTTGCACCGAAGGCTTTAAAAGAGAAGGGTGTCCGTAGATTTTCCATTTGGGGAACGCGCAGGCAGTGGCCGGATAAAACGCTGATCCCTGGCGTCTTGACTACAACAATGTTCGACCACACCGCGCTCTGGGCAATCTGGCTCCCAGAGAGTTCGCTGAAGCAGACCAGAAAACCGAGTTTAGTTGAAGGCTCGATTTTCTTACTGCCGCTGGTACAGAAATGGAGTGCGGGGCAATTTCGTTCCCGACTCTCATAGCCTCTGGACCTAAGCTCAGGGAAATGCCAGCCGACTTTGCATGACGCTCTGTGGCGTGGCAGCGTATTGGACCGCGTCCTACACGTGATTGTGCGAGATACGTCGCTGCAGTTGTGACTTGATATCAAGCCGTGGTGTTGGTGTACTGAGACTCCCTCCCAATACCGCAAGCTACCTACTGCGAACGTTCTTCAATCCCATGCATTGTGAGCGTTCGGCGCTGCCCCGTTGCCGGCCGTCGTGTGACGGAAGATGTCTCTGCAGCATGGTCCAGCCTTGGAGTCAATTAGTGGCCCACATGATCCCTTCAGTCTTTGCACCTGACACAGTGAGCGTTGCAGAGCGTCGTTTCTTCGTGATTCTGTCAGAGCAGCTTGATGATGATTTTACAGTTATTCACAGTGTTCCATGGCTCAAGGTCAACTCACGAAGGCTCCGCCAGGGAGAGTGCGACTTCCTGATTTTGCACCCGGTCTTTGGCATGTTGGCGATCGAAGTAAAACCAGGGGATGTGCACTACGACGGCATGTCTGAGCTTTGGCGGCGCAAGGATGGATCGTCGCTAGGGAAGGATCCTTACCATCAGTCCCAAAGATCGTCTGCAGCACTAAACGAGATATTGCGGCAACGTGTGCGAGCATGGTCGGAGATGAAATTGGCTCACGGGTTCGCAGTGGTGTTTTCTGAAGCTGACCAAATACAGGGCCGACTTCCACCTCATGCCCTTCCGTTGATCACGATCCTGCACGCCGACACGTTGCGGTTACAGGAGAGAATTCAAAGCATACTGGCGCACTATGGCGACCCCCTGCAAAAGCCTCGGCCCGATCTGATTGAGAACGTGGTCGCCAGCCTTCGGCAGGAATTTCAGTTGATTCAAACATTTTCCGGGCAGTTGGAACGACAGGAAGATGGCCTGCGAAGACTTACTGCTCGACAGATCGAAGTTCTGTCTCTGATGAGAGACACCAAACGACTGCTGATCAGAGGATGCGCAGGTTCAGGGAAAACTCTTCTTGCCCTGGAAAAGGCCACTTGCCTCAGCCAGCAGGGACAGCGGGTCTTGTTACTGTGTTACAACATTCCTCTGGCGGATTGGCTGCGGTCGAGGGTTGAGAACGAAGGGCTATCGGTTGACGTGTTTCACTTTCACGGTCTGTGTCAACATCTGGCAGGGTCTGCGGGACTGAGTTTCAATGTACCGACGGACAGCGAGCTGCTCACGGAGTTCTACGATCATGAAGCGCCTGATCTGTTCTCACAGGCAGTCAGTTGCGGTGCTGGACCCAGGTACGACGCGGTAATCGTGGACGAAGGGCAGGACTTCATTGCGGAATGGTGGCTTCCGATAGAAGATCTGATCGCCGAAAAACACTCGGGCACGATGTATATTTTTTACGACCCGGAGCAGAACATTTTCCGGCGAGACTTCGGGTTTCTGGTCGACGAGGCGAAGTTGACGCTCGACAGAAACTGTCGGAATACAAATCAAATCGCGAAATACGTAAGGACTTTGACTGCCACTGAAATGGAGTCTGCTGAATTCAGTGTGGAAGGGTTCGCTCCACAAGAATATGTACTTGGATCCGTTGAAGAGGAGCTTGCGACAGCTGAGACGATCATCAGTGAGGTTGTCCGGAAGAAGGGGCTGTCACCAGACCGCGTCGTCATCGTTGGTAGACACAGGTATGAAAACTCACCATATGCCAACTGTGCAGATCTGGCGGGGATTCGACTGACGGATGAGTCCTGCGGAGACAGTGATTCGAACGCAATCCGTTATGCCACGATTTTCCGATTTAAGGGTCTTGAGGCAGACTGCGTCATCTTGTCTGGATTCCGTCGGCCGTCAAATGATCACTCCAATTGCGAACTGTACTGTGCCGCCAGCCGGGCGAAGCTGATGTTGCACGTTCTGTATCGTGAAATTTAGTAAGGAAACAACGGTTCACGTGAACCACGGTGAAACACCTGAGTTGGCACCGTTCAGCCTTTCCGTTTCACCAACCGG
>JBDONA010000268.1:0-26330 GCA_039831575.1 Fuerstiella sp. | reverse complement strand
CTCGTCGATCGCACCCGCCGACGAACCAAAAAGCGGGGCGCTGCGCGATCGCCAAACCAGCGAGACCTTGGATTTTCAGCAACATAGCTTCATGAGGTAGTGCGATGCAAAGTTTTAGCACACAGAGCAGGCAAGTGTGTTTCACAGGCGCACGAGACCCACTCGCTCGCGCTTCGAGCTTGTATGGCTGCCCCTTCCAGGGTCAGCTGTTCAGTTATTGTGGGTCGCTATGTTTTTCGGTTGATTCGTCCCTGTAAACCACGCCGTCTTTCATCACAAAAACGACATCGTATGTCGCGGTGATGTCCTGGATGGGATCGCCTTTGACCGCCACGACGTCTGCGATCTTATCTACTTCCAGCGTTCCAAGCCGGTCGTCAACCTTCAGCAGTCGGGCGGCTTCCAGCGTGGCCGACTGGATTGCTTTCATGGGAGGCATGCCGCCGTCGACCATCAATTCGAATTCGCGTGCATTTTCACCGTGCACGGAAACGCCGGAATCTGTCCCGAAGGCGATTTTCACGCCCGCGGCGTAGGCTCTGGCAAAGTTATGTCTGGCGACTGGACCGATGGAGGCGGCCTTGGGGCGAACGATGTTGGGGAAATAATCTTCCTCCTGCGATTTTTCTGCGACCCACACACCTGCTGAAATCGTGGGGACAAGGTACGTGCCGCGTGCCTTCATAAGCTGCATTACCTCGTCGGACATGAACGTGCCATGTTCAATGGAATCGACGCCGGCCAGAACAGCTCTCTTCATTCCTTCGTTGCCATGAGCATGCACGGCGACCGTCATGTTGTAGTCTTTGGCCGTGAGGACGACGGCTCGCAGTTCCTCGTCGGTGAATTGAGGATTCCTGCCGTTGCCCGCGAGGCTCAGCACGCCGCCGGTCGCCGTCAGTTTGATCAGGTCTGCACCATCCTTATAGCGTTGGCGGACAGCCTTCCGCACGTCGTCGGCACCATTGACAACGCCATCGACCGGACCGGCATCGCTGCGGAAGTCTCCTTTCAATCCGTTCGTCGGATCGGCATGACCGCCGGTGGTCGCCAGCGATTTTCCGGACGTGAAGATACGTGGGCCGATAATCCAGCCTGCATCAATGGCTTTGCGCAGAGAAACCGAATTGACTCCGTTGTCGCCGACGTCGCGAACAGTGGTGAACCCGGCCAGCAGCGTCCGTTTGGCGTAGATCGTTGAACGCAGCGCGTAGTCCGCTTCGTTCATGAAAAATTTGTCGGAGTACACCTTTTTGTGATGCTGAGACATGAGGTGGGTGTGCATATCCATCCATCCCGGCATCACTGTGTAGTTTCGCAGGTCGATCAGCATGTCTTTCGACTGTCGTTCGACGTAGCCTGACACAACCGAGACGATACGTCCCTTGTCAATTACGACCGACATTTCCTCATGAACCACGGCGTCATGTCCGTTGATCAGACGACCAGCGTGAATGATCGTTTCAGCCAGTGCACTATCTGTGAGACCAAGCAGAAACAGGACGCCGGCAAGTGCTTTCAATTGCATGTGATCTCTCCAGATGCGTTCGCAGAAACGGTGGTTGGGGTTGTGCAGGACGTACGTCGGCATCCTAGCTCGATTGTGCAGGAGTCGCGAATGTCTAGGATTGATTCCGAATATTCCGGACGGATACACGAAATGATTCAGTAGCAGGGACAACTTTGCCTGTCGATCCGACATCAGGTGAGCGGCGGGCACGGCCGCGCACGCCGAGGTTGCGGGGCGGCATTCACGCAAGGATGGCGGCACGGGAGTGGTGGAATCTGTCGCGGAAACTCTGCAGCAGGTCCCCGTAGACAAAGCTGAATCCGAAAATAGGGTGATCGTGTCAGGGTCTTTATTGCATGTTTCTGAACTGGCTCAAGCGCAGACGGCGGAAGCGAATTCTTTCTCAGCCCTTCCCTGATAAGTGGAATGCCATTCTTAAAGCGAACGTGGTGCACGATCAGCGACTGAGTGACGAGCTGCGAGCTAAACTGCGAAGACTGATTCAGGTGTTCGTCGCGGAGAAGAACTGGGAAGGTTGCAACGGTTTTGAAATCACGGACGAGACCAAAGTCACCATTGCCGCCCAGGCGTGTCTGCTTGTCGTAGGTCTTAAGAATGTGTACTTCGACCATGTGCTGTCGATTCTGGTCTATCCCAATTCGTACGTCGCCCAAACTGTGGAGACTACGCGGGCCGGAGTCGTTGTCGAAGGTGGCCACGCTCGGCTGGGTGAAGCGTGGTGGCGGGGGCCGGTTATCCTGTCCTGGTCTGACGTTCTGTCGGGCGGGCGTCGTGAATCGTCAGGCAGCAACCTGGTGTTCCACGAATTTGCTCATCAACTTGACATGATGAACGGTCGTACCGTCGACGGCACTCCGCCCCTGAAAACCAGGCAGCAACTCCGACGATGGGTGGAAGTTATGGAGCCGGAATATCAACGGCTGGTTGAAGACTGCCGTCATGGTCATCACGGTTTTATCGATTGTTACGGAGCGACCAATGTTGCCGAATTCTTTGCTGTACTGACCGAATGTTTCTTTGAACGCCCCCAGTTGTTAAATATGCATCACCCGCTGATTTACGATGTGCTGAGTGATTACTTTCGGCTGGATCCGATGTCGTGGGAGACGTGAGGGCGAATCCGCCGGCTCGCTGTTTCTGAGCGTCCTGAAACCACGCCCGGCTCACGGTCGTGAGCAATTGCCTTTGGTGTTTGGCGACGTGTGAGCAGCATGCCATGTTGTGGGGCTCACCGATGGGGTGGCGGCCCGACGTGTCGACGGACAGCTGCGGTGTCGCTGACAAACAAGCCGTTTTCTTTGGCTTACATACCGGACGTGCAGAATCTATCAGGTTCGTTGTCCATTGCAGACACCTAAGCGTTAATATGCATTGTGAAGTCGGGACTCGGGAAAGAGTTCACATGCCTGCTCTGCGTGACTGATTCGACCTGCGTTGCACAGTTGATCGTCGACAAAGTGGGTAACTTACTTCAGTGTTCTCTGGAGGGGGTCAATGAACGGTTTGTCATTCTTAGCGACAATCATCGTCCTTTCGACGACTTTGCAGATTTCGGTCACCGAAGAGCAACCTCCCGCCCCGATTCGCGTTGGCATTCTGCATTCACTCAGCGGCACGATGGCGATCAGTGAGCAGTCGCTGGTGGACGCCATCAGGATGGCCATCGACGAGGTGAACCAAAGAGGCGGAGTTCTGGGGCGTCCACTTGAGGCGATCGTCGAAGACGGCAAATCGGACTGGCCGACATTTGCTCGTAAGGCGAAAAAGCTGATCGTGGAAGACAAGGTGGCCTCGGTGTTCGGCTGCTGGACATCAGCCAGCCGCAAGGCGGTGTTGCCCGTATTCGAAGAACACAACCATCTGCTGTGGTATCCTGTTCAGTATGAGGGCCAGGAAAGTTCTCCGAACATTATTTACACGGGAGCCACACCGAATCAGCAGATCACGCCCGCCGTTGAGTGGTGTCGCCGCGCGTTCGGCACGAAAATGTTCCTTGTTGGGTCGGACTACATTTTTCCTCGGACAGCCAATCAGATCATCAAGCTGCGGCTGGCGGAATTCGGAGCGACGCCCGTTGGTGAAGACTACCAACCGCTTGGTAGTCAGGACTTTGATGAGATTGTCGCAAAGATCAAACTCAGCAAACCGGATGTCGTGCTGAACACGATCAACGGAGACAGCAATCGTGGTTTTTTTCAGGCACTCAGCGCGGCGGGAATTGATTATCGGCAGACTCCGGTCATGTCATTCAGTATTGCGGAAGACGAACTGCGTTACATCGGAGTCGAACTGACAGTCGGCAACTATTGCAGCTGGAATTATTTTCAGAGCATCGACACGCCGGCCAATCGTCGTTTTGTTCGTGATTTCCAGGCACGATACGGAGCAGATCGTGTCACGGATGACCCGATTGAGGCCGCGTATTTTCAGGTTCATCTGTTTGCCAGGGCCGTGGAAAAGGCCGGAAGTACAGACGTCGAAGCGATTCGCCGTGCGGCCCGAGGACTGATCTTTGCAGCACCTGGCGGGCTGGTGCGAATTGATCCTCGAAATCAGCACACCTGGAAGGTTTCGCGAATTGGAAGGGTCCAACGGAACGGGCAGTTTAAAATCGTCTGGAGCAGCGAAGACCCTTTGCCTCCCCGTCCCTATCTGCCGGAGACATTTCTGGCTGCAGCCGAAGAACACGGCACGATAATGTTTGCAAACATCAGCGCCATGATCGATCTGGAGGTTACGGAAACAGTGAACAGCGAAGGCAAACAACTACTGGCAACGATGGCGAATGTCATCGGTTTTCTGGGTGACGCGCGCGCGAAGTTTCGTAGTGCCGCTTTGACCACACAGCCGAAGAATCGAATCGCCTTCGAGCGGGCATGGAACGCGTTCGAACGACAATGGACCGTGCTGAGCGACCGTCAGGAAGAACTCTCCGACAAACAGCGAGCGGCTCTTGAACGTTTCCGTAACGCCCGCGAAGCATTTGGGGAGAATGTCACAGCAATGTTCAAGGCGTTGTTTGACGCACAACAGGAGACTATTGAGGTGACTCAGTGAAGCTGTTTCCCCGAAGCTTTCGCGTCAGTGTCGTTGTTATCACTGTGCTGGCGATAACAATTGCCGCCTCAGTGATGGGGCTCACTCACTATTGGACCCACAAGGCTCGTAGTGAAGCGGACCTGGCACAACTTCTGAGACTTTCCGCCTCAGAAAGCGCGTCACGCGTTGCGGAGTGGCTGAAGGATCGCCGTGAGTCGGCAATCAGCATTGCTGGCAGCGCTACCCTGGTGGAAGAACTTCGACGGCTCCAACATCTGACGCCGCAGGACGACGACTATTTCCTTGCGCTCTACCGACTGAAGAAGGAACTCGACCAGAACACGCTCAGTCGACGGTTTATACATGAAATTACAATTCACCATCCCAATACGGGAG
The DNA here is from genome assembly GCA_039831575.1 of Fuerstiella sp. Classification (GTDB taxonomy): domain Bacteria; phylum Planctomycetota; class Planctomycetia; order Planctomycetales; family Planctomycetaceae; genus Fuerstiella. Next base: position 21,364 of record JBDONA010000268.1, on the reverse strand, counting down.
CCATTCTGCTGGCGAGTATCGGAGAGGATGTTGAAGTTCCATCGGCGGAATACGTCGACCGCGGGATTGAACAGGCGTGGACTCAGCCATGGGTGTCGCCAATGTTTGCTGCGGAGATTCTGCTTCCCGATGAATCCAAGGCATCCGTCACTGGTGTGCCGTGCATGCTTATTGCAGCGCCAATTCGCGACGGAGCTGATCTCTACGGCGTGTTGCGAATCCGCGTGCGAGTACTGGACATCGGCGACAACCTGATGCGCGCTGCCGACTATTCCGACATGTTCGGGACCAGTGATACGTATATCGTCAGCAGCGCGGGCGTCCTTCTTTCACCGTCGCATTTCGAACAGCAGTTGAAATTGGAAGGCCGAATCAGACAGCGTACAATGCTGGAGCTGAAGCTCCATGTGTCGGGCACGGACATACCAACCTATGCGTTTCGACAGAGCCGGGAGCTGTTTGATTCAGCAACCTCGGAAGGTGCAGTGGAATTGAGTGGGTATGAGGGAGTTCGCGGGCAGACCAAAGTGGGGGCCTGGGAAAAAGTCGCAGGAACCGAATGGGTGTGTATCGCAGAGATCGATCGCGACGAAGCGTTTGCACCTCTGTCTCAACTGATTCGAACAAACACGTACCTCAGCCTGGGGATTGGCATGATCGTGGTCGCCCTGACCACATGGCTGGCATCTCGAGTCGTCGCTCCTCTGCAGTCTCTGGCCCAGGTCGCCACTCGGCTGGAGTCCGGTGATCGGTCCGTGCGATGCGGCATCAACCGCGATGATGAGATCGGAAGCCTGGCCACGGCATTTGACAGCATGGCGGACGCGGTCCAGGAAACACTGGCCGATCTTGAACGCAATGCCGCACGGCTGGCCCTATCGAACCGACAACTGGAGTCGGAGTTGAGCGATCGCCAGGACGTGGAACAACAACTCCGCAACGCTAACGCGTTTCTGGATTCCGTCATTGACAATATCCCGACCATGTTGTTCATGAAGGACGCCAGTGATCTGCGAATTGTCAGATTCAACAAGGCCGGCCTGGAACTGGTTGGCTGTTCGCGGGAGGATCTGATCGGGAAGACTGATTTCGATCTGTACCCGAAGGAAGAAGCAGAATTCTTTGCAGAAAAGGACAGGCATGTCCTGGACAGTCTGAAGATGGTTGAGATCGAAGAGGAAGAATTGCTCACTCGGAATGGTCTCCTGATTCTGCACACCAAAAAGATTCCAATCTGTGACGAAGATGGTAAACCTCGGCTGCTGCTGGGAATTTCCGAAGACATCACCGCAAAGAAGCAGACGCTGGAAGCGTTGCAGGCGGCAAAGGAAGCTGCGGAATCGGCCAACATCGCCAAGAGCGACTTTCTGGCCAATATGAGCCATGAAATTCGCACGCCGATGAATGCCATTATTGGCATGACAGATCTTGTTCTTGATACCCCGCTGGAAGCCATGCAGCGCGACTATCTGACCATCGTTGTGGAATCGGCCGAGTCACTGCTGTCGATCATTAACCAGATTCTGGATTTTTCGAAAATCGAAGCCGGCAAGCTGGAGCTGGAATCCGTCGATTTTGACGTACGCGAGGAAGTCGGTGATACCCTCAAGTCCCTTGGCGTCAGGGCCCATTTCAATAGCCTGGAACTTGTGTGGCACATCCATGCTGATGTCCCCACCTGGTTGTCCGGTGACGCTATTCGGCTGCGACAGGTGCTCGTCAACCTGGTCGGCAACGCCATCAAGTTCACTGAATACGGTGAGGTGTCGGTCGACATAGACTGCGAACTCCGCGACGACACCCAGGTCAGCCTGCACATTGGCGTGCGGGACACGGGGATCGGTATCGCAGAAGAGAAACGGGAACGGATTTTTTCCGCGTTCGAGCAGGCCGACACATCGACGACCCGGGAGTTTGGAGGCACCGGTCTGGGGCTTGCGATTACGTCAAGCATCGCCAGGGCAATGGAGGGACGTGTCTGGGTGGAGAGCGTGCCGGGTGAAGGCAGCACGTTTCACTTCGTCGGCACGTTTTGCAGGTCAACCGAAACCCACGAAGCCATTGAGTTTCCGGACCTGTCCCGCCTTCCGGTGCTCGTGGTCGACGACAACGAAACGAACCGTCATATCCTGAAAGAGATGCTGGAAGGCTGGGGAATGCCCGTTGAAACGGCAGCCGGAGGTCCGCAGGCCATAGGCCTGCTGCGGAACGTTGTTGCGAAGCAGGCATCATTGCCACTGGTGATCAGCGACGTGCACATGCCCGGCATGGATGGTTTCATGCTGACAGAACAGCTGCGTTCGACAGATCTGCTGAATGACATAATCGTTATCATGCTGACGTCAGGGGGGCGGGAAGGTGACGTGCAACGTCGCAGGGAACTGGGGATCAGCGCTTGTCTGATGAAGCCGGTCAAACAGTCCGAATTACTGGATGCCATCGTGGTTGCTGTCGGAGGACAACCAGAAAGCCCACGTTCTCAACCGGAAGTCAGTGAGCAGCCTGTTTTGTTGCCTCCTCTGAAGATCCTTCTGGCCGAAGATGGCGAAGCCAACCAGATTGTGGCGGTTGAGCTGCTGACAAAGTGGGGACACACCGTCGCGGTTGCAGAGAACGGTGAAAAAGCCATAACGCTCTGGCAGTCGGGACTTTTCGATCTCATTCTGATGGACGTGCAAATGCCGATCCTTGATGGATTCGCCGCGACACGCCGGATTCGCGAACTGGAGAGTGAATCAGCCCAACGGATTCCGATTATCGCCATGACAGCGAGAGCCATGAAGGGAGACCGAGAACGCTGCCTTGCCGCGGGCATGGACGACTACGTTTCAAAACCTGTCCGCAAACCGGAACTCTATCGTGCCATCAGGGGGCAGACGGACGAACAATTCGAAGATTACTGCCCCACAGAACAGGATTCGATTCAGAAGGCCCGACCGGAATCAGACAATAGCTCAGCGACCAACGTCATTGATTGGAAGTCCGCCCTCAATAACGTTGATGGCGACCGTGAACTTCTGAATGAACTGATGCAGATATCACTCAAGGAGAGCAAACGGCTCATCGAGGGACTGGACGAGGCCATTGTCGTGAAAGATGCCGGGACAGCTGAACGCCTCGCGCACACGATCAAAGGCTCAGCCCAGACAATCGGCGCGACAGAAACTCGGAACGCAGCAGCGGCAATCGAAGTTTCAGCTGCCCAGGGCGACTTCAACAGCGTTGTCCGACAGATGCCACAGTTACGCGTGGCCGTCGAGCAACTCGACAACGCGGTCACTCAGAATTCACGGGACGGAGCGACGTGAGCAGGCAATTTGCAATTATCCGTCACCCGTTTGATGTCACGTTTTGCGGCATAGTGAAGTGGGTATTCGGAAGGGACCGGACACCCGCCTGAAGTATTGGTAGACTGGTCGCGACACCGTTTCCATGAGATTCTGGATACCGACGAAGTGAAGAGACACTACACAGCAATGCGCCGTGGTTTTTTCTGCATGGCCGTCCTGTCCGCAACCGTGCTGGCGGCTCAAACACCCGACAACCGGGAGTGGCCGTTCTATACACCGCGAATCGTGGACCCACCGAAGGTCCAGTCCGACTGGATTCGCAATGGAATCGATGCCTTTGTCCTGCAGCGACTAAATGAGGCTGGACTGCAACCCGCGCCCCAGGCCACTCGGCAACAGCTGGTCCGGCGATTGTATTTTGACCTTATTGGCCTGCCGCCGAACCCTGAAGAAGTCGAAGCGTTCGTTCACGACCCATCCGCAGGAGCTTACGAAGCGCTTGTCGATCGCTTGTTGCAGGATTCGCGACACGGAGAAAGATGGGCGCGGCTGTGGCTCGATCTGGCTCGGTATGCCGATACGGCTGGCTACGAAGGTGACCCGGATCTGCCTCATGCATGGCGATATCGCGATTATGTGATCGATGCCTTTAACAACGACAAGCCGTACACCGAATTTATCAGGGAACAGATCGCGGGGGATGAGTTCGAAGAGGTTATGGGCGCAGGCGATCTGCCGGGGACTCCCCCCGAACGCGTTGTGGCCATGACGTTTCTGCGACTGGCCCCGTTTACCGAACCACGTGGTGACGAGACACGTCACGAACTGCTCAGCGAAATGACATCCACCGTGGGCTCCGTGTTTCTCGGTCTGACCGTTGGCTGTGCGAAGTGTCACGACCACAAGCACGATGATATTCCCACACGTGACTTTTATCGGTTGAAAGCTTTTTTTGCGACGGTGTCCATTCCCCGTCCCGAACCAGGCGACGGTTTTCAGATTGGTGGTTCGCTCAACGCACCGTTTTATCGCAAGGGTGAACAGGAGTGGGCGAATGTGCGGCGGAAAACGTTTGAACGTGAAATCGAGGAATCGGCGCAACAGCTGCAGCAACTCACAAAGGCGCTGGCCGTGAAACTTGGTGGCCAGGCCGGTTTTGGATTGCAGGCGATGGGTGGGTCACTCGGCAATAATTACATTTTTGGTCGGACCCCCGTGCACCAGGGCGACTTGCACACTTCGATTGTCAACTGTGACGGAAAACAGTGGACGTTCTTCACAGACAACCACGTCCAGCTGCGTACCGGCAGCAACGCTGGTACGAATCAAGGGCAATGGTTCGGCGATCTTTCCAACCCGCGGCACATATCAATGGGCCAGTACTCGGAAGGAACGGGGCAGATCAAAGTCGCAGACGCCAATCACGTCGGAGAATTCTCGCAGGTGCTCATCTATGATCACGTCCTCAGCGATGTCGAACGCAATGCTCTGGATGCGTGGTTGAGATCGAGACGCACGGGCGATGCCTCTGATGCAGAAAACTCCACTGAACCGCCGGGCGAGGGACTGCAGTTCTGGCTGGATGCGGCCGACATTGATGCGAATTCTGCAAATTCCAATCCTCCGCACGGCAGCCGAGTTTCGCGGTGGACCGACCGTATCGCCGGCATTACGCTCACGCAGGATGATCCCCAACGCCAACCCACGTTGGCCGTGGTGCCGTCAAACAGCACAGCCGATGGAACGACGGAAATGGTCGGCGTTCGTTTTGAGAACGATTTTCTGTCGGGGCCGGTCAATGCCGCCGCGTTCACGCAGAATCAGACTGGTTCGCTGGTGGTAGTCTATACGGCCCGGCATGCGCACGAAGGCTACGGTTTTGAAGTGGGCGGCCATGGGGCATTTCTGAGCACGTTTATCAACCCGGGTGCGTCTGCTCGTGAAAATCTGGATTCCGTTCTTGCTGACGACAACAACATGCTGGTGTCGACGGAAGATCGGCGGCAGCATCGCTGGTTGTCCGGTCGCGAGCGGTTTCTGCGGCAGCAAATCAAGCGATTGCAGCCAGTCGCCATGTCGCTGCGGCATTCGTACGGTCCGCCGTACGAGCCAGGTGTGCCGACTTCGCGAGTGATGATTCGTGGCGAATATGACAATCCGGGCGAAGTTGTTACTCCTGGATTTCCGAGCTGCATTACAGGCCACGACGAGCCTGCCAGGATTCGGCTGGACCCGTTCAAACGGTGGCCGACGCGCAGTCGACGCATGGTGCTGGCGCAGTGGATCGCAAGCCCCGACAATCCTCTTACGGCGCGGGTGATGGTCAACCGGCTCTGGCACTGGCATTTCGGCCGTGGCATCGTCGCCACCCCAAGCGACTTTGGGCAGCTCAGTGGCGGACAATCTCATCGGGAATTGCTGGACTGGCTGGCCCGGCAATTCGTCAAGGGAAAATGGAGCCTGAAGAATATTCATCGATTGATCGTGACGTCCACCACGTATCGACAGACGTCAGTGCATACCAGCGAACGCGCCGTGGCGATTGATCCGGACAATCAACTGTTGTGGCGAATTCGTCGGCGTCGACTGGAAGCAGAAGCGGTGCGAGACAGCGTGCTGAGCGTCAGCGGGCGCCTTAACCCCGAACATTATGGTCTGCCGATCTTTCCACCTCTGCCGGGTGGCATCGAAGAACGAGTCAAATTTTCGAACAGCAAATGGGACACACAGGATGGTCCGGAAGGACGCAAACGCAGCATCTACATTTACCAGCAACGCACGCTGACAATGCCGTTCCTGCAGTCGTTCGATTCCCTTGTGTGTGATGAATCGCGACCGCGACGGCAGCATTCCGTGACTTCACTGCAGGCACTGGCAATGTACAACGGAAGTTTTGTCAGTGAGGAAGCCCGCCACTTCGCCGCCCGCGTTGGGAAAGAAGTTGACAGTGGAGTCGCAAATCAGATCCAACGGGCATTTCAGATTGCCCTCAGTCGGCCTCCTTCAGCTGACGAAATGGCGGAAATGAAAACAATCGTGGATTCGGATGCGGCCGGGCTTGCGGCTGTCTGCCGAGTCCTGTTGAACACGAACGAGTTTATCTATGTCGACTGAACATCTTCAGGCCGCACAGTATACGGCAACAAATGAGTCTCAGGCGCGGATCGATCTTGCAGCCATTCTGCGGTGGGCTGATCGGCTGGGACTAAGCGAAGGCATCTGCAATCACTTCAGTCTTGCTGTGCCCGAGACGACGGATCAGTTTCTGCTGAATCCGCAGGGGCTGCACTGGTCTGAGATACGAGCCAGTGATATGATCGTCGTTGATGCAGACGGCGAACTGACGAAAGGCGAATACGCCGCAGAGCCATCCGCATTCTTTATTCACTCGAGTGTACATCGCAGCCGACCGTCAGCGAAGTGCGTGCTGCACGCGCATCCACCTTACTGCACCGCGTTGTCATGCATTGACGGCGGTCGGCTGGAAATGTGCAGCCAGAATGCGATCCGGTTTTATGGTCGAGTGGCCTATGATGAGACCTATAACGGAGCTGCCTTTGATGATGACGAGGGCGCTCGCATCAGCTCGAAACTGATTGATAAGGACGTCCTTGTGATGGCAAATCATGGTGTGCTGATCGCTGCAGAAGACGCAGCCCAGGCTTTCGACCATCTCTATTATCTGGAGCGCGCCGCAATGACGCAGTTCATGGCGATGAACACTGGTCGGCGCCTGCGAATGATTGCGAAAAACGTGTGTCAGATGGCATACGAACAGTTCGGCGCCGAGTCAGAGCAGGCTTATCATTTTCTTGAGGCCATCAAGCGAATCCTGACGCGAGAATGTCCGGAGTTCATGGAGTAAATTGAGGCAGCAGCAATTAAGCTTTCTAATGACCATTCAACCTTCCCATCGACGAGTGTTCCTGAACACCGCCTTCAGCGGTATTGGGGCGTTGGCGTTTGGTGATCTGCTGGCGAATGAATCAACTCGCACGAGGGGGTCGCTGGATCCGCTGGCCGTCCGCGAACAACATCTGCCGCGACGTGCGAAGCACTGCATTTTTCTGTTTATGCAGGGCGGCGTCAGTCAGGTCGATTCCTTTGAATACAAACCGGAACTGAACCGGATCCATGGCAAACCGTTGCCTGAAATTCCCGATATTTCGGGTGAATTGCAGGGGCGCTTGTCCTTTCCACATGTTGCGATCGGCAGCCCGTTTGAATTCCAACAGCACGGAGAATCCGGTCACTGGTTCTCAAACCTGTATCCGCATCTGTCACAACATGCGGACAGGCTGGCCGTGATTCGCGGCATTAAGACGGACAATCAGAATCACGGGCCATCCACGCTGCACGTCACCACCGGCAGTCAGTTTCCCGGCAGCCCTTCGGTCGGTTCGTGGGTCAGCTACGGGCTGGGATCGTCCAATCACAACATGCCCGGCTACGTTGTGATTCAGGATCCACGGGGAGCGCCGGTGAACGGGGCTGCCGTCTGGGCCAATGGTTACCTGCCAGCGGCTCATCAGGGCACCCTGCTGCGATCGAAAGGATCGCCGATTCTGAATCTGAAGCGACCGGATGGAATTTCGATGGCTCAACAGCGCCGCGAATTCGATGCATTGGCGTCGCTCAACCGTCGACATCTGCAGTCACGCCCTGACGACACGGAACTCACCGCCCGCATTAACGCCTATGAGCTGGCGTTTCGCATGCAGACGGAAGCTCCGGAACTGGTTGACGTGTCGGGCGAAACTCGGGCGACCCAGCAGCTCTATGGGCTGGATGATGCGGCGACGGCGGGTTTTGGCCGCCAGTGCCTGCTGGCGCGGAGACTGGTTGAAAGTGGAGTTCGTTACACGCTGCTTGTCCACGGCGTTCAGATTGGCCGGCACAGCTGGGACGATCATGGCGATGTGCAGGGTGGGATGACTCGCCATTCGCGTGAAGTCGATCAGCCCGTGGCCGCACTGTTGACCGATCTGCAGCAACGTGGTCTGCTGGACGAGACGCTGGTCGTCTGGGCGTCAGAAATGGGACGTACTCCATTCCGCAACGGGACCATCGGCAGGAAGCCCGGTCGCGAACACAATTCGTGGAATCTTGTGATGTGGATGGCGGGCGGTGATGTGAAAGGTGGAGCGACAGCCGGCGAGACCGACGAATTCGGTCTGCGATCCATCGGTGAAGGGATTCACATTCGCGACGTACATGCGACGGTTCTGGATCTGATGGGCCTCGACGATGATCAGTTGCGTTTTCTACACGCTGGTCGCATGCGACAACTGACCGATATCGGTGGCGAAGTTCTGCAGCAGATCATTGCCTGAATCACGTGCAGTCAAACGCCTCGAAACTTCTTTGCTACAGCAGGTGGTGTCCAGGAGATGGACCGTCCCAGGTCGGTTATTGGACAAACGTAGACAGGTTAGGTGCTGCAGACAGCAAGTGCCCAACAGAGCCGTTTCCTGATTGTCGTAGACGATACTGGCTCCTGGGAGCAACGTAACTGCTATCGAAAGCCGTTTTCGCGGCCACAAGTCAGCGTGAAACAATGTCAAATTACGGAATCTCAGATCGAATGCACAGTACGAATCCGTACGAGCCATCAGGCGTGGATTCCGGAAAAACCGGATGCACACTTCCGAATGACCGCCTGACCGTCGCCGATGTGTATCGGCGCACGGCCATACGCGTTCTGTCATGCGGACTGACATCTCTGGCGATTTTCTCTATCTACGCTTTAATGACCGGCTATGTGGTCATAGATTTCGGTCGCCCAAATCTATCTGTCAATCTTACGGCTTGCGGCAGATTGCTCAGTGGGTTCTGGTTTTGGTGGTGCGTCTTGATCATACCCATTATGAGTTTGTTCATTGACATGCGGCGGTATTGGTGGTCCGTGACCAATTCACGTCCTTAGCATTGCCGGAAACAACATCAGGAATGGTCTCCCTGGAACGTCGCTTTCGCCACGGCCTGCGGTACGCCTTGTTTGGTTTGCACCGCGTGATCCGTTGGTAGCATGATCGGGTTCTTCGACGTCTTCCGCTTCGTTTGGGGCGGCGTTGGCAGTGCTAACCGCGTGGCTTCATATGGAACGTTTTCACAAACTTCTCAGCTCGATATGCGCACGCCCCGCGATGTACGTCGGTCGATGTTCGTTCGTTGATGCTGCCAACTATCTTGCTGGCTACTGTCACGCACTCGATGACAATGCAGTCTCTCCGAAACCACTCGACGGGTTGATCCGTTGGACAGAAATGCGTTTTGAGATTCGTTCGTCTGCATGGCACTGGACTCGAATTCTGCTTCACACATATGGTGATGACGCCTCGTGTTTCGAGGCGTTTCCGGCACTCTATGACGAATTCCTCGCTGATCGAGAACGTCTTGGGGTTTCCGGCATAGAATCTGAGGCTACGCGGCGAATTACGGCACGCTACGGAGAAGACTGGGGCTATCCGGAATCAACACAGACGACTCCTGTTTCAGAGCGGTAACCGAAGGGGTTTCGATGTCGAAAAGTCACGAAATTGCGGATCGTTTGAGTCGTTCGGAAAACGCCGTTGCGTTTACTGGCGCGGGAATCAGCACTGAGAGTGGTATCCCTGACTTTCGCTCGCCGGGCGGCATTTGGGCGAATTCGCAGCCAGTCCTCTTCCAGGACTTTCTGGCGAGTGCCGACTCCCGATATGAATATTGGCGGCAAAAATCAGTTTCGCACAGCGACTTCAAGAACAGCCAACCAAACGCTGGTCATCAGGTTCTGGCCAAATGGCAAAACGTGGGTCGGCTGCAAGCCGTCATCACACAGAATATCGACGGACTTCATCAGGACGCCGGCAGCAACAAAGTGTTGGAATTGCATGGCACCGCGCGCAAGATCATGTGCCTGGGATGCGACGCACAGTTCCCTGCCAGCGAAATGGTTGAAAAATTTCTGGCCGACGATCAAGTGCCGACGTGCCCGGCGTGCGGCGGTCTGCTGAAGCACGCGACCATTTCGTTTGGCCAACAACTTCGCGATGATGTATTGGAAGAAGCGATTCAGTTGAGTTCATCCGCAGATCTCTATTTCGCGATGGGTTCGTCGTTGGTCGTCGAGCCCGCTGCCAGTCTGCCGCGACTGGCGAAACAAAACGGCGCGGATCTTGTCATCATCAACCGAGACGAAACACCACAGGATGATTTGGCCAACTGGGTGATTCACGCATCGATCGGCGAAGCGTTGAAAGCTATTGACGAGTGTTTAGCTGAGTCTTAAATCTACTTTCCGCAGGGCTCGGCATTATCTTGCACATGCCACATTATTGGGCATTCCGTAAACTACAACGTGTTGTGCTGATTCGTGGCCGCGACAGACGCGTTCGACCCTGAGAAAACGCCCCGCGCCAGAAGAAGCAGGCTGCTTTAACTCTTGAATTCAATGAGAACTTCTCGGAAGGCGTCGGGGCCAACATTTTTTGCGCTGTGAGTTGCCGGGACAGCGGGATATCCCGGACGATCCGAAACGATCTGATCACCGTCAATCTGAAAGCTAACGGCGGCTCCCGCTTCCAGCTTCACAGTGTCCAGCAATTCATCGCGTGGGCCAAAGACTTCCAGAGTTGATCCGGCGATGATACGGACGACGTAGTCCAGCTGGTGCGTGTGCCGTTCGCCCTGCTGGCCAGGTTTGAGATCGAGGTGCCAGACGATTACCCGGTCGTCCTCAAAAACTTTTTGTGTTCCTACTCCGGACATAAGAATGACCTCACTTTCGGTGTTGTTGAGTCGGTCTGTTCCAGAAGGATTTGTTCACGGTTGATAGCCTGCCCAATGACGGCCTACGCGATCCACACGTCTTAGGTTCCGCAGAACGTTGCGAACACGACTTCCGCGGGTGCCGGTGCAGCTTCATATTCAGAGAAATCCGTCTGTTCGGTAAACGGGTTTTGCAGAACCTGATTGAGGCGATGGAACAGTTCAAAGTCGCCCTCGTTGCCGGCCTTGATTGCTTCTTCGATGCGATGGTTGCGGGGAATAAACACTGGGTTCGTGCGGCGCATCAAAGCCAGGGTCTGGCTGCGGTCGACGTCGTGCAGTCGCGTGCGCCAGGTGCTCAGCCAGGCGACGATCGCTTCGGGTTGGTTGAACAGGCGAGTGACGGCGTCGTCATGGCCGCTTTCGAGCGCATCGGATAGATGGCGAAACACCAGCGTGAAGTCGGCCTGACCTTCTGCCATTGCTTTCAGCAACACTTCTACCATGTCCCAGTCGTCGATGTCGTCGCCTTCCAGACCGATTTTCGCAGTGAACCGAGTCTGCAGCGCGCTTCGGTGGAGTTTGGAAAACGCGTCGAGCGCAGCTTCGGCCTCGGCAATCGAGTTTTTTTCATCGGTGTCCAGCAGCGGCAGCAGAGTTTCTGCGAAACGCATCAGGTTCCAGTGACCGATCGGGCCCTGATTGCCGAAGGCGTAACGTCCCTGATGATCGATTGAACTGAATCTTTTCACCGGATTGTAGACGTCCATGAAAGCGCACGGTCCGTAGTCAATGGTCTCGCCAGAGACCGTCATGTTGTCGGTATTCATGACACCGTGGATGAATCCTAACTGCATCCAATGGGCGATGAGTTCGGCCTGTCGCTGGATCACAGAGTCCAGCAGGCCGCGGTATGGATTCTCTTCCTGTTGCGCGGCGGGATAGTGGCGGGCAATGACATAATCGGCCAGCACCCGCAGGTTTTCATCATCCTGGCGGGCGGCGAACCACTGAAAGGTGCCGACGCGAATATGTGACTGTGCCACGCGGGTGAAAACTCCGCCGGGCACCATGCCTTCGCGGACCACGTGGTCGCCGCTGGCGACTGCGGCCAGCGCACGGGTGGTCGGCACACCGAGGGCCGCCATGGCTTCTGAGACGATGTATTCACGCAGGACCGGACCCAGCGCGGATCGTCCGTCACCGCGGCGTGAGAAAGGTGTCGGGCCGGAACCCTTCAGTTGGATGTCGCGGCGGACGCCGTCGTTGCCGATAACTTCACCCAGCAGAATGGCGCGACCGTCACCCAGTTGCGGCGAAAAGCCGCCGAACTGGTGGCCGGAGTACGCCATAGCCAGAGGATCGGAGCCGTCCGGACTCTGGTTGCCCGAAAGAATGGACAGACCTTCCGGCGAATCCAGCGTGGCGACGTCGATTCCCAGTTCGGTTGCCAGCCCGTGGTTCAGCCGGATCATCACCGGTCCACTGACCGGAGTGGGTTCGATCCGCTTGAAGAACGCGTCCGGCAGACCGGCGTAGGTGTTGTCGAAGGAAAAAGGCATGGATGCGTATTATCAGATACGTGTCGATCAACAGATTGCGATTCAACACGGTTGAACCGATGAGGCAACAGAGTACGCTCCACTGCACACGTCGACTGAGAGTCCAAGTATAGCAGGATTGGTGAAGAGTACGTCGACCTGCAGGACGTTGACGCTGAGTTCGACGGCAATGCGTTGTTTGTTATAAGTTCCGGGATACTTAATGATTACGTGTCGCATTCTGTTCATTGACCGGGCGGCGTGGTCGAATCGGATGCGACTGAGAACGTCTTTCATCACTGCGTTCTTAACCTTCAACACCCCGTTCTCGTGCAACGTTGTTCCAGCAACCCTGCCGTGAAAACCGTATTCTATCAGGAGCAACTCATGTTCAAATTGTCCACGCGAGTGATTCCGGCAGTCAGCCTGTTCGCGTTCGTCTTTGCAAATCAGGCAGTTGCCTTCGTGGAGGAAGCTAAGACTGCCGCAGAGAGTTTTTCCGTCGTGTTGCTACCGGACACGCAAAACTACTCAGAGAAGTTTGCAGACACCTACGTTGCGCAGACCCTGTGGATTCGGCAACAGGCGAAGACGGACAACATCAAGTTCGTCGTTCATCTGGGCGACATCGTGCAGACATCCACCAAAAAAACCGAATGGGAAAACGCCGACCGAGCCATGCGGCTGCTGGACGGTGTCGTGCCCTACAGTATGGCCCCAGGCAATCATGACATGGTCGTCAAGACTCGTGACTCGACTCTGTACAACCAGTATTACTCGCCCGAGCGATTTGCAGACAGGCCGTGGTACGGTGGACACATGGGCGACACTAACGACAACAACTTCTGCTTTTTTGAGGCCAGTGGCATGAAGTTCATGATTCTGAACCTGGAGTTTGCTCCTCGCGATGAAACGCTGGAATGGGCGGCGGGCGTCACACAGCGGTTTCCTGACCATCGTGTGATCGTCGCGACACATTGTTATATGCGTCCCAACCAGCGAGACACGGGGTGTGCCACCTCATACAAGATTGCCGGCAACAGCGGCGAACAGATCTGGCAGAAGTTAATTCGCCGGCAGCCGAATATCTTTCTGGTCGTCAGTGGTCATGTTCTGGGAGTAGGTCTGCAGACAAGCGTCAACGATGCTGGCGGCAAGGTTCTGGAAATGCTCACAGACTATCAGGGCCTTCCGAACGGCGGCGACGGCTGGCTGCGCTCGCTGAAGTTCGTGCCGGGTGAAAACAAAATCCACGTGAGGACATATTCACCCCTGCTGAACAAAGACAACAAGGACGCGAAGGAAACATTTTCGCTGGACTACGAAATGACCACTGTCAAAATGATCACCGATTGACAGACTGACAGGCCACATGAACGGGGCGCAATACAAGCTCGAAGCGCGAGCGAGTGGATTCCCCGGGCTTACGAAACCCACTTGCTTGCGCTGCGTTCGTGTCTCAGGAACGGCAAAGCACTCACGAGTACTCACCAGCAGAACCAGTGGTTTACTGTCGAGAACAATCAAAGCTCAATCCGGAAGATGATGCTGCCGCGACAACAATTGAATGGAACACGAAATATGCAATCGACCTTTGCCGCCGCTCTGCTGCTGTTCGCAATGCTGTCGAATCTCACCTGCGACGCGGCTGACAGAGTCGTGTTCGGTAATGTGGAGTGCGAAGGCGACTATCAGCATCATCTGCAGGGAGTTTGTACAAACGAGGTCGACGCTATCTATTGGTCCTTCACGACCGAGTTAGTGAAAACGGACCGTTCTGGACGCGTGCTGACGAAAATTGCTGTGGCGAATCACCATGGCGACCTGTGCTTTACGCGTGGGAAGATCTATGTCGCGGTGAACCATGGTCGTTTCAATGACCCGGACGGCAAGGCGGACTCCTGGGTGTACGTTTACAGCCAGGAAAGTCTTGAGTTTCTGTCGAAGCGTCCGACGTCGGAGGTGTTTCACGGCGCTGGTGGCATTGGAGTCATGAACGATCATTTCTACGTCGTGGGCGGACTTCCGGACGGTATTGCGCAGAACTATGTCTACGAATATGACGCTGACTTCAACTTCCTCCGCAAACACGTCGTCAACAGCGGCTGGACTCAGCTGGGAATTCAGACGGCCGCTTTCCACGACGGCGTCTGGTGGTTCGGCTGTTATGGATCACCGAAGATCGTGTTGAAGACGGACTCGCAGTTCCGCATGCTGGGCCGATTTGAGTTTGACTGTTCGCTGGGGATTGTCGGTGTCGCTCGGGATCGCCTACTGGTTGCGAAGGGCCCTCGTACGAAAGATCAACGGTGTCTGGGATCGCTGCATCTGATGCATCCGGACGCCGAACATGGCTTGAGGCTGGTCCCGGACACAGTGTTGGCAATAAACAAGGAACGCGTGAAGCGATCGGGGGCCTGGCGCGAGAGCCGTTTTCGATTTGCTAAAGATGCTGCATTGCAAACTACAGAACACCAATCGTCGGTTGAGTTTGTCTTTGAAGGAAGTGGTGTGTCGCTGCGTCTGGGCGGTCACAACGTTCCGGCCTACGGGTCGCCGAATCTGGGAACGCTGGCAGTCACAATAGACGGTGCAGAAGAGCAGAGTTTGACGCCGCGTTCGTTGCCGCGTGAGATCGTGTTAGCGGACGGTCTGCCTGCTGGGCCACACACTGTGCGGATTGTACATCGGAACATTGTCGACCTTTCCGGATGCCGCATTGAGTCCTTGCGCACATGGAGCGACGCTCGCGGAGAACTGCAGTTTCATGTGAGCGCCGATGAGAACGCGCATCTTGTCGATTGCCGAGCGATCCTGCGGCACGGTGAGACGATCGTCCGAAACACATTGGTGAGAAACTGGTTGACCGGCCAGTGTTCCCTTACGGGAATCCCACCAGGTGATGACTACTCGCTGGAGGTTCGGGCAACGGGTTGGCAAACAGCGCACGTGAAAAATATCAGTGTCGACGCCGACGATTCTACTAGACTGACTCCGATTTACCTCAGCCGGGACGCTGCGACCGTCACAAGTCGGTTTCGATTTCCCCGCCTGAATCAGCCGGCGATTCGCGAACCGGGCCAAACGTTCCGTGCCCGTTTTCTTGGTTTTAACACGTCAATCGACAAGGTGACGCTGACACGAACAGTTGGTTCGGCGGTGATTTCGCGGGTTGTTTCGTTTGAAGAAGACAAATCCGCGGCTTACTACTACGACCGGGAAGTGGTGATTTCACTGCCGGGCAACATGCCAGCCGGTGCATATGATCTCAGCGTGCAGGTGACTGGCGGCGGACGCACCGGCCTGTGCCGTTCGCCTCGCAGTGTGCACGTCGTGAGTGAGTTTCCCCAGGACCCGCTGTTCATCACGTTCGGGCATCTGGACACGTCAGGGCAGTACCAGGCCGAATATCTTCAGCGGCTGGTGACGGCAATCAACGTGCTGGCTCCTGACATGGTGTTGTGCAGCAATGCCTGCAACCCGGCCTATGTCTCGGGAGCCCTCGCGGGGCTGGACATGCCCTACATCATCAACTTTGGAAATCATCAGTTTTCCGGCCACGAATCCTGGTACGGTGATCCGGTCGGAATGACCGACTACGGGCCACACGTCAGCGTGCTCAACTTCGGCTTTCCGTGGCACACTGACATGTCAAGAGCCGAAGCCTTGCTCGCATCTCGCCCCGACACCGCCGTGCGAGTGATCAATGCCTTCGAGGCCAACGCTCCCGTTAGTCTGTTGGACAGGCATCGCGTGCGGATGATTCATGATGCGCACGGAACTGGAAACAAGGTGATGGACATTGGAGCGACCCCGACGCGTCGCATCGGCAAGACGAACTCAGCAAGCTTTCGCGTCGTTCGGTTTCGTGACAACCAGGTCGAATCATGCACCTACAATGGCCACGAGACATCACCGATCCCTTTCCCGCGAGAGGCAGTGTCACCGTTAAGCGTTTCTTTTGATCATCCCAATGACGGGACAGAACCCAGCAACGCGGCGACGGTGTCGAATCAGCTGTTGGAACCGTTTCCGAACGGCCGAGTGAGATTCGTCGTTCCTGCCGGTACGTACGCCATCGCAGGTGGCCGCCTTGAGTCAATAATTGTCAGCGACGACGGTCGCTTTCACGTGTTAACTGTTCACGTGGACATCCCGGCAAACAGTTCTGCGACGGTCATGGTGAAACCCAATTAATGCAGCTGACGTGGGGCCTGGTGTTGGCCGACTCAACACCAGGCATTCGCGCGGCGGGATTGTCTTATTCGCGATACAGGTCGTTCCCGAGCATAGGTGTCTAAACTTCTTTAGCTGCCCCCTGGTTCCTCGCGCCCTTCCCGAAGGGAGCGTGAGATTCTGTGTTCCTGTTCACAACGATCTTAAGCTGGCGGGGGCAGCGTTGGGCTCTCCTGAGGTTGTCTCAGAATTCGGCAGGGGCGCGACGCACACCTCGTCGGGGTCCTCGCCCAGGTTCAGCAGGCTGCGTGCATGGTCGTAGTCCACGCCGATCGTCGCGGTACACTTCACCCCCCCCCTGCTCCGCTCGGTCGCCCGATCAAAGCTGGCGGCGAGTTGGGATAGCGTGTCGTTGGCCCCGCTCTGCTGCCGTTGAGCGTCGTCTTCGTCATGCTGTAGTTGCCGCCGTTCATCGACAAGCTGGTTGCGTTTCTCCGGAATCGCATCCCGTTTTTCTGCGTGATTGAGCATGTCTTTAACGTTTTTCTGCATGTCTTCGAAGATCTTCCTGTCGTCCTTCGCTCGACGCGAGGCGGTTTCCAGCAGAATGATCTGCTGCTCAAGCTGATGGAAGGCGGGGTCGCTGGTTGCTAAATCTTCCGACACCATATCGCTTAACCGACCGATTGCGGCTGAACGCTGTAACTCTTCGTGTTGAATTTCCGCCTGTAACGCCGCCAGATCGTTGCGGGCAGCTGCCATGTCGGTGCTGATTTTCGCGGTCTGAAAATTTCGCGCCTGCGAATGCGTCGATGTCCCCAGCCAGCTCTGCGACAAAGGTACGGGAGTTCTGCAGTTCCTGGTCCATTTCGCGGAGCACGTCTGCATAGTCGCACAGACTGGCCAGATCATTGTGTTCGGAAAGCCGGCGCTGCCATGCAGCGGGATCTTGTCCCAGGCGTCGGCTGTCGGGAGGGAGTACCCGCTCCTTGATCATCTGCGAGCGCGATGATCAGGTTGTCGGCCAGCACCTCAGCCTCCTGAACCGACACGGTCTGTGTATGGTGCTTCTCCCGGCGGCGAGTTTCGGTGAACGGGATATGCCGCTTCAGCCAGCCGATTACGCCCTTGTGCTGCTGTTTAAACGTCTCGTACTCTCCGCGCAGCGCGGCGAGTTCCTGTTCGTCCCGCAGGCTTTCCCGCTGGATTCTGTAAATCGCTTCATCAATTGATGCAGCCAGCTGTGCGCTATCAGTCACAGACCGCGCGTCGGCCGCTATCTCTGCGAATACCGATTGCAGATCGCGATATTCCGTCGCCTGATTCAAGCGCTCCAGCCATTGAGGGGACATGTTCGCTCCGTTCGTGTGGACAGCACGTTGATCCGCCGAACCAACCATTCTCGCTGACCGACGCTTCAAGTCCAGCAATGCACCGTATTCTCTGAGCCTGCTGTCCCCTGAACGATGTCGCCGACTCTGCTGTTATGTTTACAATGGCAGGCATGCGTTTCCCGGCGGAAAAGAATACACAAGACAGGATGCACAGAAAAATGCCTGAATCACCGACATCACGACGCCGATTTCTGACAGCGGCCGGCGGCATGGCGCTTGCCGGTTCCGCTCCCGCGATTCTTGGTGCACAGGACAAAAGTGGTTCGAAACTTCCGGTGATCGGTCCCGAAGGTCATCGGTATGAAGTGCATCACGATTGCATGCAGATGCCCAAACACATTCGTTGGCAGGACACACACGGAGTCGCCGTTGATGCTGCCGGGTTGATATATGTGAAACACCGCACAAAGACCGCCGACCCGCAGGACGCCGTGGTCGTATTCGATCACCACGGCAAGTTCGTCCGTTCCTTCGGCCGGGAATTTCACGGAGGTGGGCACGGCGTCGATATTCGACGTGATGGCGTCGAGGAATTTCTGTATCTGTGCGACAACAAAGGTCATATCGCCAAGAGCACGTTGAAGGGCGAGATTGTGTGGAAACAATCTGCGCCTAAGATCCCGCCTTACGAAAAAGCCCGACCGTTTGAGGTGAAATCGCCAGGCAAGTACGGCAAGGGACATCTGTTTTGCCCGACCAATATCGCGTTTGCGCCCGATGGCGGTTTTTGGGTGGGCGATGGATATGGGTCGCACTACATCATCAAGTACGACAAAGACGCACAGACCGTCGGCTATTTCGGAGGTGCGGGCGATGGTCTCGGACAGCTGCAAACACCGCATGGGCTGTGGTGGGACGATCGCAAGGGCCGCCAGCCGGCATTGTGTGTCGCCGATCGGGCCAACGCACGATTGCAGTACTTTTCCGCGGAGGGCCAGCATCTCAGCTTTGTCGATGACATGCTGTTTCCCGCCGACATTGATATCCGCGGCGACGTGATGCTGGTGCCTGATTTGCACGCGCGGATCACACTACTTGATGTCACGAACAACGTTATTGCTCACCTGGGACACGACCCGGCATGGCTAAAACAGGTGCTGGCCGACAAATTCGCCATGCGCCGACATCCCGATCGCTGGCAGCCGGGCAGGTTTATTCACCCGCACGATGCGTGCTTCGATCACGACGGCAATATTTACGTCGCCGAGTGGGTGTCGATTGGTCGGGTGAGCTTACTGAAGCATGTTGGGTGACGATCACTATTCGTCGCTGCCCCGAAGAAACTTCTCAGCAATCAACTCTCCCAGACCCAGGATACCTGCGGTGTCCAGCACAAGCTGCTTCGGCTGTTCGGGAAGGTCGAAGGCTTTGATGTGCATCAGATTGCTGTCCGCCGCAGCGACGCTTTCCAACTGGCCGGTCACATCAATGGAATTGACACGTTCATGATCAGTAGGTGACTGCTGGCTGACGTACCATTTAAGCGCCGGTTGTCCAAGGTCCTGTCGACTCTTCGCGACTGTCGCCTGCAACCACGTTGCAGCGTTTTTTCGGTACGATGGCATGGACATTTCGTTTTCGCCCACGTGATAGAAAATGCCGGCCAGTTCTACCTTGTGGCCCTTGTCCTGCAGCTCCTTCATGGAATCTTTGATAAAGGCAATGAACTCAGGATATAGGTGCCGACTTTTGGCCATGCTGCCTTCCGGGCTCCAATCGTTCATTTGGGAACCACTGTGCGTGAACTTGGCAATTGCGATGTTGTCTTCGAGTTTGTTTTCTAAAACGTGAGCGAAGCTGAGCTCCGGCCCAAACGTGTCGTAATAGCCTGCAGGACCAAGCGGCTCCCAACCGCTGGACGTTTTGTAGCCTCCGCCGATGCTGTATTTGTAGGCGATGTTTTCGTTGTCGCTGAGCAGTTCGCGGCGAAGCGGCCCAAGCTGCTGAACGAACGCTCGTTCGCCTTCCA
This sequence comes from Fuerstiella sp., assembly GCA_039831575.1. Lineage (GTDB taxonomy): Bacteria > Planctomycetota > Planctomycetia > Planctomycetales > Planctomycetaceae > Fuerstiella. Next base: position 1,245 of record JBDONA010000268.1, on the reverse strand, counting down.
TATTACGATGACCGGCCAGCACGAAGAGCTTTACCGTGCTTCCCTGCTGATACGGCCAGGAATTGAGCGTCCGAGAGCTCTTCGTCTTGCCCTTGCCGATGGTTCGTAGGTAGGCATCGGCATAGTTGACACCGTGTTCCAACTGCCCCAACGTTCCGTAGTGATAATGCAATCCTACGCCGCCGCCGATTTCGACACCGACGTGAGACGTCGGAATGTACTCTGCCAGGCGGTCGGTGGCCGTGACCGTCTTTTGCCCCTGGCTGATCGCGTACATACGCGGACGCAGATCCATGCCCCAGATTGTCTTGGTGCAGAGTTCTCCGATGTAGAACTTCAATTCGGGTGTCCCGAGATCACGGCGCCATCGAGACAGAAAATTCGCAAGGTTCTTTCCATAATCCGCCATGTACTCTTCATTGAACATGTCGTTCTCACCCTGATGCCACATGAATCCTTCAATGCGGTACGCTATGTTCTGCTGATCAAGTTCTGCGAGCGACGACTTAATCAGATCCAGCGCCAGCGGATACATTTTGAAGCCCTCAGGCGTATCCGGATTCCAGTCACCGCCCAGGTGCGTGCCACCAGCCGCGCATTTGATGATGGCAATCGGCGCGGTGATGTTCCCGGTGACTTTGCGGGCAAAACTCAGTTCCGGGCCGACCATATTATTGACCGCCTGCAGGTCCTCCCAGCCGTTCGATTTCGTCTTGTTTGCTCGCCCAATGCAGTAGGAAAACCTGACGTCCGGTTGGGCGTTCTCAAGTCCTGCAAACGGTGGAAAACGTTTGATGTCATCCACTTTGGAATCAGACCCCACCATGTTGGACTGGCCGGCGAAGATGAAGACGCGCACCGTCTTGTCATCCTGTGCGGTGGTTTCAGTTGCAAAAAGACCGCTAACGAAAACGGACAATGTGATCCACGCGCAGGTCGTTCGAATTGTATTCATGCTCATTCTGTTAGTTCGATGTGAGTTCGTGGTATGATGACAATCTGGATTCGGACGCTGCTGAACCGCAAGGCGGCCGCGGAAAGCACGGGAGAAATCGCAGCAGTCTTCCAGACTAAGTGAACTGCTGAATTTTGACAACTGACGTCGTACGCAGCCCCCGGGGTGCAGTAACGGATAGTGTTTTTTAAGTGGCGAGTGTATTCCAGTATTGATTCCATTGCTCGCTGTACATGAGGGCGCAGAGACCCGCCATTCGGTTGACTCGACGGACGCGCCAGCGGGCTCCG
>JBDONA010000808.1:0-6088 GCA_039831575.1 Fuerstiella sp. | reverse complement strand
AGCGTGGTGAACTTCAGCATGAGCGAAGACGACGTGCGTCACATCATGGCGATCGACTGGGTGGCGACAGCGTCTGATGGGCGGGCCTACCTGCCAGGATCGGACCGACCTCATCCCCGCAACTACGGTACGTTTCCTCGCAAACTGGCGTACTATGCCATTCAGGAAAAAGTCCTGTCGCTGGAAGCTGCGGTCCGCAGCATGACCAGTCTGCCGGCAGAGATCCTGCGAATGACGGATCGCGGTCTGATCAAAGAAGGATTGGCGGCCGACGTCACCGTCTTCAACGTGAAAGACCTGAATGACACTGCGACCTTCGACAATCCCCACCAATACGCCAAAGGCATCCGGCACGTCTTCGTCAACGGCACGCCGGTCGTCCACAACGGTCAGGTAACGGGCGCTCTGCCGGGCAAAGCACTACGCTTTGCAGGTCACGAAATCAGCACACGATGAAGCATTGGTATCTACACAAGTCGCGACGACAGGTTTCACCCGCCTTCCGGGAGCGTGCAGTCGACCGTAATGATTCACTCTCCTTCGGGGAGAGTCGAGCCTAAGCGAGGAGAGGGCAACCGCGCCGGAACCTCCCCTCGCTTAGGCTCGACCCTCCTTGAAAAGGAGGGTGAAGGAAAACAGCACGATCTTCAAGCAGAGCGACGCAGCTCCGGCAATCGACATGAACGTTGAAACACGTGCCCAGGGGTAAAGACAGGGCCGATCAGTTTCGTTGCGTCGACAGGCCAGCAGCACCCTGACGTGACAGAGCATCCAGTGGCTGGCCTTTCAGCAGTGACACGACGGCCTGCTCAAGATTGTCCGCAGTGACTCCGCCGGCAACTCGACCCGTTTTGTCGACCACGAACATGGTCGGCACGGAGACGATGCCAAAGTCTTTAGCCAGTTGCCCGTCAGTTCCGCCGGGAACACGGATGTGCTGCCACTTACCACCGTGCTTCGTCAGATATGGCTGAATGCTGCTGGCATCAGCATCAAGATTCACACCCAGAATCTCGAAACCGGATCTCTGATACTTCGTGTGAGCGGCAATGAGTTTCGGTAAATCGTCTGTGTATGGTTTGGCCCACGTCGCCCAGAAGACTACCAGCGTCACCTTTCCGCGATACTGAGTGGCGTTGATCGGTTGCCCGCTTAACGAATGTCCGGCCAGTTGCAACGGCTTGCCGGTCAGATCAAGTCGACGCAGCGCACCGCGAGCGCGAATGCCCGCGTTCGTTCGGGCGTGGTCTTTGACCAACTGGCCGTACCACCGTTTGGCATCGTCAATGCGACCGGTCAGCTCAAGGCTGATCGCCAGCTGAACGATCGCGTCAGAGGCATCTGCGGACTGGGGCCACTTCTGAGCAAACACTTCAAGCTGCTTCAGCCACCATTCCTGAGCTTCCTGCTGTACCTTTTCGTCGGCTGTCTTCAGCCGCACGGCATACTCAGCCAGCAAGCGACGATACCAGACATAGCCCAGCAGCTCCGGACTGGATTTCACCTGATCCTGAAGCGCCGTCAACCGCCGCAGCCCGGCGTCATACTGCCCCGTCTGCACGGCCGCTGCGATGCCGTCCGCGAACTGTTCAATCCATTGAACTCGCTCCTGTTCGGTCGGAGCTATTCGAATAATCTTTTCAATAATGTCGGCGCGCTGCTGGTTGTAACGGGCCAGCCCGGCCGGAGTCACACTGGCGGTCGGACTGTTTTCGTCCAGCTTCTGCAACTGCGTCAGCAACTGTTCCATTTCCTTCGCCATTTCGGGTGGCGCATTGATGCCTTCACCTGTCAGCTGGGGCTGCATCAGTATGCCACCGATCTGCACCTCCGCATTGTCAGCATCCAATGGTTTTGGCAGCTGCGTCAACTTCCAGACGTCGCCGACCTTGACCATCTCACCGATTGAGACGAGCTGATGAGTCCCGGCAGTTTCAACGATGGCCATGGCGTTTTCGTAAACCGTAAGATCAATGCCCGCTTTGCCGTCGTCTTTCGGAACCAACCCCGGGACCGGAGGGTCGAAGCGCACCCACTTTGATACCGATGTCAGCGACTTGCTGCTGGCCAGAACCTGTCGCAGCTGCGCCGCGGGATCCTTGACCGACAACAGCAAGCGCTGGCCGATCTCGGATGTTGCTTTGATTTTTCGGACATCGTCAGCATTGATCAGCACACTGCCCAGAGCATGCATGTCGCCTTTGATCATGGCTTCAACGGCCACCTGAGCGGCTTCCTGCGCCGACAGCATTCGCCAGCTTTCAATCCTGCCGTCTTCGTCTTTGTCGTCGCCCCAACGCATGCCGCCCCAGTTCAGCCAACGGTGCTGATCCGGCTTTTCGTTGTTGTTGCTGTCGATGTCCCGGTAGACCTCAAGACCCATGCGGTAGTAACGAAACAGATCGGGTTTGTTATCACCGTTCGTATCGGTGAATCGCCGCAACACCTGCCCGGCAGGCCCGTAGACCACGAAACCCGCGAAACCGTTGCCGCGTTCAACTTCCACTTTGCAATTGACGAAGTCGTCGCGTGCCGGAGTATCAAACTCGACGCTGCGGTGAATTGGCCGAAACTGTGTGAAAATCTGTTCCGGAGATGGAACCTGGCTGTACGCCGCCTGAACGGCGACACACAGCACAAACGAAAAAGCAGCAAAATGGGCGGGGCGCATCCTTGCAACTCCGGGCATAAACAAAAGTTCAGGTCTTGTGGGGACGTAACCACGGGAGCGGTCCGCTGGCCACTCAGTCACCATGGTTCTGGTACTCTGCGAAGTGTAGACCATAGACGCATTCCAAGTCATCATCGATTTGCCAGGGCAATCAGTGGCGGTCCATGCCACTCGTTGCCGGAAGATTCAGATCGCGGACAACAAAAACTCTGGTTTCCTGCAACAAAACGGTACCGATATCGGGCGGCCAGTGACTTTTCAACGTCAATCATCTGCCAGGCCGAATGATTGACGGTGCGATTCAATTTGACGTGGACAGCGCATTTCGCAGTGTTCTGCCACGCGAAGCCAACTGAGTGACCCACATTGACGCAACCAGACGGGAGACACTAAAGTCTGGGCCCTCAACCATAGTCACCGGTCTGGTGTTCGAAAGGAATCGAACAGTGAACAGCAAGGCTTTGCGCCGCAGACAACGCCTGCAGGAATGGCGCAGCAAAGAGTTTCCGGATTTCGACCCTTGGCATTTCAACACAACGGTGGAAGAAGCTGCGCCCGAAGGCGGTGACGTGCTCGAGATCGGCGCTGGTTCCGGCGTGGGTCTGCAGACCCAGATGCCACTGAAGTCGCGTGTCAAACGATACGCGGGCGTCGACATCGATCCCAGAGTCATGGACAACCCACATCTGCACGAAGCCCACGTGGCTGATGCCGTGGCCCTGCCCTTCGCAGACAATTCGTTCGATCTGGTGTTCCACACAATGGTGGCAGAGCATCTGGCAGATCCGACCGCCAGCGTCAGAGAATCCCTGCGCGTACTGAAGCCGGGCGGTCTGTTGATGTTTCACACCGTTTCGTTCTGGTCCTACGCGTCACTGGTGGCCGCTGCAACGCCGCACTGGTTCCACCAATTCTTCGTACGGCATCTGGGGATGGGAAGAATCGAAGACGACGTGTTTCCGACTCATTATCGCATCAACACCGCTTCCGCCATCAGCCGAATCGCTCGAGAACTGGGTGTCGCTGCGGACGTTGAGAATATTCCGGTCCCGCCGGCGTACCTGGCCTTCAGCTATCCGACGTGGCTGCTGGGAATCGCATTCGGCCGGACATTTGAAAGGTGGTTTCCGTGGCTGCGAGCTCAGATCGTCTGCCGCATCCATAAGTCGGACGCGACGACGACTGGTGTCACGAACGTTTCGAACAAAGTCGCCGCGTGACTTGAATGTGGCTGTTCCGGGATCGAGAACCAACTGCAGAGCCAGTCGTCTGAGGAAGGCCCTGAAAGGGGCCGCAATACAAACCCGACGCGCAAGCGAGTGGGACTCTCCAGCAGAGCTGGAGGTCTGTCCATGTTGAGTTTACTAGTAGCGGAACTCGCCACGAGTTTCGGCAAACGAGGGGAAACGCCGAAAGTCCTGGCGACTTCCGCTACCGTCAGCATTAGCAAACTCAATGTGGATGCAAAGCTGGTGCCTTACGGGCGAGAATCACCTGATGGCACCGATCGACTCGGTCAGCAGGTTTAACAGGCGTACGATCTCCCGGTGCCCTGCCTGAGTCTGCCGCACGACAAGACTGCGACCGACGATCTTGATAGCACCGCCTTCTCCCGCGCTGGCCAGCCATCTGCAGGGTGGTGATGTCATTTCCTGAACCAATTCTGCGAGCGTATAGGTGACGGGAAGCGACTGCTGGGGTTTCGTGAGTTGGCCGTTGTCCCGCGCCATACCGCCTGTCTGGGTGGCATCCTGAGGAACGACGGAGAAGAAGCCTCCACCTCCGCCGCCTCCAAAGCCACCACCACCACGAGCAGAAAAAACGCCGTCGGCATAATCGAGAGCCAGGAGATGATCAACATCGTACACCCGTGTTACCAATCCTTCATCGCTCTCAGCCTTCGCCAACGTAGTAATGTAAAGCACCTCGTTTTTGATCTCGTATGTTAGTTCCGGTTCAATCGTCTGCTCGAAGATCAGGTCCAGGGCGTTCTGCAGTGTGATGCCCTCGAAGTTGACATCGTTAATGGTGATATCATCCAGACTGGTGATTCCCTCCAGTTCAAATTCAGCTTTATCCTGCCAGATTGTCAGTCGCAATTCTCCATCGTCAGTCGTTCCATAAGTTTTTGTGTAGTGCATCGAAAGTGCCTCAAGCACTTCCTTGAGTGGTGTGTCACCAGGGAAGTCCAGCTTCGGCACGGGCTGTTCCAGCATTTCATACATCCATCGTTCCACAGGACGAGCGTCAGCAGCATATGGTTTAAAGCGAGGGCCACCGTTTGTTGTCGTTTTGGAGAGGACGGTTGAATCGCTGCCGACACCCAGTTCCTCGGTCCAGAGTTCCTCAACGCTGGCAATTTCGACTGTCACGGGTCGCCGTGATGAACCCGTCCCGTCTGCATCAGCGTTCGTCGACACAGTCGTCTCAATCAGCGTTTCAGAATTCACAGTTGCGCCGTCTCCCTCACCAGACACATAACCATTCATCCCGGCCAGACCGACAACGGCTGTGGCACACAGAGCGGTCGAAATAAGCATTCGGGAAGTGAACATAGTGGTCTCCTGTCGAATGAAGTGTTCGAGATGGGAAAGGTCGGTGGTTCCGGGAAGGGAACTGCTGAGTGTCTGAGCACCCAGTTGAATGGTTGATTCCAGCAGTGTGGATGAAGCCGCAGCGCTCGGTCCGGCACTCAGCCCGGCCACCACGGACAGCACTCCGATTGCGACGCCGCGACGAGCCAGACGGACCCGCAGCATGTTCCGAGCCTGACAAATTCGTCCGTCGATCGTGCCTTTGCTGACGTTCAACTGGTCCGCGATCTGCTGGCTGCCCTGTCCGGCAAAATACGTCATCACCAATACTTCGCGGTATTTCGAGGGCAGAACGTTCAGCTCTTCATCCAGCACAAGACAATTCTGAGCGGACGCGATTCGGTCCAGGGGACCGGTTGGTTCGTCCACAGGATGTTTGGTCAGAGGTTCCACGGGGTGTTTCCTGCGTTGTCGTACCAAACGAATACTGGTTCGCCACGCCACGGTATACAGCCAACTGCTGATTGACGCTGACCGCCGAATCTGCCTCGGACGTCGTGCCAGGGTGATAAACGTGGCCTGAAACGCATCGTCGACATCGGCTGCATTTCCGATCACTCGCCGACAAACACCCATTACCAGGCCCTGATACCGTCTCACGATTTCGGCAAAAGCCAGTTCGTCGGCGTCCTGAACAAACCGACGCAACAGGTCACGGTCGTTCAGCGAGGAATTCGCGGCAGATGGGGCGGTCAGGTCTGACATAGGCACCCATTAGTGCACCCACACCGTCACTTGCTGCGCACGATTTTGGAGAAAATCAAATAACGCCGGATCCCGTCGAATTGCGGGAGATTGGCGGAGGCCGCCGGGAAGGATCTTC
>JBDONA010000965.1:0-1505 GCA_039831575.1 Fuerstiella sp. | reverse complement strand
TGTGGCTGGAATGGCAGCAGACCGCTCATCCGGATAACTCACTTGAGATCGAAACCGTCGCAGCAGATAAGGGCGACAACCTCGGCTACGTCCGCACAGTCGGGCGTCGTCGAGACGACGCGGCCTTGGTTGATTACTGCTGGCGGACACGATGCGATCGTTCCCGATCGACTACACCAAACTGGCGGTTGAACGGTGAAACGCCTTATTCAATATCTGCCGTCACCGACTTCCGCCCCACAGTATTCCGCAGTACGTCATCGCCATCATCACCGAACAGGATTTTGTCGGATTTTGCCGGACAATAAACGGCGTGCGTCGCCAGCCCATCTTTGTTGATTGCTTTCTGCAGCAGGTCTTCCGCCGACAGAGTCAGCCGTCCGGCCCTTCGTGTCAGGTCAAACCTGATGCCGCCGATTCCTTCGTAGGATCGATAAACCACTTCTGTGCAGACCAGTCGGTCGGACCGTGCAAAGTCAAAATCGAAGTCGTACCCTTTGCCAGCGTGAAAGAACCCTCGACCAATGGCTTCTGTGACGTCGCGCTGCGGCAACTGCGGGCGAACAATGACCAACGCATCGCTGTGAAACGGGCATGACAAAGAACGGATTCGCACACCGTCCTTCATCGCTTCCAGAACGCGTCCCGCACGTGACGGATCGACGGTTTTGATGGTTTTCCATTTCGGCTGCACGTTTTCGTGTTCGTGCAGTCCCAGACCTTGTAGTTCGGGCACGGTGCCGATGTACAGAGCGGCATGTGGCCAGTAACCCGGCAAAAAATAGTTGGTGAAGGCGTGTTCCTTGCGAACCACGATGATGTCACCGGGCTGAAGTTCCTGTTCCAGTTGAGCATCAATATCGGTCGGCAGGCCTGGTTCATGCCCCGCCTTGACGTATCGATCGGCCATCAGACTGGAGACATATTTCTGCAGGCCGTACAGCGCCCGGCCAAGCAGGTCTCGACCAATGCTCGTACGCAGCGCGCGTGCGCGGACGCGGGTTCTGGCCAGAGCAAACCTTTCCGGTGAGACATCAAGTCGACTTTGCAGTTGCGTGATGATTTCCATGACCCCGCGTAATTCCGCATCACCGGCGGTTGCCGCGTGAAGTTCGTCCTGGTTCTCCTGGAAAAATGATGATGCGTGATACAGATGCCATGCGTGGACCGGACTGGTCAGGGACTTCTGCACGTGATCGTACGTGCCACCGGGAATCCCGAAGTGAGGTTCGGGTTCATTCAGTTTTTCCCGCACGATGTGACGATGGTGAAAGTTCTCTCTTAGAAACCGAGCCACATCGACCAGCACCAGAGCGCCGCCGTAGGCGATCATCAGCGCGAGCGGGCGTTGATCCGGTTCAAAACGATCAACCTGGTGAAACGACGACACCAGTTCGAACAACGCATTGCGCGACTGCCAGTATGAAATCAACAGATGCCGCGTCTGTTCGTCTTCTGTCGGTGTAAAGAAGCCACGATCTTCCGCCTCAATCTGATCCGTCAGT
>JBDONA010000182.1:0-1507 GCA_039831575.1 Fuerstiella sp. | reverse complement strand
TGATCGCGCCAAAGTCACCGCCGTGAGCCAGCAGTTGCCCGCCCTGCGACTGTCGTTTCACAAGATCTTCGATAGTCCCCGCGGGAGTGCCCCAGGCTTTGCCGTGCCGTTGGCACGCGGCCGCCACTGTTTCATAGGCGCCTTCCAGAGTCATGTCACCGTCATCGTGCTTGAGCCGCAGACCAAGGTCGCCAGGCCCCACAAAGATTGCAGACACGCCTTCCACCGCTGCAATCTCGTCAACGTTTTCAACCGCCTCGGGAGTCTCAACCTGCACCACCAAAAACGTTTCGTCGTTAACCTCGCTTAGATAGTCGGCGACGCCTTCCCTGCCGTCGACCATATAGTCAGCGTCCAGTCCCGCGCCGTCCAGGCCACGATCGCCCAGCGGCGGATACTTGACCGCGTCGACCAGCATTTGTGCCTTTTCCGCCGTATTGACATGCGGAATCATCAGCCCCGCGGCACCGTCTTCCAGGTAGCGGTACAGACGTGTTTTTTCCAGTGTGGGAGCACGCAGCATGATGTCAATATCGTGCAGGTGTGAGTGCGCCAGCAATGTCTGAACGTCGCGTTCCGTGAAATTGCGATGTTCCAGGTCCAGCCAGATGCAGTCGAACCCATTGTGAGCAGCGTGCTTAATGAAGCCAGGGATGAAGTGCCCCAGGGCACACATGCGGACGGTTTCGTTGTTCCGAAATCGTGCCAGTGTCTTACTTTTTCTCATACGGAAGGAGGCCTGTTGTTGCAGGAAAGTCAGGAGGGAAAAGAGAACGCGGCTTAATTGAGCAGCGCCACTTGTTTCGTTTGTTCAGTGTTTTTGGTAACCCGAAGCGTAAGCGAGGCGATCGACGCAACTTGTCTCCTCGGGTCAAAATGAAGAAGAAAACGGCGCCGTCCAACTAAGCGATGGTCGGTTCCGATGCAGGAAGTCCGCCGTTTTTCTTGGGAAACACAAGACTGGCAATGCAGCCTGTGACAATGTTGACAGTGATAGCAGCCGGAGCAATCCATTGAAAGCTGATCGGATCACGGGGATCAAGTTCGAACTCTCCGGTCTCCCGATTAAGTTCGCGAACCGCTGACACAACGGATTCCACACCGGTCGCCGGATCTACTTTCGTCAGCAGCTCCACACCGAACGCCATGGGATCCATTCCGAAGTTGGTCGATAGAAACACCACCAGAGGACCGGAAAACGCAATCAGCACGGCAGTTGTCGTGCCAAAGAACGTTCCGATCCCAACCCCTTTCGGGCTGGCAAAAGGAACAAACAGTGCAAAAAAGAACAGCCCGAAAATCGGCGTGGTCAAAAGGTTGGCCGTCTTCGTCGTGACAGCCGTGATATTCCCGGGAATGGCTCCCATTCCGGAACTGGCAACAACCACCACAGCCCCAATTCCAAACGCCAGCCACCTGGCCGTCGCCATGTGCTGAGCAGTCTGGTCGGTGTCGTTGGCCGCCAGCGGTGCCGCATACGGTGATGCATCGGCCGCCTGGTCAGTCG